>JABSRX010000004.1 GCA_013214695.1 Rhizobiaceae bacterium | reverse complement strand
AGGTTGGCCGCGTGGCTCATCACATGATAGGTGCCGTAGAGGTTGACCTTGATCGTCTTGTCGAACACGTCGACCGACAGTTTGCCCTCGCGGCCGACCACACGGGCCGCCAGGCCAATGCCGGCGCAGTTGACGGCAATGCGCGGCGCGGCGCCCAGCTGATCGGCTGCCTGCGCAACCGCTGCGGCGACCGATGGCTCGTCAGACACATCAACCTGAATCGCCACACCGTTGACCTCGGCAGCGACCTGCTCGGCGCGTTCCATGTTGAAATCCAGAATGGCGACCTTGGCGCCAGCAGCGCTCAGACGGCGCACGGTCGCCTCGCCCAACCCGCTTGCGCCACCCGTTACCAGAGCCGTAGTGCCATCGATCTTCATGTCTGTTCCTCAAAAGGATAAATGTTGGTTTGTGACTTCAAGTCATATTTTTCCCGGCCGCCTGCGTAAAGCCTGTTGTCGCAAATCGTCGCAAATCGCGTCCATTTCGTTCGTTCGGACACGCACGGCGGGCAGAACTGTGACAGGCTGGGACGGTTGAAACAGAAGATGCGGCACCGGGCCGGGAGGCGAGATGATGAAGAAATTGGCGGTATTCATATTCCCAGGAATCCAGACGTTGGACCTGTTCGGCCCGATTGAAATGTTGGCCGGGTTTGATGACCGGATTGCCCTGACCATGGTGGCCGAGACGCTGGCGCCGCTGCCGACCCGGCATGGCCAGCGGATTTGTCCTGACAAGACCATCGACGATGGATCCGACTATGATCTGTTGCTCATTCCAGGCGGTGACAGCGCCATCGATGCCGGGCACCGGCCCGAGGTGATTCAGTGGCTGCAAGAAACCGGGAACCGGGCCGAACTGGTGATGACCGTTTGCACGGGCAGCATTTTGCTGGCGATGACAGGACTGCTGGACGGCCACCGCGCGACGACCAACAAGATGGACTTTCGCGATACTGTCGGGCTCGGCCCGAATGTGGAATGGGTGGAACAGGCGCGCTGGGTGCATGATGGCAAGTTCTTCACCTCGTCCGGCGTTTCTGCGGGCATGGACATGAGCCTTGCCGCGGCCGCCCACCTGTTTGGGCAGGAGGCGGCGGACTGGATGGCCGAAGGCTGCGAATATGACTGGCACCGGGACCCGAGCTGGGATCCGTTTGCGGTCAGCAGTGGTCTGGTTTCACCGAAGGTGTGAGGCTCACGGGTCGGTGCGCCGAAGCGGCACCGATGTCGCCATCTTGGCCGTTAGTTCGAGCAGTTCGCGGCATAGTTCATAGCGCCGCCGCTTGTCGATGGAAGGTGTTATGTCTGCGGTGGTGACGTGCCGGACTTCGGCGATCTGCGGTTGCAGGGCCAGCAGGGCTTTCCACTGTGTTGCGCGAAAGCGCGCCTGATCGCTGTCGAGCAATTCGGTCCACCAACCGGGCATGTCATAGTGAAAATGGTAGAGATGCAGGGTGGGCTGCAGGTCGCTGCAGGCCAGAAGAACCGGCGCGAGACGGTCAAAGCTGCCGTCGAGAATGGTCTGTCCATTTTGATTGGATTGGAAGGTGCCACCGCCCGGGAACAGCAACAGGCTGCGCCCGTTTGCCAAGGCGCTTCTCATCTGCAGGATCGCTTTGGCATTTGTCTTGGCGATGTCGGAATCACTGCGCGGATCGGCGGTTTGAATTCTAGGATGTTCGACGCAGATCACCTCTTCTGGCGTGGCGGTGAGATGTTGCTCCTTCGCCGTCACGATGCTGCCGCGCAGGCCAAGCCGGGCCATCAGGATCGTTCCGATCGCCCCGTCGACCAGACTGCAACCGGAACTGTTGGCGATGAAGAGGTTGGGGCCGCCATCCAGTTTCAATTCAGGCGTTGGCGGATATTTCACCTGCAGGCCGATCGCCTCAAGCAAGTCTTCGCAAACCTTTGGCTGGAACTGCCTGCTGCGCGAGAGCGCGTAGATCATTTTGGCGAACTCATACAGGCCATCAAGCTCGGTATCGGCGATTTTCTGTTGGATCTCGGGATCGTCCTTGTCGGCAAGCAGATAGGCCAGCGACAGCCTCTTGCAGATATCATCAATCGGATTCAGCCGCGCACCGTGTTGCATTTCCCACCTGTCGTACTTGCTTTCAGCAAGCCTGATGATGGTCTAAAGCCCCAGAATTACCACTGCACTAATATGATAGTGCTCTTCGCCGCCAATCGCCGCTAATCGCTGCCGATCATTGGCGTTTCTGGGAGCGGGCCAAGAATCCGGACAGCAGTGAGGTCAACAGGATTCGAAACAGATGGTGGGTGGCGGTGATCACCGGGCTGACGCCGAGGCTGAGAGCAATCAGGTTCATCTCGGTCACGCCGCCTGGCGCATAGCTGATGAACAGAGCATCGAAGCTCAAGGGTGTCAGTTGACCAACACCTGTGGCAAAGCCGAAACTGACCAACAGCATCAGCGAGACGGCGACAAAGCCCAGGGCAAAGGCATTGAGCAATTGCTTGATTGTGGCGCCGGAAAAGTTGGCGCCCAAACCGGTGCCAACGATCAGCTGGGCCAGATAGAGCAGCCAGTCGGGGTTGTTGGTGGCCGTCAGACTGGTGGCGTGGATCAGCGCACTGAGCAACAGGGGGCCGGTCAAATAGGGCGCCGGCAGTCGCAACCACGGTCCGACAAGCATGCCGAGTGGTGCGAGAACGGCAATCATCACGACATCAAATGCACTCCACGGCGTCACCGAAAAAGTCTGACCGGCGGCGCTGCCCACGGCCTGTCCGGACCAGATGTAAAACAACAGTGGCACCGCCATGACGACGAGAACGATCCGGGCGAAATGCTGCAGGCTGAGAATACGAATGTCGCCCCCGGCCTGTTCACCAAAGGCAACCGCTTCGACCAAGCCACCCGGCATGGCCGCAAAGACCGCGGTGGTGCGGTCATATTTTCCAACATGTCGAAACAGCAGGTATCCGACGCCCAGAGTCACAGCGACATAGGGCACCATGAGTGCCAGCGAAATCCCGAGTGTTGGCACAATCGCCAGCAGGTCGCTGGAAAATGTCGTTCCGATCATCACGCCGATGACAGCGACAAATCCCTTGCGCAGCCATGCGGGAAATTCAATCTTCTCACCGCTGCGCCGCGTTGCGAACATGGCATAGGCGCCGGTTGCGACGAGACTGCCCAGCAGGAACGGCATTGGCAGGCCCAGCCAAAAGGCGACGAGGCTGCCAACCAGTCCGATCGACAATTGCACAGCGGTGCTCACATACAATTTCACAGATTGACCAGCCAAAATGACCCCTGGAGACGGTTCCGCGCAAGCGGCGTCTGACCACATGGAGATCACTTGGACTTTGTTGTCAAGCAGCGTGGGGTCTCCGAAGCTGCCAGCGCCTATGCAGTGTGGTACGAAACCACCGAGTCCTCGTAGACCCCATTGCCCATGCCACCGTCCGGGAAGATGCCATGCTCCTGGATCCAGACAAATGAATCGTCGAAGATCTGTTTGGAATAGGGCTCGAACACGATGCGTTCGCCCGGACCCCAGCGGCGCGTGTCCATCTGGTCATGGAACTTTTCTGGGAACTCTTTTTTGTAGTGGTGGGTGTACAGTTCCGGTCGCAAGTCGATCTGGGCCTGCGCTTGACGCAGGGCAGCGTAGTATTTGACCACATCCTCCGGATCGGCGTCGTGGTTGATTGAACCGGCCATCATGAAAGTCGAATCGATGATTTTGCGAAAGCCCAATTGCTCGGCGAAATAATAGGGGCCACTGAACAGCGCTGCGGCCTGGACCTTGCCCTCAAGCAGCAGTTCCATGCGCTTGAACAGCAGACCATCGTTGAACGACAGGTTGATGTCCTGCATCGGCATATAGGGCTCCAAAACCTGGATCGTCGAATAGTGACTGCCTGATTGATAGCCCACCGAGATCGGGATGCCGGCCAGATCTTCAGGTGATTTGATGGGTGAATCTGCTGGTACAAATATGCCAGACGGCGACACCGAATAGGCATCTGCATAGAGTTTTGTATGGCCGGCTGAGGCCGCTGCATTGACCGTCCAATGACAGGCACTATTGACGTTCGACTCACGCCCTTTTTCGATGCTCTGGAAGGCACCCACCTTATTGGCCGTGCTGTGATGTCCGCCGGATGTGGAGCGGATCAGCTCGCGGAACTCGTAATCCAAGCCGGCCTGTTTGAAATACCCCTTTTCCTCAGCAACCCATTCATGCAAGCGAAAATGCGGTTCAATGATGAATTTGCCCATTGGTCTAAGCCTCCCTAATTTCCCAAATGGTTCCATAAAATGCGCTTTTTGACCAGCAAGCGGCTGGAGATGCGCCAGATTCGCCGATAGGTTCCTTCTTGAACCGGTTCAGGCGACAGAAAAGACAGTTCTTCATGCAACTCAGGCGACCCCTCTGGCTGGTCCTCGCCCCGCTTATCTTTCTGCTTCTGTGGTCGGCGGGTTATGCCGTGGCCAAGGTCGCGCTGATTTATTCAGAACCGATGACATTGCTGGCGCTGCGCTTTGGCGCGGTGGTTGTGATCATGGCGGTATTGTTCGTAATTGTGCGCCCGCCGCTGCCCGACTCCGCTGCCGACTGGGGGCATTTGGCGGTTGTGGGTTTTTTGATTCAGTGCATCTATTTCGGCATGAGCTATGTGGCTTTTCATGCCGGTATTGCCGCTGGCACGGTCGCCTTGCTGATGTCGTTTCAGCCCATTCTCGTTGCCCTGCTGGCGCCCAGCTGGAGTGGCGAAAAGATAGGCTGGCGGCGCTGGTTGGGGTTGTTTTTGGGTTTGCTTGGCACAGCGATTGTCATTGTCACGCGATCCAATGTGGAACCGCCCACCTTGTGGGGGCTTTTCAGCGCCTTGCTTGCTTTGGCGGGCATTACGACGGGCTCGTTCTGGGAAAAGCGCTTTGGTGTCGACCATCACCCGATCACCGCCAATCTGGTTGGATTTGGTGTCGGTCTGATCGGTATTGTGCCGGCGATGCTCTGGCTGGAAGACATGCAGGTGACCTGGACCTGGGAGTTTTCAGCCGCGTTGGCCTATTTGGTGATTGGTAACTCGGTCATCGCGGTCGGTCTTTTGCTTGCGATGATCCGTGCCGGTGATGTCAGCCGCGTGTCTGCGCTCCTGTTCCTGGTGCCGCCTCTGGCTGCATTGCTGGCCTGGTTCATGTTGGGCGAGGTTATGCCAATATGGGCGTGGCCCGGCATGGTGATCGCGGCCGTCGGGGTTTATCTGGCGACACGAAAAGAAGGACAGACCGGATGAAGAGCCTATTGTCGGTATTTGATATCAATACCGGTCTCAGCAAGAATGTGCTGACGGTGGATGGGCACATCGAGGCGCCGAATTGGACGCCCGATGGCGCAGCTTTGATCGTCAACGGCAATGGGCGTTTGTTTCGGGTGCCGCTGGATGAGCCGGAACTACAGCCGATGGACACAGGCTTTGCGCATCAACTCAACAACGACCATGGGATTTCCCCTGATGGCACATTGTTGGCCATCAGTGACCGCACCCGAACCGACGGCAGCTGCATTTATACCCTGCCGATCACCGGTAGCGAGCCCGTACGGGTGACAGAGAATGTGCCGTCCTATTGGCATGGCTGGTCGCCGGATGGCCAAACGCTGACTTACACGGCACGGCGGGGCGAGACGTTTCAGATCTATATCTGTCCTGTCGGCGGCGGCGGTGAAACCCAACTGACCTTTGATTTTGTCCATTGTGACGGGCCCGACTACACACCTGACGGCGAATGGATTTGGTTCAATGGCGAAAGACAGGAAGGCGATGTCCAGCTTTGGCGGGTGCGTCCAAATGGGCGCGACCTGCAGCAGATGACCAATGATGAGCGCGTCAATTGGTTTCCGCATCCATCACCGGATGGAAAGCATGTTGTTTATCTTGCCTACGAGCCCGGTACATGGGGGCATCCAGCCAATCGGCAGGTTGAATTGCGCTTGATGTCGGCGAATGTTGATGACGGTGCTGCTCAAGCGCCGCGCATTCTCAATTCCTTTGTTGGCGGGCAGGGCACGATCAATGTGCCGTCATGGGCGCCCGACTCGCATCGCTTCGCTTATGTCCATTATGAGGACGTGGCCATCTCTTAGCGGTAGGCCTGAAAGCAGGCTGTGGTTTCAGCCGCAAGCTTCACCACCAATTCGCCGGCGGGCAGGCTGCGCGCCATGGCGACGGATTGTCCGGCATACAGCGGCGTGAGTTCGGTTTTGCCGACATCGCCAAGCCCATGGATCAAGCCCATCTGGGCCGGAAAGGCCAGGGGCTGGGCACCGGACTCTGTCAAATCGTCGATCAGCCTGTTTTTGATAAATCGGGCGGGGCGCCCGGACAGCAGCGGTGTGACCACCGTGTTGGCTTCAGTGCCGAGATCCAACCCGTCTTTATGGCTGTCGGATACATTGGCCTCTTCGCAACGCAAAAAGACGGTGCCGATCTGAACGGCGCTGGCGCCCATCATGATCGCGGCGGCGATGGTCCTGCCGTCGCTGATTCCGCCAGCGGCGACGACCGGCACTCTCACCGCGTCAACGACCTGAGGCAGCAGCGAAAACAATCCTGGCTGCATGGAAATGGGGGTATCGGTGAAAGTGCCACGATGGCCGCCAGCTTCGGTGCCCTGGGCGATGATGGCGTCAACTCCGCGTTGTTCCAACGCGCGCGCCTCGGCCACCGTGGTGGCGCTGGAAATGATGAAAATGCCAATCTCCTTGATGGCGGCAATGGTGTTTTCATCCGGCAGGCCGAAGTGAAAGCTGATTAATTCCGGCTTCATCTTCTGCAGCATCTCAAGGTGCTCATCGGTTACGCCGCCGGCAGATCCACCAGGCTCTGGAACCGGCCCCAAACCTTCCTGGTCATACAGTTTTTGTACTGCTTTGCGCATGGCGTGTCCGGTGTTTGTGATGTCGCCGGGATGATCCCACAGGGGATAGTTGACGTTGAGGCTGCCTCCAGATTGCTGACGAAAGCCGGCAACACGCCGTTCTGCATCCTCTCCGCTGAACCCCCACATGCCCAGTCCGCCCAGGCCGCCTGCTTCGCTGACTGCCGCTGCAAGAGATGGCGTGGTGATTTCCCCCATCGGGGATTGAAAGATCGGCCACTTCAGATTGAGGCGTTCGGTGAGCGGGTTTTGAGACCACATGGTGGCGTACTCGACTTAGGGAAGTTGCCAGTCAGCCTAGGTAGTGGCGTTGTGCTTGTCGAGCAGGCGTCAGTTGAGGCGGGTTTTGAGCAAATTCAACTGTTCGGCTGAGACGTTGGCAAAGGCAAAGCGCAGAAATGCTTCCTGGCCTTCACCGAAGAATGTGCCCGGCAGAGTGACGACGCCCCGTTCCTTGGCAAGAAACTGCGCCACATCGGTTGAGCTGCGGTCTTTGAAGGGATGACGCACATAGCTGAAATAGGCGCCGATGGTCACAATCTCCCAGCCTTCACATTCGGCGAGGACCGCCATCAGGGCTTCGCGACGGCGTCGGATTTCGACGCGGTTTTCAGCGCGCCAACCGGCCAGAAGTTCCAGCGTTTCGGCGACGGCGTGTTGGGGCGGCCGGGCGGCGCAGATTTGGAGATTATCCATGATCTTGGAGATCGCGGTGACGACTTCTGCCCCTGCAGTGATGGCGCCCAGCCGGTGGCCGGGGATGCAGAACGACTTTGAAAAACTGTACAGACCGATGAAATGGTCGCGCCAGTTGGGGCGCTGCAACAGGGCATGTGGCTGCGGCTGATCCTCACCATCGCCGAGAAAATCGCGGTAGGTTTCATCGACCATCAGCCAGATATTGTGCCTGGTGCACAGGTCAAACAGGCTGTTCATCAAGCCCGTCGGATAGATCGTGCCGGTGGGGTTGTTGGGTGTCACGCAGGCGATGGCTTTGACATCCGGTGTGATCGCCGCTGCCAACTGAGAAAGGTCCGGCAAATATCGGTTTTCTGGTCCCGCGCTGATCGTCTTTGTCTGAATGCCCAACATCGACAGCGTTGTGTCGTGGTTGAAGTAATAGGGTGTGATCAACAGGACGGTGTCGCCTGGCCCGGCGACGGTCAATGCTGCTGCAACAAAGGCCTGGTTGCATCCTGCGGTGATGTGGATTTCACTTGGTGTGATCGATGCGCCGTAGATGTCAGAGGCATGTTGGCTGTAGGCGCCCCGCAAAGCGGTTTCGCCTTCGATCGGTCCATATCCAAGCAGATCGGCCCGGCTTGCTGCCTGTTCCAAATGGTGCCCAAGCTTGGGATGAATGGCATAGCCCGGCACCGCTTGCGACAGATCGATCAAATCCCCCAAGCGCCCATCATAGTCGCGCGCCGACTTCTGCACGATCGGGATCGGCGGGGCGTTGAGACCAGCAATGGCAGGGTTGATTGGTGTCGACATGCCCAACAGGTTTCCGCTAGCTGTGACGCCGCTCGGCCGCCGGATAGACGCCCAGAATGCGCCGTTCGGCGGAGAAGAACTCCATTTCCTCCAGCGCGAATTTGACATTTTCCTGCTCGGGATGTCCTTCAATGTCGGCGTAGAACAGCGTTGCCGTGAAAGTCCCGCCGATTTGATAGGATTCCAGCTTCGTCATGTTGACACCGTTGGTGGCAAATCCGCCCATCACCTTATACAGCGCCGCTGGCACGTTGCGCACCCGGAACACGAATGTCGTGATGGCAGGACCGGCGTCGACATGCGGGATCTCGGGTTCGCGCGACAGGATGACGAAGCGGGTGGTATTGGTGTCCGCATCATGCACGTCTTCCTGCAGGATGTTCATGCCGTAGAGTTCTGCAGCCAGGCGGGGCGAAAGGGATGCAGCTTTGGTATCCTGATTGTCGGCGATCATGCGGGCAGCACCCGCGGTATCGCCTGCAACCACGCCTTTCCAGCCGTTCTTGCGGATGATTTCCCGGCATTGGCCGAGGGCATGAATGTGGGAATAGACGGTTTCCACGTCTTCCAACTTTACCCCGGGTAGGGCCATCAGCTGAAAATGGATCGGCAGGAAATATTCGCCAATGATGTGAAACCCGGAATTGGGCAGTAATTGATGAATGTCAGCAACACGTCCCGCAATTGTATTTTCAATCGGAATCATCGCCAATTCCGCATCGCCACAATTCAGCGCCTCAAAGGCATCTTCAAAGGTCGGGCAGGGCAGAGGGTCCATGTTTGGATAGACATTGCGGCAGGCAGTATCGGAATTGGCTCCGGGTTCCCCCTGAAAGGCAATTTTGCCGGTTCGGTGTGGCATTTGTACTCGCTTTATTGGCTGAGGATGGCGCGGGCGCGTTCCAAGTGGTCGGGAGTATCGACACCCAAGGGTACCGTGTCAACGAGCGCCGCGTCGATGCGCATGCCATTCTCCAGTGCCCGCAACTGTTCCAGTTTCTCACGCAATTCAAGTGGCGACGGCGGCAACGATACGAAGCGCTTCAATGCTTCACGGCGCCAGGCATAGAGGCCGATATGGTGATACAAGGGTCCGTCACCATGAGGCGCCGTGGCGCGGGTGAAATAGAGGGCCCGCCGCACATTTTCCGCAACGCCGCAGGTCGTTCCCACCATCTTGACCACGTTAGGGTCGTCTCTTTCCTCGTCCAGCGTGATTTCGGTTATCAGGGTCGCCAGATCAACATCTCCGTTCTGCAGAGGAATCAGACTGGCGCGAATGACGTCTTTGTCGATGGTCGGCAGATCCCCTTGGACATTGATGATTGTTTCGACTTGGTCGGCATCAGCGAGATTTTCCAACGCTTCATATATACGGTCGCTGCCCGAGACGTGGTCTTCCCGTGTCATCACCGCTTCACCACCGTGTTGCACGACAACGTCCAACACCTCTTGGGTATCGGTGGCAACGATCACCCGGCCCACATCGGCCTCCTGCGCCCGGTGCAGAACCTGGACAATCATTGGCAGGCCAGCAATGTCTGCCAGAGGCTTGCCGGGCAGCCGGGTCGAGGCCATTCGTGCCGGTATCATCACCAAATTTGCCGATTTATTCATTCTCAAACGTGCCCTTCGTCCTATCGCGACAAAAATACCGCAAAAGTCTCACAATTGAAGGTCTTATAGGTGTTGCAACCGCGGATCAAAAGACATAGTTTCCCGCCAGTTATTGCGGACCGACTTTGCAGCGAGTCGACGGCGTATTGGCGCGTTTGAGCCAGGACATCGACGGCGGAAGTTTGCAAACATTCACTTGCTTTTCTGGAGCATAAGC
This sequence comes from Rhizobiaceae bacterium, assembly GCA_013214695.1. Lineage (GTDB taxonomy): Bacteria > Pseudomonadota > Alphaproteobacteria > Rhizobiales > Rhizobiaceae > Pseudahrensia. The sequence continues at coordinate 33,377 of JABSRX010000004.1, read as the reverse complement.
ACATGGACTCTTTTGAGTGGAACAAAGTTTTTGGCGCCCTGTTGGCTTTGGCCTTCGTGGTGCTGGGCGTCAATTTTCTGGCGGATGGTATTTTCAAGCACGGCAATCCGGAAACAGCCGGTTTTGAGATCCCTGGCGGTGAAGCCATTGCGGCCACCACTGCCACCGACACTGGCCCGGTTGTGGAGCCGATCGGTGCTCTTCTGGCATCTGCGGACCTCGCCAAGGGCGAGAAAGTCGGCAAAAAATGCGTTGCCTGCCACACCTTCAACGAAGGCGGCAAGAACAAGGTGGGTCCGGGCCTCTATGGCATCGTGAACCGCCCAATCGCCGGTTCTGACGGTTTTGGTTATTCCAGCGCGCTGACAGCTTACGCAGCTGACAAAACCTGGACTTACGAGGAGCTGAACGGCTTCCTTTATAAGCCGAAAGCGCACGTCAAAGGCACCTCGATGGGTTTTGCTGGTATCAAGAAAACCGAAGACCGCGCCAACATGATTGCTTACCTACGCTCGTTGGCTGCAGAACCGGCACCGCTGCCAGAGGGATAATTTCCCCTGCAGATCTGACTTCCAAAGAAACCGGGCAATTTGTCCGGTTTTTTTGTGTCCAAAATTGTGTCTTGATTACGGTCACAATGTGCATTTGTGGGCAACGTCAAGAACCCAAATGCTGACAACAACGTAACTTGACGCGAAACATCCTTTGACTTCCAATAGGATGAAATCGAATAGCTGTGAGGAGCAGTTTTGATGAACCGGCTTTTTTCCACCCTTGCTGCCATAATGATGTTGGGCGTGACCTGGCACGTCACCGCGGCGCAGGCCGATGATCGGGTCTGGCGGACTTCGACTTCGTTGATCGGCAAATCCAAGTATGAGGGCGGATTCACCCATTATGATCATGTCAATCCCGATGCGCCCAAGGGCGGCACATATAACAGTATGGCGCTGGGCACATATGACAGCTTCAATCCTTTCATCGTGCAGGGGTCGGTTGCCGCTGGCATGAACTATCAGGGCGGTCTGTTGTGGGACCTGATGATGGCGAAATCGATCGACGAACCCTCCGCCTCACATCCGTTGATTGCCGAAGCCTTCACCTATCCGGACGACTATTCCTCAGCCACCTATCGGCTCGACAAACGGGCCCGTTGGCATGATGGCAAACCGATCACACCGGAAGATGTGAAATGGTCGATGGAGACCCTCAAAGAGCATTCCCCGCAGTACAATCGGTATTTCGGTGATGTTGAGGAAATCCGTATCGACGGCCCGCAAGAAATCACATTCATCTTTTCGCAGAAGAACAACCGCGAACTGCCGTTGATCATCGGTGATCTTCCGGTGCTGCCCAAGCACTGGTGGGAGGGCACCGATGCGGAGGGCAACAAGCGCGACTTCACCAAGCCGACACTGGAGCCGCCGCTTGGCAGCGGTCCTTACAAGATTGGTGAGTTCAATGCCGGCTCGGACATCACCTATGTCCGCGTCGACGACTACTGGGCAAAGGACACCCCGACCCGCAAGGGGCGCTACAATTTCGACGAGCGTCGCTACACCTATTTCAAAGACCAAAACGCCATGTGGGAAGCCTTTAAGAAAGGCGGCTTTGGCGATTTGCGCGTTGAGAACCGCGCCGAATACTGGGCGCGTCGTTACAACTTCCCGGCTTTCGAGGCGGGTGATGTGAAGAAGATCGAAATTGACGATTCTTCGGGCTACCCAATGCAAGGTTGGGTGCTCAATACGCGGTTGCCGAAGTTTCAGGACCGGCGTGTGCGCAAGGCGCTGACATGGGCGATGAACTTTGAGCAGATGAACAAGAACCTGTTCTTTGAGCAATACACCCGCACCAGAAGCTATTTTGGCGGTACCGAATTGCAATCCAAAGGATTGCCGACGGGACGCGAGCTGGAAATCCTCAGCGAGTTTAAGGACAAGCTACCCGCTGAAGTGTTCACAGAGGAATTCGATCTGCCGGTCTATGAGACGCGCGGTGACGAACGTAAATTCCTCAAGGTTGCCTTTGATTTGCTGCAGGAAGCGGGTTGGAAACGCGATGGCAGCAAGCTGGTAGACGCCAATGGGGAGCAGTTTTCGCTGGAGATCCTCGGTTACTCGCCGACCAGTGAGAAGGTCAATGCACCGTGGTTGAAAAGCCTGCAGCGGCTTGGCATCGACGCGACCTTCCGCATTGTCGACACCTCGCAATATGTAGCGCGGGTCAATGAATTTGATTTCGAGGTGGCGTCACTGGTCACCATGCAATCGCAATCACCCGGCAACGAGCAGCGCGAATACTGGAGCACGGAAGCGGCTGATCAGTCCGGTTCGCGCAACTATATGGGCGCCAAGGACGAGGTGCTCGACGCCCTCATTGAACGCATTGTCTACGCCAAGGACCGAGAAGAACTGGTGGCCACCACCAATGCGCTCGATCGCGTATTGCTGTTCAACTACTTCACGGTACCGCAGTGGTATCTGAACAAGGACCGTGTTGCCTATTGGGACAAATTCGGCCGTCCTCCCACACAACCCTATCGCGGCCTCGACGCCGAGAGCTGGTGGATCGATGTGGAGAAAGAAGCCGCGCTGAACGCGAAATATTAGTAGGACTGGAAACGCTATGTCGCTCAATCGCCGAGAATTCGGACAACTTTCACTTGCCTCGTTGTTGCTTGGACCATTGGCCAACTGGCCGGGTATTTCGCTGGCTGCCAATCCAATCGGCACAAAGCTGCATGGCTTGTCGGCGTTTGGTGAGCTGAAATACGCGCCCGACTACGCGCATTTCGATTACGTGAATCCAGATGCCCCGAAGGGTGGCGTGTTCAATTTCAGCATTCCAAACTGGGCCTATAACCAAAACCCGCAAACCTTCGATACGCTGAACACATTCACGCTGAAGGGCAATGGGCCACCGCGCATGGAATTGTCCTTCGATGCTCTCATGATCCGAGCCATCGATGAACCCACCGCTGTGTATGGCCGGGTGGCTGAATCTGTTGAAATATCCGAAGACCGCAACACCTATTCCTTCGTCCTGCGCCCCGAGGCCCGTTTTCATGACGGTTCGCCGATCACCGCAGAGGATGTGGCCTATTCCTACGAGCTTCTGAAAAAGGACGGGCACCCATCCTTGTCGATCGTTTTGGCCAATATGACGGCCGCCATCGCCAAGGATGAACGCACCGTGGAACTTCAGTTCAATGGCAAGCAGTCCGATCGGGCGATTTTGACTGTCGTGCTGATGCCGATCTTCTCGAAAGCTTATTATTCGGCCAACGATTTTGTTGAATCGACATTGGAAACGCCGTTGTCTTCCGGTCCTTACCGGGTCAAGCGACTGCGGGCCGGCTCCTTCATCGAATATGAGCGGGTCGCAGATTACTGGGCCAAGGACATGCCGTTCTCGATTGGCCGCAACAATTTTGATGTCCTGAGGATCGAGTTCTACCGCGAACGCCAGGCGGGGTTTGAAGCCTTCAAAAAGGGCGAGATTCATTACCGCCAGGAATTCACCTCCAAGACCTGGGCGACCGAATACGATTTCCCGGCCATGAAAGAAGGACGGGCGGTCCAAAAGCTGTTTGACGGTGAAAAGGTTGCCTCTTTCCAGGCTTGGGCCGTCAACAAACGCCGGGCGAAGTTCTCTCACCCCAAAACCGTTCAGGCGATTGGTCATTGTTTCGACTTTGAATGGACCAATGACAATTTCTTCTTCAACGCCTATCAGCGCAGTCAGTCCTTCTTTGAAAACTCCGAATTCAAGGCCATAGGCAAACCAGAGGGTGATGAGCTTGCGCTGCTGAAAAGTCTGAAGGCTGAACTGGATCCCTCGGTTTTTGAGGATGCGCCGCTGCAACCGGTTTCGGACGCGTCTGGCCGGGACAGGTCCTTGTTGCGCAAGGCCAGCCAGTTGTTGAAGGAAGCCGGCTGGGTTCGTGATGGATCCAAGCTTGTCGACACGAATGGGGAGCAGTTGGAGATTGAATTTCTGATCCGCTCGCCCGTATTCGAGCGCATATTGGGCAAGTTTGTTGCCAATCTGAATGCGTTGGGCGCCAATGCCACCATGCGTTTGGTGGATCCGGCCCAGTACCAACAGCGGCTGGATACCTATGACTTTGACATCACCGGTATGGCCTTCCGGTTGGGCGCCACGCCGTCGAGCGAAACCCTGTCTCAGTTCTTTGAGTCGAAATACGCTGATAGTGAGGGCAATCGCAATTATGCGGGCATCAAAAGCGCTGCGGTTGATGAAATCGTCTCAAAAATCGATGGCGCCAAAACCCGCGCTGAACTCGCCGTGGTACTGCGCGCACTCGACAGAGTGGCACGTTCGACATACAGCTGGATACCAAACTGGAAGTCATCGAATCACCGGGTCGCCTATTGGGACATGTTTGGATATCCGGATACCAAGCCGGACTATGACTTCCCGATCGAGGAATATTGGTGGTTTGATGCGGAAAAAGCGAAAGCCATTGGCAAAGGCTGAAAACGGGGCTGAGAATTGGCCAGCTTGTTGACGCAAAAGAACCACCGATTCGAGCGAGAGAATTAGCCAACATATGGGCGCATATATCGCAAGACGACTGTTGTTGATGATCCCGACGCTGTTTGGGATCATGTTGCTCAGTTTCACGGTTATCCAGTTTGCACCTGGTGGACCGGTTGAGCAGGTGATTGCTCAACTCACCGGGCAGGGCGGCGATGCCACGGATCGTATTTCCGGAGGCGGAGGTGATTTTCAGGGCGCCGATGATTCAGCCCAAACCAGCACCGAAGGTGGTGGCGGTTCGTCTAAATATCGAGGCTCGCAGGGGCTCGACCCTGAGTTCATCAAGCGTCTTGAAGAACAGTTTGGCTTTGATAAGCCGGCTCATGAACGTTTCTTCATGATGATGTGGGACTATATCCGTTTCGACTTTGGTGAAAGCTATTTCCGATCGATCTCGGTGATCGACCTGATCATCGAGAAAATGCCGGTATCGATCTCGCTTGGTCTTTGGATCATGTTGATCTCCTACATCATCTCGATCCCACTTGGCATTCGCAAAGCCGTTAAAGATGGCTCAGCCTTCGACGTGTGGACCAGTGGCATCATCATCATCGCCTATGCCGTTCCAGGGTTTCTGGTGGCTGTGATGCTGATGGTTTTCTTTGCTGGTGGTTCCTTCCTCGATTGGTTCCCTCTGCGGGGTCTGACGTCCGACAATTTTGATGAACTGTCTCTATGGAGAAAGATTGTCGACTATTTCTGGCATTTGACCTTGCCGCTTATTGCGCTGTGTCTGGCGGCCTTCGCCACCACCACACTGCTGACTAAAAACTCATTTCTCGATGAGATCAAAAAGCAATATGTGGTCACAGCCCGCGCCAAGGGTTTGAACGAGCGACAGGTGCTTTACGGTCATGTGTTCCGCAACGCGATGCTGATCATCATTGCGGGATTTCCGAGCGCTTTCATTTCCGCCTTCTTTTCAGGATCGCTGCTGATCGAGGCGATCTTTTCACTGGATGGGCTTGGACTCCTCGGCTTCACGGCAACCTTGCAGCGCGACTATGCCGTGGTCTTCGCCACCCTCTACATCTTCGCCCTGATGGGCCTGTTGGTGAATTTGATTTCTGATTTGATGTACACGCTGATTGATCCGCGTATCGACTTTGACAGGCGGGATGTGTGATGGCGGTGAGCAGCGACATGCCGGTTGGTGCCGAGAAGATGGCGACGGCTGCCGTCGCCGAGAAGCGGTTGGAAAAGATCGGCCCCTTCAAGGTAACACCGCTGAACCTGCGGCGCTGGCAAAACTTTAAGGCCAATCGCCGGGGCTATTGGTCGCTTTGGATTTTCCTGTTCCTGTTTATCTTTTCGCTGTTGGCCGAATTCATCGCCAATGATCGACCGATCCTGGTGTCCTACAAGGGCGAGTTGCTGGCTCCGGTCTTTTTTGATTATCCCGAAGAGAAGTTTGGCGGATTCCTGCCGGTCACCGACTATCGCGATCCGGTCAATATTGAAGAAATCGAAGCCAATGGCTGGATGCTTTGGCCCCCGATTCGCTATTCCTATTCCACGACGAATGTTGACGTTCCGCGTCCTGCCCCGTCACCGCCCACCTGGTTGCTGGAAACGGAAGAGGCCTGCCGCAAATATGATGCAGGAGCCGACGATCGGCTGTGCACCTATGGCAACTGGAACTGGTTCGGCACGGACGATCAGGCTCGCGATGTATCGGCGCGTTTGATTTATGGGTTCCGCATTTCGGTTCTGTTTGGCCTGACACTGACACTGTTTTCTGCGGTCATCGGGATCAGTGCTGGCGCGGTGCAGGGCTATTATGGTGGCTGGGTCGACCTGCTGTTCCAGCGCTTTATCGAGATCTGGACGGCAATTCCGCTGCTCTATCTGCTGATCATTATTTCATCGGTCCTGCCACCGGGGTTCTGGGTATTGCTGGGCATCATGCTGCTGTTTGCCTGGACCGGCTTTGTAGGCGTGGTGCGGGCGGAATTCCTGCGGGCCCGTAACTTTGAATATGTCAACGCGGCGCGCGCCCTGGGGGTCAGCAACGGCACCATCATGTTCCGCCATCTTTTGCCCAATGCCATGGTGGCAACTTTGACCTTCATGCCGTTCATTCTGTCGGGGTCGATTGGATCGCTGACAGCTTTGGACTTCCTTGGCTTTGGCCTGCCGCCCGGATCGCCATCACTCGGCGAGATGGTGCAGCAGGCAAAGAACAATCTGCAGTCGCCCTGGCTGGCGATCATGGCGTTTATCGTTATCAGTGTGATGCTGTCGCTTCTGGTGTTCATCGGCGAAGCAACACGCGACGCGTTCGATCCGCGCAAGACGTTCAAGTGAGTTGGTGACGATGACCGATGCTTCAGACAACAAACTGCTGACTGTCACCGACCTGTCGGTCGACTTCACCGTCTCTGGGGTCACAAGCAATGCGGTCGATCACGTATCATTTCATATCGACAAGGGCGAAACGGTAGCGCTGGTCGGCGAGTCCGGGTCCGGTAAAAGCGTCACGGCGCTTTCCGTCCTCAAGCTGCTGCCTTATCCCTCGGCCAGTCATCCTTCTGGCAAGATCGAGTTCAAGGGAGAGGATTTGCTCGATTCCGACGAACGCGACCTGCGTCGGGTGCGTGGTGATGACATCACGATGATCTTTCAGGAACCGATGACCTCGCTCAATCCACTGCATACGATCGAGCGACAGATCGGCGAAATCCTTTCGCTGCATCAGGGCATGAACGAACAAAGCGCCCGCGAGCGTACGTTGGAACTTCTCAACCAGGTTGGCATTCGGGACCCCGAAAAACGCCTTGGTGCCTATCCGCACCAATTGTCAGGCGGCCAGCGGCAGCGGGTAATGATCGCCATGGCGTTGGCCAATGCGCCAGAGCTGCTGATTGCGGATGAGCCGACGACAGCGCTCGATGTCACGGTTCAGGCGCAGATTCTGGAACTTCTCAATCAGCTCAAGGCAGACCGCGGTTTGTCGATGCTGTTCATTACCCATGACCTAGGGATTGTACGCAAGTTCGCCGACCGGGTTTGTGTGATGACCAACGGCAAAATCGTTGAACAGGGTCCGACGGCTGAAATCTTCGAGAATCCGCAGCATGATTACACCAAGCATTTGTTAGCCGCAGAGCCTAAGGGAGATCCGCCGGTAGCAAAAGACGATGCGCCGATCATTATTGAAGGCAATGACGTCAAGGTCTGGTTTCCGATCAAGGCCGGTTTTCTGCGCCGCACCGTCGATCACGTTAAGGCGGTTGACGGCATTGACCTCAAACTGCGCGCCGGGCAGACGCTTGGCGTCGTTGGCGAGTCCGGTTCTGGTAAGACGACGCTTGGTCTCGCGCTTACCCGGATGATCTCATCGGAAGGAAAGATTGGCTTTGTCGGCCGCGACATTGATGCCTTCTCATTCAACCAGATGAAGCCGCTGCGCAGTGAGATGCAGATCGTTTTTCAAGATCCCTATGGGTCTCTGTCCCCGCGCATGTCAGTGGCTGAAATCGTCGCCGAAGGTATGAACATCCACATGCCGCATATGGGCTCCGGCGAGGTGGATGACGTTGTGGCGTCTGTGCTGGAAGAAGTTGGCCTGGATCCAGCAACCCGCCATCGCTATCCCCACGAATTCTCAGGTGGTCAGCGTCAGCGTATCGCCATCGCCCGTGCCATGGTCCTTGAGCCGAAATTTGTGATGTTGGATGAGCCGACATCTGCGCTCGATATGAGCGTTCAGGCACAGGTTGTGGAGTTGCTCCTGCGTCTGCAGGAGGAGCGCAATCTGGCGTATTTGTTCATCAGCCACGATCTGAAAGTGGTGCGTGCCTTGGCCAATGATGTGATTGTCATGCGGTTGGGCAAGGTGGTGGAACAGGGGCCTTCGAAACAGATCTTTGATGATCCGCGGACAGACTACACAAAGGCATTGATGGCGGCCGCCTTTGATCTGGAAACAGCGCCAGCGGGCGTGGTCAACCAGTAATGGCCGGTGACCCAACGATCATCAGCGACTCCCACCTGCCGATAACAATTGAGAGCAGCGACCTGGGATATGACGGCTTTCGCCAGGTCGTCACCTATCGCTATCGCGAAGATGAATCAGGTAATTCCGCCAGACGTGAAATTGTCCGTGGACAGCATGCGGTTGCTGTTGTTGCGTATGACCCGAATCTCGATCAGTTGGTGATGATCCGTCAATTCCGCCTTGGTGCGCAGCTGGGTGTCGGCAAAGGCCTGTCCGTCGAACTTGCAGCCGGCCTGATCGATGAGGGCGAAGATGCTGCATCGGCTGCTGCCCGTGAACTGAAAGAAGAGACGGGACTTGATGCCCTTTCGATCAAGCCCATGTGTCGGTTCCTGACAACGCCGGGTCTGACAGATGAAGTGCTCAACATCTATTACGCTGAAGTGAATGCTCAGAATCTGGCCGAGGAAGCCGGACACGCCAGCGAAACCGAGCAGACATTTCCCTTCTTGCTGAGTTTGCAGGAGGCGATGGATGCCATCGATTCCAATAACATCAACAATGGCATTGTCATGATTGGTCTGATGTGGTTTGCCCGACACAAGAACCAATTGTTGGATGCCGAAAAATGACCACCACAATCTTGCTGGATCTGAAGTGGGAAAATCTCAAGTCAGACCGGACCTTCCGACAGGCCATGCCGGAATGTCAGTTCATCAACTGGGCTGATGCGGAGTCCAAAAAGGCCGATCTATCGCAGGTCAAATACGCCGTGGTGTGGGGGCCGGAACCGGGCCTGTTGGGGCGCTGTTCCAACCTGGAAGCCATCTTTTCCGTCGGCGCGGGTGTTGATCATATTTTCAGTGATCCAGATCTGCCAAACCTTCCCATCGTCCGTTTCGTCGACCCGATGCTGACCGGTCCGATGGTTGAGTGGGTGGTATTGCAGGTGCTGATGCAAGTGCGCCAACAGCGCCGCTACGACCAGCAACAGCGCGATCACCAGTGGGGTGAGTTGCCCCAGCCCAGCGCTCCGAAGTTTCGGATTGGAATCATGGGTTTCGGTGAATTGGGTCAGGCCTGTGCTCAGCAATTGCTGGGTTTTGGTTTTGCGATGAACGCCTGGTCCAATTCACCTAAAGATGTCGAGGGCGTCACCAGCTATTTCGGCAATGATCAACTATCCGAGTTTCTGGCCAACACTGATATTTTGGTTAGCTTGCTGCCTTTGACACAAGCCACGACCGGTATCATCAACCAACAGCTGATCGACGGGCTGGCCAAGGACGGCCCGTTCGGCGCGCCTATTGTCATCAATGCAGGCCGCGGCGGCTCACAGGTTGAAAGTGACATTCTCAGTGCGCTTCAGGACGGTCGTCTGCACGGTGCGTCTTTGGATGTGTTTGAAACAGAGCCTCTGCCGGCAAACAGCCCGCTTTGGGATCAACCCAATCTGATCATCACCCCGCATGCCGCCGCCATGAGCGATCCGGATGCACTGGCTGCCCATGTCGCCAATCAAATCGCGCGCCATGAGGATGGGCGTGGATTGGAAAACCTGGTGGATCGCTCGCTGGGTTACTAGACCGACTCTATCTATTGAGAGCTAAGGACGACGGGCCAGTGTCGGCGCGTCGTAAAGATAACCGATCCGCTCAATGGCCTCGCTCAGCGGTTCCAGAGCCACGTTCATCGTGTTGCCGTTGGCATGCAGCAGGGTTTTGGCATCGGCCATCATACCAACATGACCCTTCCAGAAGATCAGGTCGCCTCGGCGCAGCTGGTCCACATCCAGTGGAATCACCTCGCCGATGCTCGCCGCTTGCATGTCTGAATCGCGCAGGACGGTCTTGCCACACAGCAAGCTGGCCAGAGAGACCAGGCCGGAGCAGTCAATGCCAAAGCCAGTATTGCCTCCCCACAGATAGGGCGTGTGCAATAAGGTTTCGGCAACGCTGACCGGGTCGGAACACCAGTCTCCGATGTCGATCAGGTGTTTTTCGATAACAGACTCACCATTATCCAGAACGGCGTAGTCGGTTCCACGCGTCGTGGCCCGATCAACCACGGTGACCTTGGAACCGATAGAGCGATAACCGCAGCGCGGCGACTTCAAATCTGTGTCGCTGTACAGAAATGTACGCGGGGCTTTGACCATATGGGTTGAGGTCGTTGGCATAGATGCATCAATGTCCGCAATCGTTTCCAAACGCAGATAGCCAACATATCCGTCAGTTTGGCTCTGAACCCAAGCCCAACCATCTTTGCGCTCAAAAACAGTGACTTGGTGCCCGTACAAGAACTGTGTTTGCAAGCCGGCACCATCAGCCGGATTGTCGTAAATATCTGCGAAGTGCGTAGCTATTAATGCGGGACTGCCTTCTACATATTGCTGCGCAACCACAGTATTTTGCAGCGAATTGTCGGCAAGATCATCGCGATAGGCATTCAGGCGTTTGTCCGGCAAAGCTTGTTGGTTCATCTGCAATCGATTGTTTGTATCTTCTTACCGCTCAATTCACATTGCCGGCCTGTTCGGCGATCAAATCTCCAAGTCGTTGCAGATATTCTGCCCCCGCCACGGTGCGCTGGACCAGCACGTTGCGGCGATCTCGTTCATCCCGCCTGCGCGCCACCAATCCCATGGTGCCCATTGTGTCCAGGGCTCGGGTGATGACCGGTTTGGTGACATCCAAATGCGCCGCCAATCCACGCACCGTATGGGGTGGAGGATCGAGATAGATGGTCAACAAAATCGCCATCTGCCGGGTGGTCAAATCCGGGTCATCGTCGCGCACCTGTGCCAGCATCGCATTGTGCCAAAGAGTAAGACACTGGCCAGATTTGAGAGTCAGCATTGCGGCCCAATTCGTTACGGTTCAGTAACAGCATAGACCAGTTTGGACTTAACGTGAAGTTCGGGCCTTGAGCATCGTGTATAACGCCCGGATGGCCTGTGCTTCGCCACCGACCGGCGCCCATAGTTTTTCGCTTGGCACCCAGCCATAAATGTCAAAATGAGCCCAGGATTTAGCATGTTCCACGAACCGGGAAAGAAACAAGGCAGCGGTGATTGAGCCACCAAATCCGCCTATTGATATGTGGTTCACATCGGCCACTTTGGAACCGAGCATGGACTGGTAGGGTTGCCAAAGCGGCAGGCGCCAGACGGGGTCGTGGATCTCATTTGATGCGGCGTCCAGGGCGTGCGCGAAATCGTCGTCATGGGTGTAGAAGGGCGAGACTTCCGGCCCCATAGCCACCCGGGCGGCGCCCGTAAGTGTGGCCATGTCAATCATCAAGTCAGGCTTTTGCTCATCGCCAAGCGCAAGACAATCGCCGAGAACCAGCCGTCCTTCCGCATCGGTATTGCCGATTTCCACAGTCATGCCCTTCCGGGTTTGCAGGATATCACCCGGTCGAAAAGCGTTACCCGAAATGGCGTTTTCGACGGCGCCGACGATGACCCGCAACCGAACCGGCAGCTTGGCGTCCATGATCATATGAGCCAGCCCCATGACATTCGCGGCGCCGCCCATATCTTTTTTCATCAATGCCATCGATGAGCCCGGCTTGATGTTCAGCCCACCCGTATCGAAAGTGACGCCTTTTCCGACAAGAGTTATTTTTGGGTGACTGGGTTTGCCCCAACTCATATCGAGCACGCGCGGTGCCTGGCTGCTCGCCCGGCCAACCGCATGGACCATCGGAAAGTTCTGTTTCAGAAGATTGTCGCCTTTGATGACACGCACTCGGGCGGCATGGCTTTTGGCAAGCTGGCGGAACGCCGCTTCAAGTGCCTCGGGACCCATGTCGCTTGCCGGGGTGTTGATCAGGTCGCGGGTAAAAAACACGCCTTCGGCCATGCGCCTGGCGTCCGCGTTTGTTTTGCCGCAAAGGGCAGGGGTCTTGTGTTTGCGGTCACGGTATCTGTCGAAAGAATACCCTCCCATGGCCCAGGCCAACTGGTCGATCAACGGATTGGCCTCCCGATGGTCACCTTCTGCCAGGCGATATTTGCCAGCTGGTAGAGTGCGGGCGAGTTTGGCGTGCAGCATCGGATCGCCGAAGTCGTTTCCGCTCCCAATGCCAAACAGAACCTTGGCCAGCTTGCCATTATCTCCAGGCACCAGGCAGGTCTGACCTTTGCTTCCCGAGAAGCCCGTGGACTTTGCCCAAGCCAGATCGGCTTTGCTGAGGTCTGGTGCGTTTTTCGAAAACTGAGATTTGGTCAGCAAGTGTACAGCAGTTGCTGAAGAAGAGGTGCGGCCGAAGTGGCGCATTGGGTCGGTATTCAAGTGCATGAAGGTCTCGCGAAAAGGGGTGGGCGGCTGGGCTTATTAACCATCCATTAGGGTTAACAGAATATTTCTTTTGGCCATATGCGGATCACAAGGTTGGGAAAGAGAACCATGATGAGCAGATCAGAGCAAATCAGGAAATTGACTATCTGTGCAAGTCTTGGCTTGGTGATTGCGCTTGCAGGTTGTGCAAAGCGTACAACGACCGGTTCCATCCCACCAAATTTGCGCAAGCCCGTCGCTGAAATGAATCAGAACGAGCTGCGCCAGGCCACCGACTATTGGCAAAAGCAATATACACGCCGGCCCAAAGACAAGGTGGTTGGGCTCCAGTTTGCCACGGCCTTGCGGATGACAGGACGCAACAAGCAGGCCCTGGCCGTGATGCAGCAGGTGGCGATCCATCATCCAACCGACCGGCAGGTCTTGGGTGCCTATGGCAAGGCGCTGGCAGGAGCGGGCGATCTGAAAAAGGCACTGCAGACCATTCAGCGGGCTCAGACACCGGACAATCCTGATTGGAAACTGATCTCGGCGGAAGGTGCCATTTACGATCAAGTGGGTGAGCCAAAAGCCGCCCGTGCTAAATACCGTGAAGCGCTGGACCTGAAACCGGGTGAGCCTTCGGTGCTGTCGAATCTCGGCATGTCCTATTTGCTGACCGGAGATCTGAAGTCGTCTGAAACCTATCTGCGTCAGGCGATCAACCGACCTGGAGCTGACAGCCGGGTCCGTCAGAACCTAGCGCTGGTGATCGGGCTGCAGGGACGCTTCAAGGAAGCTGAAACCGTTGCTGCAGGTGAGCTGCCTCCGCAGGAAGCCCAGGAAAATGTGAAGTTCCTGCGCCAGATGCTGGCTGAGCAGAATTCCTGGAAAGAGCTGAAAGAGCAATCCTAAAACAGGTCGATCGCGCGGACAGGATCCGCGCGTCTTTTCGATGCTTTAGAGCGGCAGGTTAGTTTGTGCAGTTGTCGCAGGTGGTGCGGATGCTGGTCCGCGGCACGAAGTTGCTCTGATAATCATATGTAGATGGGCCGAGGCTTGGCAGAATTGCACCAATGGTTGTGACATGGCCAATCTTGTCCTGCTGACCTGCCTTGATGCCGCTTGTTGTGACGACATTGGTATGGGTCAGACGTGCGCGAGCTGAAACAATAAAACCAGCACGGACCAAAATTTCTGGTGGCAGATCGTAATCGTCGCCTGGCAGGGGTTTGGTGATCGTCGACAGATTTCCGTTGTCGCGTGACCACAAAACTTCTGTTGAGCCATCAGCAAAGACCTCAACACCGACAACGAACAGTTCCAGGTTGGCGCGACGTGTTGCGTTGACCATCACGTCAGCCGCATTGAACGTGCCGTCGATCACTTCCCGCGTCACCGCCGGTGACTGCGAGATAATGTCGGCCACGGCCACGGATACCTTACCGATTTCCGTCGATGCATTGACCGAATCGTTGGCCGCAATGGCAAACAACAGCATGGCCAGCATGAATGGTGCCGTGATGGCAAACTCAATGGCGCTGGTGCCTTTTTCATTGCGGATGAATAGGCGAATGGTGTTGCTGAGAAATGATCTGGTCATTTGAGGTCTCGGGTGTATCAGGTTGGTGTCTGGTTCGATTTGACTTGCGGAGAGGAAAGACGCGCTTTCACGCATCGAGCGTCCTATGGCTCGTTGAGGAATGCAGCGGAGCCAACAATACGGCGATAGCCGTTGGTGCCCATGCCTTCGCCGGTGATCCCGCCCCAGCCGGCGCGAGCAATGTTGCCCCAGTCGAGAACTGTCGGCCAATCGTAGTAGGCGCGTACGACGTTGATCGTTGAGCGACCACCTGGTGCAAATCCAAAGCCGGAAGTGTCCAAAGAGCCATCGGGATTAACCGGCGGCGCGGCTGGTGCCGCAAAGCTGGCAATGACGCGCACATCGACCGACAATTTGGCACAATCGAAGATCGCCATCAGGGTCTTGGCGCACAGGGCATTTTTGAAATCTGCTTCGCTGGTGTTGTCGGCCGTGATCTGGCGGGTTTTGATTTCACGCGAGATCTGATTGACGCCAGCGTCGATCAGCCGGTTGCCCAAAAAATAAAAGCCCTGTTCCAGGATGGAAAACAGGATCAGGAAAAATGGAATGCTGACCAGAGCAAATTCAACGGCAGCCGTGCCGTCCTGCGATTTTCGGAAGCTGAGCCAGCGACGCCGAAAAGCACGTCGCTTCTGGCGGCCGTCTGCCGGTTGGTCGGCTCCCTGACGATGATCAATCGGTGTATTGCCCAATTTCATGATCGCTCTCGCGTGTACATTAGTGTCTGCGAGAAAAAATAGGGCCGAAGTCTTGAAAAGAGGTTTTAAGATAGGCGGGATTTTGTTGTTTCACCTAAGATTTGGTTAAGCATCGAAGGAAGTGCACGCACGAAAAAGGGACCATGTTCGCTCGAACATGATCCCTTTTTGGGTTCATTTTTGCCGTTTTGGTTAGGGCAGAATGGCGCCCTATTTGTTTTCTGCAGCGTCCTCGGCAAGGCCGTTGCGTGCCTTGATCTGTTCGTCCATGGCCTCAAATTTGGCGGCCTCGTCACCCACAGTGAGGGTGTTTTCGCAGACTGGCGAACAGGCCAGGGTTTCGCGAATTGCCTGGCGGTAAATGCGCACCGTATTGGTTTCATGGCCTTGAACCACAATGGTCTCATCGACGATGGCGTCGCCGTCGGAATCCAAAATGATCATATTCGTGACGCCAAAATTGCGTCCGGTCAGCACGATTGTGCGTGAATCCTGAATTGTCGCGTCGACAATCGATGGGTTGCCCACGATGATCGTGTCGGCTGGTTTGGCGATGCGCACCACTTTGGCGCGGTCAATAATGATCTTGAGCGCATCATTGCCGTCGCCGTCATTTGCATGAGCAGCCGTTGCCGCAAACATGGAGATGACAAGGAATGGCAGTGCCAACAGGGATGACTTTAGGGTCTGACCGCACATGCAGCCGAAAACTGGAAACTTCATACTCAACACCACAAAAAAAGGTCCAGATTTCAGTTTCAACTAAATTGGTGAATGAAGCTTTAAGCGGCTTATCGAAACACCGCGCGGAATTCTGCCGAAACCAGGACACTTTATAATAGGCAAAATTTGCACGGCGATTCGACCCGTCTGATGCGCCATCTCAAAACAAATTGACCGATCGGTTTAACGCTACGTTCACCCTGCTTTTCGTCGGCCGAATGAAACCATTTGGTAAGGCTGTTTGATAACCCAATCCTAAATCCCCCTGCGTAGATTGTGCTCATCCGATCGGAGAAACAAACCGACGGAAAGCTGTAACTCTTGGAGTAAGGAATTTATCCATGTCTAACATTAAGCGTTTTTTCAAAGACGAATCTGGCGCCACCGCTATTGAATACGGTCTGCTTGCCGCTCTGATCTCTATCGTTGCTCTGACAATGATGACAGATGCTGGTACAGCTCTGAACGACGTGTTCACAAGCGTTGAAGGCGCTCTGGACGGCGCTACTCCATAAGTCGTCGCCTAAGGCATACGAGGCCGTCCTGCTTGGCAGGGCGGCCTTTTTTTTGTCCAAAATTTCGATGGCAGTTCTGGAAATTCCCTTTGCCTGCCGCGTCACCAGCATGACGGTTAACAATTGCTTAGGCGGCGACGTCTAAGGTTCAACGCAATCAACCAGCATATGTGGGCAACTGAGATGAACGATTTTATTGGTCTGGCAATTTTGGCGATTTTTCCAATTTGCATGATCTTCGCCACTTTTTATGACCTGTTCACGATGACCATTCCCAACAAGATTACGTTGGTATTGTTGGCGTCTTTTGCCGTATTCGCGCCCCTGGCGGGCATGGGTTGGGAAACCGCGCTATGGCACATTGGTGTGGCGGTCTGCGTTTTGATCGTTGGATTTGGTCTGTTCAGTCTCGGTGTCATGGGTGGCGGCGATGCCAAGCTTCTTGCCGCATCAGCGCTGTGGTTCGGTACAGCCTTCACACTGCCTTACTTGTTGGCCGCCAGTGTTCTGGGTGGCTTGCTCACTCTGTTCATCGTCATTGCCCGCCGCATCATGCTGCCGCAAATGCTTTTGAACGTTCCGTGGATCGCCCGCTTGCTCGATAAGAAGCAGGGCATTCCCTATGGTGCCGCGCTGGGCCCGGCGGCGTTGTATGTCTTCGTCGGTTCCCCCTGGATGAACTATATCACGACAGGTCAGTCGATCGGCTGATGCACCACGGTGACGTTGATGTCATCAAACTCATATTCTTGCTTAGTAAGCCGGTCACTATGGGCCGGCTTTTTTGCATTTCAGGTGTTCTGAAACACCGCTTTTCGACGTCAAAACTTTGTTTACCAAGTTTGTCAGCCGGTCATTAACCATAAGTACACCAATCAGCGTCAAAACTATCCGGGAGTCGATGTGTCGAGCGTTACCGGAGTTTTCTCATAATGAAGCCTATTCAATTAGTCCTGATTGCTGTGGCCCTTGTGGCTGCGCTGGGTGCCGGTTTTCTGATGATGAACATGAACGAGAAGCCGGCACCGGTCATCGTTCAGTCGAATGAACCGGTTGTCACCATCCCATTGGTCGAGGTTCTCACCGCTCGCAAGGAAATTCCCATGGGAACCGCCCTGGGTGAAAACAACATCGGTTGGGAAAAGTGGCCCGAAAACGGTGTGCGCGAGTCCTTCATCATCAAGGACGACCGGCCTGAAGCGTTCCAAGAATACGCCAAGACGATTGCCCGTTCATCGTTTTTCGCCGGTGAGCCGATCCGCGAACAGAAAATTGTCCGCTCAGACAGCGGTTATCTTTCGGCGATCCTGCCGGCCGGCAAGCGCGCCGTTGCCATCCGCGTTGCAGCGGAGACATCTGCGGGCGGCTTTATCCTGCCCAACGACCACGTTGATGTGGTCATGAGCTACAAGAACCCGGATTCTGAAGACAATTCCTACCTCACCGAAACGGTGCTGCAGAATGTCCGCATCCTGGCGATCGATCAGGTGATCGAGGAAAAGGATGGCGAGAAATCGAAGGTCGGTAACACCGCAACGCTTGAGTTGACCGCACAACAGGTGGAAATCATCACCGCTGCCCAGAAAATGGCAGGCAACAAACTCAACCTGGCACTGCGCAGTGTCGAGGATTCGGAAATCGAGGCGTCCGACTCGGGCACCCATCTTCTTTCCAGTGGCAAGCGTCGCAAGCGCGGCAGCGTGAAAATCATCCGCTACGGCACTACCAGCGAAGTAAGGCCCAGATCATGAGCCTGCACCGCGACGTATCCAAGTTGACCCCTTCTAATTCAGTTCAGGCAGATCGAGCCGCAATGATGACCAGCACTTCAAATCAATTCACCGGCAAATCCGATATTTTGACCCGCGCTAAGCGTCTGGTCAGCTATGCATCGGCAGGCGCTCTGGTTATGGCGACAGCGCTGCAGCCGTTCGCCTTGATGAGCGTCGGCACCGCGTCTGCAGAGACAATCAACAAGAACTATATCCGCATTTCGCCAGAAAACGCGGCGATCCCGAAGATGATCAATCTGGGACTGAACAAGTCTCTGGTCGTCGATCTGCCGGCCGAAGCCAACGATGTGTTGGTGGCCAACCCGACGGTGGCCGACGCTGTCATGCGTACCTCGCGCCGCATCTATTTGTTCGGCAAGCAGATTGGCCAGACCAACATCTTCATTTTCGATGGCAGCGGTAAACAGATCGCGGCGATGGAAATCTTGATTGAGCGCGATATTACCGGTCTGGAGACCAGTCTCGCCCGACTGATCCCTCAGTCAAACATCAAGGCTGAGATGATCAATGATAACATTGTTCTGACCGGCACGGTGGCAACGCCGCTGGATGCGACGAAGGCGGTGTCTTTGGCACGAATCTTCGTCACAGGCGGTGAACAGGCTGGCAATGCTGCGGCCGATCCAAACAACATTGCATCGCTGTTCGGCGAGGAAGACACAAGCTCGATTGTCAATCTGTTGAAGATTGAGGGTCAGGACCAGGTCATGCTGAAAGTGACCATCGCTGAAGTCCAGCGTCTTGTTACCAAGCAGTTGGGTATTGATACGGCCATCACCAATCCGACCGCAGACGGATTTGGTTTCTCTCTGTCTGGCTCAGGTGTTTCGCAGCAGAGTATTCGGGCAGGTCAGTTTTCTCAGTTTGGACTGGGCTATGGGCTCAATGCACTGCAGTCACAGATGCGGGCGATGGAAATCGCCGGTGTCGTGCGCACCCTCGCCGAACCAAGCCTGACCGCCGTCTCGGGCGAGGAAGCGGAATTCAGAGTGGGTGGCTCATGGCAGACACCAACTTCGTTTGAGGAAAATGAAGAGGGCCTCAGTGTCACCTATGAAGAGCGCCCCTACGGCATCTATTTGAAATTCACGCCTACTGTTTTGAGCGAAGGCCGCATCAGCCTGCAGCTGAGCACGGAAGTCCAGGAGCCAACACCAATTGGTTCGTCGACACAGACACAGCGTGCTTCTGCCTGGGGTACCCGCAACAGACGGGCAAAGACCACGGTGGAACTACCATCAGGCGGATCCATGGCGATCGCTGGATTGGTACAGGATGACATCCGCCAGGCCGTCTCCGGCCTGCCCGGCATGGCACGCATTCCGATCATTGGCACACTGTTCCGCAGCCGTGAATTCCAGCGCAATGAATCAGAACTGGTGATTATCGTCACCCCTTATCTGGTGCGGCCGACAGCCCGTAAGCACCTGGCCCAACCAGACGAGAATTTTCATCCCGCAACCGAATCTGCCTCAATTTTTATGGGTCGGGTTAACCGGGTGTACGGGACAAAGCAGGGTAATCTGCCAAAGGGCCGCTACACCGGTTCTATCGGTTTTATCCTGAAGTAAAGAGTAGGCAATGAAGATGACACAGCTTGTGACACCCCCAATGAAAGCCCGCTCGATGGGCCAACAGCTTGGTCGACTTCTGGTCGGCGGATTGCTGCCTCTGGCCATCCTGGCCGGTTGTGCAAAGCACTCGGAAAATGACTTCACGGTCGGGTCCGTTCAGTCGACCTATAAGACAAAGCACCCGATCGTCATCGACGAACAGGAGAAATTTCTCGATGTGCCGGTTGCGGCATCGACTTATAAACTGGGTTATCCGACGCAAAGCGCGATCGTGGCATTTGCCAACCGCTACAAAGAAGGCGCCAATGGTGCGATCACCGTTATGGTTCCTTCGGGTTCGGCCAACGAGGTCGCCGCCCGCCGCATGCTGCCCAAGATTGCTTCGACATTGACCGAGAGCGGTATTCCGCTCAACCGCATTCGTTCGGCATCCTACCGGGCCGCCGACCTGGCATCGTCGCCTATTAGACTTTCCTTCACGGCACTGGCTGCCAGCGTCAAGGAATGCGGCCAATGGCCCGAAGATCTGGCCGGCGGCAACAATGAAAACCAGAATTACCATAATTTTGGCTGTGCCAACCAAAACAACCTGGCGGCTCAGATCGCCAATCCGGCAGATCTGCTGGGGCCGAGGGCCATGTCTCCGATTGATGCAGAGCGTCGCAACGCAGCGATCGAGGCCTACCGTACCGGCGAGGTCGGGACCACAGAGAACATCGGATCGGTGTTTGAATAATTTCAAGAATGGCTGGGTAAACAAAGCTTAGTAGTAGGGAATTTTTGTAATGTCAGATCAGGCATATGATCCAAACAACCTCCAGCCAGGGGTTGCACAACAAGCGCCAGGCGTCGCACCGACTGACGCGCCTGCTGCTGGTCAACCATTTCAAATGGACCCAAATGCTCCGACGGATCCCGCGGCGATGAACCCGGGCCACGCAGCACCGCATGTCATGGCGCCACCGCTTTCGCCAGAAGATGCCGGCGCGGCCATGGGGTCGCCGCTTGATGCCGATCACGCCTATGCAACAGCGACGGCAACGGACAGCGCTCTTTATGCTACGGCCACCGGTCAGGAAAACTGGAACGAAGGCGCCAGCTACGAGATGCCGCCAGAGGATCTGGCCAACATTCGCCCGGTGCCGCGGGTCGCGATCCAGGCTTTCTGTGAAACGGAGATGGTCGCCACTACGTTTGAACATGCCTCAAAAGACCGGCGCATGAGCAAAGCCCATTTGAAGGTGCAAATGGGTGGCATTCGTGCAGCGGTAGAGTTCTATCAAACGGCAACGACACCGAACCTGATTTTTGTCGAGTCGCGTCTGGTCGGTCAGGAACTGATGGGCGAACTGGAATATCTTGCCGAGGTCTGCGACGAGGGCACAAACGTCGTCGTCATCGGCCACAAGAACGATGTGCAGCTCTACCGCGAGCTGATCAGCCGTGGCGTTGTTGAATATCTCTACGCTCCAATTTCGATGACAGACGTCATGGAGGTTGTCACCAGCCTGTTCGTCAATCCCGAGGCCAGTCCGTTGGGCAATACGATTGCCTTTATCGGCGCCAAGGGAGGCGTTGGCTCCTCGACGGTTGCTCACAATGTTGCCTGGTCGATTTCCAGCAACTTCGAAAGCGACGTCATATTGACCGACCTGGATTTGGCCTTTGGCACCGCGAATATCGATTTTGACCAGGATCCGGCCCAGGGCGTTGCTGAAGCGGTATTCTCCTCTGACCGGATTGATGAAACTTTTCTGGACCGCCTATTGGCGAAGTGCTCGGATCATCTGAGCCTGCTGGCTGCGCCATCCACTTTGGATCGCGAATACGATTTCGATGCCAACGATTTCGAGCAGTTGTTGGAAGTCGCGCAGCGTGGCACACCCAATGTGGTGATTGACCTGCCCCATGCCTGGACGGGCTGGGTCAAGCAGGTTTTGGCAACTTCCGACAAGGTGGTTATCACAGCCACACCTGATCTGGCCTGCCTGCGCAACACCAAAAATCTGGTCGACACATTGTCTGAGCTGCGTCCGAACGACGACAAGCCGCTATTGGTGCTCAATCAGTGCAATGTGCCCAAGCGCCCGGAGATTTCGGTTGAAGATTTCACCCAGCCTTTGGGCATTTCGCCAACCATTATTCTGCCCTTTGAACCAGCCCTCTTTGGCTTGGCCGCCAACAATGGACAGATGATTTCAGAGACAGACGCCAAAAGCGAAACCGCGGCGGCGTTCGACACACTGGCGCAGGTTCTAACTGGCAGACGAGAAATTGAAGCCCCGGCCAAGAAATCGGTCGGGTCTCTCTTGGCGCGTTTTTCACTCGGCAAGAAGAGCAAGAAATAAGCTGGTCTGGGAAGATCGGTGACATTGGAGTACGTGTAAGATGTTTGGAAAACGGGGTGGTCCAAATTCAGGTGGTGCCGGCGCGGGTGGAGGATTCTCCAAACCCCTGGCCATGCCTCCAGAGGCAAAACCTGCACCTGGCGCAGCGCCTGGAGCACCGGTAGCGCCGACGACCCCCGTTCCACCGAGCCCGCAGGCGCCGCCTCCGCAGGCTGCTCCCGTTGGCGCTCCGCAAGCCGCCCCGGGTGCCATGCCGCCGCCAAGCGCGGCACCTGGCGCGATGCCTCCACCTATGCCTGGCGGACCGGGTGCTCCGGGTGGGCCAACGGCAGCCATGCCCGTCGTCACCGGCGGGACAGCCTCGTCGATGTCAGCTGCGCCGAAAAAGATTAAGGCCAAGGCCCCACCGATCGACGTTGCAGACACGCCGGCTGCACCAGAGATCCGGATAAAGTCCGAAGAGTATTATGACGTCAAAACGCAGGTATTTTCGGCCCTGATCGACACGATCGACCTGTCACAATTGTCCAAACTGGACAATGAGGGTGCCCGTGAAGAGATCCGCGATATCGTCAATGACATCATCGCCATCAAGTCGATTGTCATGTCGATCTCCGAGCAGGAAGAACTGCTTGCGGATATCTGTAACGATGTTCTCGGCTTTGGTCCGCTGGAGCCGCTGCTGGAGCGCGACGACATCGCCGATATCATGGTCAATGGGGCCAAACAGACCTTCATCGAAGTGAACGGCAAGACCGAAAGCACCAATGTGCGTTTTCGTGACAACGATCAGTTGATGAGTATCTGTCAGCGCATTGTGAGCCAGGTTGGCCGTCGTGTGGATGAATCGTCTCCCATATGTGACGCCCGATTGATCGACGGCTCTCGTGTGAACGTGATCGCACCGCCACTGGCATTGGATGGCCCAACACTGACCATTCGTAAGTTTAAGAAGGATAAGCTGACCCTGGATCAGCTCGTCAATTTTGGTGCGATTTCACCGTCTGGTGCGGAAATTCTGAAAATCATCGGCCGCGTGCGCTGTAACCTGGTTATTTCCGGCGGTACTGGTTCTGGTAAGACTACGTTGTTGAACTGCATGACCAACTATATCGACGACGACGAGCGGGTGATTACCTGCGAGGACTCGGCGGAATTGCAGCTGCAGCAGCCCCACGTTGTGCGCCTGGAAACCCGACCTCCGAACCTGGAGGGTGAGGGCACCATCACCATGACGGATCTGGTGAAAAACTGCCTGCGTATGCGCCCAGAGCGCATCATCGTGGGTGAGGTGCGTGGCTCGGAGGTGTTCGACCTTTTGCAGGCGATGAACACGGGCCACGATGGTTCGATGGGAACAATCCACGCCAACTCGCCGCGCGAATGTCTGTCCCGTATGGAATCGATGATCGCCATGGGTGGATTTTCGCTGCCCGCCAAAACGGTGCGCGAAATCATCGTCGGATCTGTCGATATCGTCATCCAGGCCAAGCGCCTCAGAGATGGTTCCCGCCGTATCACCCACATCACCGAAGTGCTGGGCATGGAAGGCGACGTAATCATTACGCAAGACATTTTTGTCTACGATATCACCGGCGAAGACGAGAACGGCAAGCTGATCGGCAAGCACAAGTCCACCGGTGTTGGTAACCCGAAGATGATGGAGCGGGCCCGCTATTACGGCGAAGAAGAACGGCTGCAGCGTGCGCTTGATGATTCAGAAGACCGAGGTTCCGATCCGTTCTAACAGGATCAGATCCAAAGAGGCGTAAGAGTATGGTATTTTTGGCGATGATAGGTCTGGCGGTCCTCACTGTGGGGGCCCTCACCTATGCGCTGATGTATAATTCGATCAATGACAACAAAAAATCGAATGAACGCATCAAAAGCCTGCAGGTCGACCGCAAGACCAAGGTCAAGGCGCAATCCAAGAAAATTGATGACAAGCAACGCCGCAAGGCCCGCGAAAGCGCGCTGAAGAATGTTGAAGAGCAGCGCTCTGCTGGCCGCAAGGCGGACAAGCCTTCCTTACGTATGCTGATTTCGCAGGCCGGCATGGAACTCAGCGTGCGCAATTTCTATCTGATCTCAGCGGTACTCGGCGTACTCGGTTTCTTTGGCAGCCTGGTGGGGGGCGCCCCCTTGCACATTGCAGGCGGTATCTCATTTGTCTGTGCCGTTGGCCTGATGCGGTTTTACATTTCGTTCCGCCGGGCCCGCCGTTTCAAAGCCTTCATCACGATTTTTCCAAACGCCATCGACGTGATTGTGCGCGGTATTCGTTCCGGTCTGCCGTTGAACGACTGCTTGCGGATCATTGCAAATGATGCCGATGAACCGGTGCGCGGCGAGTTCCGCAAGATGATTGAAGCGACTTCCATGGGCATCTCGGTGCCGGAAGCGTGTGAACGCCTTTATGAAAGCGTGCCGACACCGGAAACCAACTTCTTTTCCATCGTTATCGCGATCCAGTCTTCGGCGGGTGGTAACCTCTCGGAAGCCCTGTCGGGCCTGTCAAAAGTGCTGCGTGAACGCCGCAAAATGGCCGATAAGATTAAGGCATTTTCGACGGAAGCGAAAACCTCAGCTGCGATTATCGGTGC
The DNA here is from genome assembly GCA_013214695.1 of Rhizobiaceae bacterium. Classification (GTDB taxonomy): domain Bacteria; phylum Pseudomonadota; class Alphaproteobacteria; order Rhizobiales; family Rhizobiaceae; genus Pseudahrensia. The sequence continues at coordinate 8,728 of JABSRX010000004.1, read as the reverse complement.
CTTGCCGTTTGTCGTGGCGCTGGCAGTGTTCTTCACAACCCCAGGCTATCTCGACGCGCTTTGGGAAACCCAGAGCGGTAAAAATGTTCTCATGTTCATCGCCGGATCGATGGGTCTCGGCGTGGCCATCATGAAAAAAATGATCAACTTCAAGTTTTAGTTCCCCGTATCGAAAGCGCAGTTCACTTCCATGTTTGAAATGTTCACAGAACCGGCAAACCTTGTGGCCCTGTTCACCGCGGTGGGTGTCTTTGCGTCCATCCTGGTGGTGGCCATGCCGATGCTGAAGACTGACAATCTGGGCAACCGCATGAAGTCGGTGGCGCTGGAACGTGAAAAACTGCGCGCGCGCGAACGGGCCCGAGTTGCCAATTCGGTCAAGGAAGGCCGTAAGAAGAGCGCCAAAAAGCGCGAACCTGGCGCTTTGATCAAAATGGTGGTTGAGAAGCTCAACCTGCGTAAGGCGCTGGCTGACGAAAAGACTGAACTGGAGTTGATCCAGGCCGGATTCAGAGGGCAGTCGCCGCTGTTCATTTTCTTGGGCCTGCGTTTTGGTCTGCCCTTTCTGCTCGGCGGCTTGGCTGCGATTTATTTCTATTTCATCAAGGCCCGCGTCGAGGGCGATGAAATGACCATCAAGCTTTATGTTCTGGGCGCTGCTTTTGCCGGTTTCTACGCACCGCTTTTGATCGTTCGTCAGATCCTCAAGAAGCGCCAGTTGAGCATCACACAGGCCTGGCCGGACGCGCTCGACCTGAGCTTGATTTGTGTCGAATCCGGCATGAGCATCGAGGCAGCGTTCCGCAAGGTGGCTGCTGAAATCGGACCGCAATCTGTGGCATTGGCAGAAGAATTGATGATCACCACCGCCGAACTGTCCTTCCTTCAGGAGCGGCGCGTGGCCTATGAAAATCTGACGCGCCGTACGGGTCTTGAATCCGTCAAGAACGTTGTTTTGTCACTTATTCAGTCAGAAAAATACGGTACGCCGCTGTCTCAGGCGTTGCGCGTGCTCAGTCAGGAGAACCGAGATATTCGGATGAACCTGGCGGAGAAAAAGGCTGCAGCCCTGCCACCAAAACTGACCGTTCCCATGATGGTTTGTTTCCTTCCTGCTCTGTTCTGTGTCATTCTCGGCCCTGCGCTGATCCGCACATTTGCAACCTTTGCAGCACAGTAAGGCCAACGGACACTCATGATTTCGACCAGACTGACGCGCCTGCTCGACATCCAACATCCGATCATATCTGCCCCGATGGCGTCGGCGGCGGGCGGCGCATTGGCCGCTGCTGTATCAAATGCTGGCGGGCTTGGCTTGATTGGGGGGGCTTATCCCAACCCAGACTGGATCGAACAGGAGTTTGGCGCTGCCGGCAATGCGCCTGTGGGATGCGGATTCATTACTTGGAATTTGGCTGAAGCGTTGCAACGCCAGCCGGATATTCTGGATGCCGTTTTGGCCCGCAGCCCCAAAGCATTGTTCCTTTCCTTTGGGGATCCGGCGCCGTACGCTCCGAAAATTCATGAGGCCGGATCTGTACTGATTTGTCAGGTTCAAAATATGGATCATGCGAAACAGGCGCTGGACGCCGGTGCGCAGGTCATCGTAGCCCAGGGCGCCGAAGCCGGTGGCCATGGGCGTCGCCGTGCGACAATGACGCTGGTTCCGGAAGTGGCTGATCACCTGGCTGCTCATGCACCGGATGTAGTTCTGTGCGCTGCCGGTGGCATTGCAGACGGGCGCGGACTGGCGGCGGCTCTGATGCTTGGCGCCGAAGGTGTCGTTGTCGGCTCACGTTTGTGGGCAAGTCAGGAAGCTCTGGTTCATCCCAATATGCATCAGGCTGCATTGGCGGCCGGTGGCGATGATACGATTCGGTCGAGCGTGATGGATATCGCGCGTAAACTAAATTGGCCTGATGGCTACACGGCACGCGTGTTGAAAAATGCATTCACCGATAAATGGCATGGTGATCTGCCCGGCTTGTTGGCAGACGCTGAGGCGGAATCTGCCCGCTGGATGGCTGCTTGGCAGAGCGGCGATACAACGACCGCAAACACATTTGTCGGCGAAGTTGCCGGACTGATTAATGACATTCAGCCGGCGGCGGCAATCATTGAAAATATGGTCGCTGAAGCCGAAGGCCGCCTGCAGGTATACGCTTAGCCCGTCACTCGGTGGGTGAGGCCGAACATGGCTTCCAGACCTTCGGCGACCACCAGTGTTATCACCCCTGTAATAAGAAAGAAGGTCACGGCCTTGCCAAGCTGTACGTCCAGCGAAATGCGGATCAGGCGGATGCCAATAAAGATCAGCAGCCCCAGCCAAAACACAGAGATCAAGCTGGCAAGATCAGAAGGCCCACCGGCTGAAACCGCAATCACCACAAAGGGCAGAAAGGCCAGCGAAACAATCGGCGATGCCCAGTTGTGAACCGCTATGGCAACTGGAAAGTTCTGCAGTTCCGGAGGCTGTCGGCACAATAGGAACAGGGCGAACATGGATGCTGCATAAGCGATAAGTGCTGTGAGCAAACGCCCGATCATGTAGTAGGCTTTGCCAATTTCTGCCTGTTTGGCCTCTGACAGACTGTCATAAAGCATCGATAGAGCGGATAGGTCGATCAGACCGGCAAGGGCCAATCCAGCAAACGACCAAACGACGCCATTGGCTGTAAGGTCCATGCGGGTCAGGCCACTTGCTCTTCCCAACAAAACGTCAAGTGCCCCGCCCAGATTGTCCATCAATCCCGGACCTTTGCCTTGTGGTGTCTGCTGGGGAGGAAGGTTGGTCACGAGGCCTCTTGTTTGAAAAATTCTGTCAGAAACTTGCCATAGATTTCCGTCAACGTCTCAAGGTCCGGCAGGGCAACCCGTTCATCGACCTGATGCATCGTTTGGCCGACAAGGCCAAACTCAACTACAGGGCAGACGTCTTTGATGAAGCGGGCATCTGACGTCCCACCCCCGGTTGAAAGTTCTGGTTGTGCACCCGTGACGCTCTTCACTGCAGAAGACAGGGAAGCAATCAGTTTTTCATCATTTGTGAGAAAGACATGACTTGGCCGCTCTGTATAGGTGACGGACCAATCGACAGGTGGGCGTGCAACACCATTGAGCTTGGGACGCAAGGCAGGGTCTTTTGCCGCCTGGTCGAGGCGGGCTTCGATTTCCTGCTTGATTGTGTCTGCCGTCCAGGTGTCGTTGAAGCGGATGTTGAAACGCGCGGTGGCCCGGCTCGGGATCACATTGAAGGCAGGATTTCCGATGTCGATCGAGGTGACTTCCAGATTGGTTGGCTGAAAATCTTTGGTGCCACTGTCGTAGGGCTTCTCCAGTAAGGCGCCGACCAGAGCGGTGATGCCGCGTGCTGGGTTATCGGCCAGGTGCGGATAGGCGGCATGTCCTTGCACGCCGGTGACTTCGACGGTGCCGGATATCGAACCCCGGCGCCCGATCTTGATGGCATCGCCAATCTGATTGGGGTTGGTGGGCTCACCAACAACGCAGGCATCGATGATCTCGCCTCCTTCAACCAGCCAATCGAGAATGGCCGTGGTGCCGTTGACGGCTGGACCCTCCTCGTCACCGGTGATCAGCAGCGAAATCGATCCGGGCACCGATCCGTTCGCCTTGAGATGATCTTCAACAGCAGCAATGAAACAGGCGATTCCCCCTTTCATATCCACCGCGCCACGGCCGATCATAAAGCCATCAACCACCTCGCCTTCGAAGGGGTGGCTGGACCACTCTTTCTCGTCGCCAACGGGGACAACATCGGTGTGACCGGCAAAGCACAAATTGGGTGATTGCGTTCCGAGGCGTGCATACAGGTTTTCGACGTCCGGCGTGTCGGGTTTGCTGAACACCTTGCGCTGAACCAGGAATCCAAGCGATTCCAGTCGTGCCTGCAACAGATCAAGGGCACCCCCTTCAATCGGAGTGACGCTTGGGCATCGGATCAAGTCCTGCAGCAACTGGGCTGCGGCTGAAAGGGAGGAGTGTGTATCGGTCATGTCTTGCATTTAGCACGCAAGACCATGGGGTCAATCGCCGGGTCGTCGATTGGTTCTATTCCTCTGGCGGCGAGTAGTTGTCGACGCCCGGCAACAGCATCACTGTTGGGCGTTTGGGCAGATTGCGCAAAGAAAGTCGAAGTTTGTTTTCGCGCACTTTCTGCACCGCAAAGTCGGAACCAAGATAAGACAGGAAATTGGGCATGGCATCGTAGCTGCGCACATGCATCGGCAGCACCACCGAAGAGCGCAGCCGCTCAAGAATTTCCTTGGCGCCCAAATGGGTCATGGTCAAGCCGCCATCGACCGCCACCATGACCACGTCGAGACGGCCAATCTTGGTGTAGTGGTCTTCGCTCAAACGATGATGCAGGTGTCCCAGATGACCGACGCAAAGGCCGGCAACTTCAAAGATGAAAATCGAATTGCCATCGGGCTGAACCTGCAAGCGCATCAGATCGGTGGTGACATTGCGGATCAGGACATCACCGACCATCTGGTGGTGCTCTGCTATATCGGTGCCTTCCCCCCAGCCGCGCAGTACGTGCTGGATCTTGGGATCCGGATAGTTGGTGTAGTGGGAAGAGTGTGCCTGGTTCATGGTCACGACATCCGGTGTCACCGGGTCTGCCAGCCAACCGGCAAAGTCGGTCGCGATTTTCACGCCGGTCGGGCTTTCGATCAAATAGGTCGAATGGCCTTGATAGGAAATCGCCACTTCATATTTGGCATCATTGTTCACTGGCACGGTGAACGATGCAAAGTGAACGGGAAGATCGTTGTCGTGGAGATTTTGTGCAACCGCAAAACAGGTGCTTGGTATGCGGTTGGCCGTTGAACCCGATTGCGCCCATGAAGCTGTTGCATAACCGAACAGCAGCACTGCGGCGACTATCAATCTGGACATGACGGGTACCTCACATTTTCCAACTGATAGCCATTAGCCTAACCCCATGCGCTGGGTTTCGCCAATGCCGTGCAAGAAAATGTGACTTAGGTTCCGGGTTCGCGCACGGGTGGTGGGCCGTATGCGTTATCGCCTGGCTGGCCCGGAATGAGCGCCAGGGCGATAAGCGGCAAAAAGAGAAACCCGGTCAAAAGCGGTCCCAGCGGAAAAATCACCAGGGCAAAAAAGCCCTTGTAACCAATATCCTGCAGTCGCTTATGGGCCAACGCGTAGATGCAATAGGTGGAACCCAGAACAATGAAGCCGAGAATAAGGAGCCAGGTTTCGATTTGCTCTGAGCCTTCGGCACTGGCAAAAACCTGCGACAACGCGACCCACCAAACTGAGAAAATCAGCGTCATTCCTAAGGCATAAGTTGCGCGCCGTATCCGCCCTTTCAGCGAACACAGCGCCCAAAATACCGATTGTGGTCCGCCTGTATCAGCCATGAGCTTGCAACCTGAAGGAAATTATTCTTCCGACAGGTTGCCCCAAAGCTAGTCGCGGAGCAATTCGTTGATTGCTGTCTTGGACCGGGTTTTTTCGTCCACGGTCTTCACGATCACGGCGCAGTACAGGCCGGGGCCGGGCTCACCGTTGCCCATTGGTTTGCCAGGCATGGTGCCGGCAACAACGACTGAGTAGGGTGGAACTTCGCCATAGGTCACCGAACCGGTGGCGCGGTCGACAATTTTGGTGGACTGACCGATGAATACGCCCATGCCGAGAACTGCGCCTTCACGCACGATGCAGCCTTCAACGACTTCCGAACGCGCGCCAATGAAGCAATTGTCTTCGATGATGACCGGGCCGGCCTGAAGCGGCTCCAATACGCCGCCAATGCCAACGCCGCCTGACAGGTGAACGCCTTTGCCGATCTGGGCGCAGGATCCAACAGTGGCCCAGGTATCAACCATGGAACCTTCATCAACATAGGCCCCCAGGTTGACGAAGGATGGCATCAGCACGACGTTTTTGGCGATGTGAGCGGAATGGCGCACGACGCAGTTTGGTACGGCGCGGAAGCCGGCATCACGGAACTGATTGTCGCCCCAGCCTTCAAACTTGGATGGAACTTTGTCCCACCAGGTTGATTTGCCCGAGCCATTAGGGATGACTTCCATGTCATTGAGACGGAAAGACAGAAGAACAGCCATTTTCAGCCATTGATTGACTACCCAATTGCCGTCGGAGCCCTGCTCGGCAACGCGGGCGGCACCGCTGTCCAACAGGTTCAGCGCGTCATTGACGGCTTCGCGGATTTCTCCCTGGGTGTTGATGCCGACATTGTCGCGGTCGTCAAAGGCGGCTTCGATGGTGGCTTGAAGGTCTGCGTGGCTCATCGGGATGGGTCCTGAAAAAGAAAATTTCGGCCTTTATAACGATGCCGCCTGTCGGAGCAATATCGAAGTCTCAATTTGGCGAATCTCTTTCATCCTTTGACCTGATGTCAGTTGCCCTGTATGGGCAGTTTCAATGCCAAATCTGGAACCAGCATCATGCCAACGAAACAGTTTTCCGCGCCACACAACCCTCTGAAGGGGTCACGCCGGGACATTGAAGAAGCCAGGGTGGTCCTCGATACCCCGCAAACACGTTCGCCGGCCTATCGTTTGGCGTTTGATGATCCCGAATTTTTGTGTCGTCCTGAAACCCGCCCCATCCGTTTGCAGCTGGAACTGCTGAAACCAGAGATGATGCTGCAGGAAGCTGGTATCGTTTCGACAACCGTTTTGTTTGGCGGTGCGCGCATCGCCGAACCGGGCAAGGATCCGTGGGCAGCAAAGAACGACGTACAGCGTGCCAGCCTGAAGGCCAGCAGCAAGTATTACACCGAAGCGCGCAAGTTCGCGCAGTTGGCATCCGAGGCATCAAAGAAGACAGACTTTACTGAATATGTCGTCGTCACCGGTGGTGGTCCCGGCGTTATGGAAGCAGGTTCGCGCGGCGCGCTGGATGTGGGCGCACCCAATATTGCGCTCAACATAGTCCTGCCGCATGAGCAGGCGCCAAATGAGTATGTGACGCCGGAATTCAGCTTCAATTTCCATTATTTTGCGATCCGCAAGATGCATTTCTTGATGCGTGCCAGTTCGGTTGCGGTGTTCCCTGGCGGGTTCGGTACGCTGGATGAGTTCTTTGAAACGCTGACATTGATCCAGACGGGCCGTATGGATCGCGTGCCGGTGCTGTTGTTTGGCAAGAATTTCTGGGAGCGGGTGATCAACCTTGAGGCCCTCGCTGAAGAGGGTACGATCTCGCCTGACGACACCGACCTGTTCACCGTGGTGGACTCGGCCGAGGAAGGTTGGGGCGTCGTGTCCAAATTCTACGGTCTGGAAGACTGATGCCCGAAGCTTCGCCGGAAGAGATTGAACGCGCCGCCCGCAAGGGTAAGGCCCGCAAGTTCTTTGCGGCCGAGTGGATCTTTGTGCGCGGTGTTCCGGCGATGAAATTCCTGCCGCCATTGGGTCCCGACGAAGTGGCATTCGCGGGCCGTTCCAATGTCGGCAAGTCCTCCTTGATCAACGCGCTGACCGCCAAGCGTGGTTTGGCGCGAACGTCGAACACGCCGGGGCGTACGCAAGAGCTCAATTTCTTCGTGCAGGATGGTGGCGAGGAGGGATTCGAGGATGGGATTCCACCTTTGGCGCTGGTTGATATGCCGGGCTATGGATTTGCGAAAGCACCAAAGGATGTTGTCGACAGCTGGACCAAGCTGGTTTTCTCCTATCTTCAAGGTCGCGCAACCCTGCGTCGGGTGTATGTGCTGATCGATGCCCGTCATGGTCTGAAGAAGAATGACGAAGAGGTGCTGGACCTGCTCGATAAGGCCGCGGTGTCTTATCAACTGGTGCTGACCAAGGCTGATAAGATCAAACCACCAGCCCTGGTCAAATTGCAGGCGGCGACATTGAAGGCCATCGAAAAGCGCCCCGCAGCATTTCCCGAAATCGTCGCGACCTCTAGCGAAAAGGGAACAGGCGTGGACGACCTGAAGGCAGCGATCCTGTTTGCAATCGGCCGGGGGTAGCTCCGGTCCTGTGCGAACACTGTCACTCAGACAAGGTTTGCGTTGAACCCCGCCAAAGCAATTCGACGGCATCGGCGACATGCACTGAGTCGATGGCCCGATCGCCGCGTTCGATGCGCAGTTTGTGGGCTTGGAACATAACATCTGCGTGGGTGTGACCGGCGGGCGGTTCAAAGCAGTAGCAGGCCAGCTCAATCAGCAGGCCGAGCGGATCCTTGAAATAGATCGAATCCATGAAACCGCGATCCTTGTTGCCGCTATGGTCAATGCCGGCCTCGTCGAGCCTTTTGACAGCCTGGCGGTAGGTCGCCTTGGAGACATTGAAGGCAATGTGGTGGACGCAACCAGCCTCGGTTGGCGTGCGACGGTCATCGGCCTTGCGTTCCTCGTTGCAGAAGATGGTGATCAATCGTCCGTCGCCGGGGTCAAAATACAGATGGTTCTCGGCGGCGTTATCGAGGTTTGGCTGCTCAAAGATGAAGGGCATGCCGAGCACGCCTTCCCAAAAGTCGACCGAGGTCTTCTTATCCGCCCCCATCAGCGTGATGTGATGGACGCCCTGTGCCTGCAACAATGTCATGATGTGCTCCCAAACAATTTGCTCAATTGCATCACACCCAAGTGACACAGGCAATCATGTTGGCAAGTCACCTGCCGGTTTAGAAAATAAACTCAGTCGAAACTGACCCGTCCGCGCAGCTTTTTCGTCTGGCCACGTTTGACCTTTGAATC
>JABSRX010000394.1 GCA_013214695.1 Rhizobiaceae bacterium | reverse complement strand
TTGGCGCGTGCACCGGCACCATCCTGCCGGCGTTGGAGTCCGATTAGCGTCGGATGACCAGCAGCCCGGCGCATACAATCATCACCATGCCGAGGATCGATGGCGCGCTGGGCATCAGCGTGAAGAAGACAATGTCCCAGATCGCCACGAAAACCAGATAGCTGTATTCGAATGTGGCGACCGTCGGTGGCGGTGCGGCCTGATAGGCGCCGGCCAGGAGCATGCCATTGCCGACCGCAAAAGCGGCAAGAACGATCAGCACCAAAGCATCCGATGTGGTGATCGCTGACCATTGGCCGAAGACGTAAGGAAAAGCGTCAAACACACCGCCCGTCGGCGCCAACCAGATGATCAAACCGCTGACAACAAACCCGGCCAGCATCATGACAATATTGGTCGACAGAGCCAGTGCGGCGGTGGGGATATCCTGGCACCGGGCGCGGGTCACAATGTGCCCCAGTGCATAAAAGGCCGCGCCGATGATTGGCATCAACGCCCAGAAGGAAAACGCGTCCGACCCCGGCCGCAACAAAACCAACACGCCGACGAACCCCAACAACACGCCAAGCCAACCCCGTGGGCCCACCGGTTCGCGAATGGCAAAGGCGGCGAGCAACGTAACGAAAATCGGTGCGCTGTAGTTCGCAGCACCCAGTGTCGACAGGCTGAGAAACGGAATGGCGCCATAAAAGGCCAAAAAAGTGGTGGTGATGAAAACCGCCCGCAACAGGGACCAGCGGTTCACGGCCTGTCTGAAAATGTCGGCGAAGTTCGGGTTTTGCATCCAGCAAATGGCAATCAGCAACGGCACGGCAATACAGCCCCGCAGGGCAAATATCTGCCACAGGGTCATGGCGCTGCTGAACAACTTGAAGATGACGTCCTGAACCGAAATGGCCAGCGCTGCCGTGAGGATCAAGGCGATGCCCAGCGTGATATTCTGGGGTCTGGCGGATGCTGCTGTGCTGCTCATCGTCTGTGCATCCGGTCTGTCCGCCCTCAACTGGCGGATACAATTGCGCTTCGGGCAGCTTCTGTAAATGCCGAAATTGGCACTGGCTCTAAGCTTTAAGCGCCGACAGTGCCTGGTTGGAAATGCGGATGCGTTTGGACAATTCTAGGCCTATCGCTGCCATCAGAGCGTGCCGGACTTCGGGATGCGCTGTGCCGAGTTTCTCAAGGTTGGCAATCGACAGCCGCAAGCAGCCGAGTTCACCGTCCGCCAGGATGGTTGCTGATCTGGGCTTGCCATCCAGCACGGCCATTTCGCCGAAGATGGCGCCCGGACAGAGAATGCCCAGATTGCGCGCCACCCCATCCCCAAAGGTGACCTCAATATCGGCCTGGCCGCGCTGGATGAAATAGATGGCGTCGGCTCTAGCGCCCTGGCGGATGACCGCGTCGCCATGGTCGAAGACCTGCGTTTCCAGATAGGGGGACAAGCGTTCAAGATCTGCCGCGTCCAGCACGTTCAATACCGAAATATCTTTAGCGGGCAGATCGGTCTGATAGCGCCCCGATCCAAAC
>JABSRX010000393.1 GCA_013214695.1 Rhizobiaceae bacterium | reverse complement strand
AGGTTTCCGCCATTTCGGCCATGATATCACCGAAGAAGACCACGTGCTGGAGGCTGGGCTTGGATTTGCTGTCAAAACGGCGAAGCCGGATTTCGTTGGCCGTGACGCGGTCTTGGCAAAAAAGGAATCGGGTCTGGAAATGCGCATGATGCAGTTCCTGCTGAGCAACAGCGAGGCGATGATTTATCACAACGAGCCGATTCTGCGCGATGGCGAGATCGTCTCCTATGTCACATCCGCCAACTATGGTCACACTTTGGGTGCCGGTGTCGGCATGGGCTATGTGCCCTGCAAAGGGGAAAGCGCCGAGCAGGTGCTGGCCTCCCGCTACGAAATCGAAATTGCCGGCACACGCGTTGAGGCGACCGCCAGTTTGAAACCCCTTTACGATCCAAAATCTGAGAGAGTGAAAGTCTGATGGACCAGGACGACAAGGCTACTTATTTCCGCGAACTGCACGTTCCCGGCGATCCGTTTATCATTCCCAATGCCTACGATGTGGGCAGTGCGAAGATGTTGGCTGGCCTTGGCGCAAAAGCGATTGCCACCACCTCCAGCGGCTATGCTTTCACGCTCGGCCGCCCTGATATGGGCAATGTGACCCGCGATGAAATGCTGGACCACTGTGAAGACTTGGCCAAGGCCGTGAAGGTGCCGGTCAGCGCTGATCTGGAAAAAGGTTTTGCTCATGATCCTGACGGGGTCGCGGAAACCGTTGAGCTGGCTGCCGAAACGGGCATCGTCGGCTGTACGCTGGAAGATTCCACCATGGATTCAGCCCATCCGTCTTACGATTTTGAAATCGCCGTTGCTCGCATGGCGGCGGCGGTGGAAGCGGCCGAGGCGTTGCCGATTGATTTTACCATTTGCGCCCGCGCCGACGGTGTCATGCTGGGGTCCTACGATGTTGAGGAAGCCATCCGCCGCCTCCAGGCTTTCGAGTCGATTGGCGCCCATGTGGTGTATTGCCCGTTGCCGCCCGGCATGGATGACGTGGCCAAGATCTGTGCTTCGGTGAATGTGCCGGTCAATGTGCTGTGCGCTGGACAGTTCACCAAATATTCACGCGACGATTTTGCCCGCGCCGGCGTGGCCCGTATTTCGATTGGCGGCGCTCTGGCGCGCGTGACCCACGGCGTTGTTGCTGAAATTGGCACGGCGATGTTGGGATTTGGAGATTTTTCCGGTCTGGGCAAAGCCATGGCCGGTGGTGAAGTAGACAAGATGATGAAGTCGGGCGAGGCCTGACAGATTTCGAGCATTTTTCTGGGAGGAAATGATGAGCGTGAGTGAAGACCCAAAGGGAGACGATCTGGCCGCTGCCGATATTGCGACAGCTGCACCAGCGCCCCGCCGCAGTGCTCGGGCTGGAGGACGGCAGGCACGCCGCGAAATGCGGGCTGCACCGCTCACCGAAGACATCAAGCCGGTGCGTCCCGGCCTGTCCGGCGATACCTATAAACCATTGTCGGATGCCGATGTCGAGAAAGTGCACGAGGCGGTTCTCGATGTGCTGGAGAATATCGGC
>JABSRX010000392.1 GCA_013214695.1 Rhizobiaceae bacterium | reverse complement strand
ACTAAAAATGTATAAGTATATGCATAAGCTGAAAACCGGATTGTATAAGTACATGCATAAGCAACAAACCAAGTATGCACAAGTATGCATATATGTACGGGTATACCTAGAAGCATTAGTTTCAGCACGAGTACGGGTAAAAGTAAAAGTATAGGCATGGCCATAAGTATAACTATACGGACAAGTATTGATATAAGTACACGTATGAGTATCAGTATTAGTACACCTACAGGTACAAGTACGAGTGCAAGCAAAACTATGAGCATACGCGTCAGCACAACCATGCGCGCAAGCATGAGGATATGTACAGGTAAAAGTACGAGTACAAGTATTAGTACGAGCGAACACGAGTACGAGTATCAGTATGGGTATAAGTATATGTATAAGTATATGCATAACCATATGTATAATTATTCCATGTGTACACATGGGCATACGCATACACATACGTATACGCATAAGAATGACTATGACATTACCATAGCAAACCTACCAGTAAACGTACCTTAGTAAACAGAATACCAGCAGACTATGAGCAGGGGATGAGCAGAACATGAATTAATATCAGGAGAATACCAGAAGGACATCAGAAGGATATCAGGATGCCAGCACAATATGAGCAGAATACGAACAGAGTGTAGGAACAATATCAGAAAACATGAGAAGTATATCAGGATGCCAGCAGAATATGAGCAGAATATCAGAAGGATACTAGAAGAAGATCAGAAGCATACTAGAAGAATATAATAAGGATATCAAAAGGATACCAGAAGGATTTCGCAATGCCAGCAGGATACGAGCAGCATATCAGAAGCAGATAAGAAGGATATCAGAAGAACATCAGAAGATATGAGCAGGATGCCAGAAGAACATTAACATACCAGCACAATATATGCCGAATGTCAGAAGAATATCAGAAGGAAGCCAGAAGAATATGAATGTCAGCAGAACATCCGAAGCATATAAGAAGAATATCAGACGGGTATCAAAATACCAGCAGAATATGAGCAGGATATCAGAAGGATATCAGAAGGATATCAGGGGGGATATGAGAAGAATGTCAGAAGAATTCCAGGATGCCAGCAGGATATGAGCAGGATATAAACAGAATACCAGAAGAATATCAGAAGAATACCAGAAGGATATCAAAAGAATATCAGAAGGACAGAGGAAGAATATCAGGAGAGCATAATGATGATATCAGAAGGATATCGGATGAGTATCAGAAGAATACCATATTGCCAGCAGGGTATGAATAGAATGCGAGCAGAATATGAGAAGAGTACCAGAAGGGTGTGAAAAGGATATAAGAAGAATATCTGCATGCCGGCAGGATATCACCAGAATATCAGAAGCATATCAGAAGGATCCCAGAAGAATATCAGACGTAAGCGTAAGCGTAAGCGTAAGCGTACGTGTAAGTGTAAGTGTAAGTGCAGGTGTAAGTATAGTATAAGTATAAGTATAAGTATAAGTATAAGTATAAGTATAAGTATAAGTATAAGTATAAGTATAAGTATAAGTATAAGTAT
>JABSRX010000391.1 GCA_013214695.1 Rhizobiaceae bacterium | reverse complement strand
CTCCTGTCTTCAAAAGGATCAGTCTAAACGACCAACCCTCACTGAGGGGGAGCAGTCGGTCCATCCCATTAGCGGACGCTCCAGTTTGGAACGTTCGCCTGAATCGCGTAGCCTTTTCAGGACTTATCACCCAAAGGTGTCGCTCCCATGCATCCAGAACTTCAAGGCCATCCTGAGTATTTCACCAAGGAAATTGTGCCCTTAGCCGACAACGTCTATCAGGCCTTCGGGTTTGCTGCATCGAATGTCTACATGATCGTGGGTGATGACGGCGTGGTGATTGTCGACACGTCAGAATCCACAACTGCTGCAGAGGCGATCCTCGCGGAGTTTCGCAAGATCACCGACCTGCCTGTCAAAACAATAATTTTGACCCATTCACATCGCGATCACATTTCGGGTGCGCGCATTTTTGCAGAAGGTGGCAGTCCAGAAATTCTGACCAGCGACAAGTGGACGGAAAATCCGCTGACCGTTGCTTCGTCAAACAAACAAGCTGCAAAGCCATTCAGGCGCGGACGCGTCGGCAATTTGGTTTTGGGCTTTCTTATCCAGAAGAAATCGTAAGTCTTGGTGTCGGACCAGCCAGCAGGCAATTGAAAGGCATGGGTGGCGGAATTATGCCCGCAACCCGCAAGATTGGGGAGGAGGGCGAGAAACTCACCCGGTGCGGCATTGATCTTGAATTGGTTATGGCACCGGGCGAAACGCCAGATCACATGGTGGTTTGGTACAAAGCCAAGAAATTGCTGATCAGTGGCGACAATTATTATCGGGCCTTTCCAAACCTGTACGCCATTCGGGGGACGCAGTATCGGGATTTTGACATTTGGGCGGACACACTGGAACTGCTCATGTCCTTTCGACCCAACGTGCTGGGACCGGGTCACACCAAGGCCGTGTTTGGTGCCGATCAGATCCAGCAGGTGTTGAGCGACTACCGTGATGCAATCCGCCATGTCGTAGACGAAACCCGCGATGGCATGGACGCCGGTCTTACCATGGACGAACTGGCAGCCAGCATAAGATTGCCCGCGGAGTTGGCCGACAAGCCTTATCTACGAGAATACTACGGCCGGGTTGATTACGCGGTTCGCGCCTATTTTGTTGGTACGCTTGGATGGTTTGATGGCAATCCAACCTCGCTCAGTCCCTTAGCTCCAAAGGAAGAAGCAAGGCGCATTATCGAACTTGCTGGTGGAACTGGCGCGGTGAGAGAAGAAATCAAACGAGCGAAGGCACGAGGTGAGTACCAATGGGCACTTGAACTCATTGATCGCCTCCTCCGGCTAGATGAAAATGACAAGAGTATCACCGCGATCAAAGCTGAGCTTTTGCGTCAGAGGGCCAAGATGGAAATCAATTGTCCTACGCGCAACTACTACCTGCAGACCGCCAAGGAGCTGGATGAAACTGATTGACCGAAATCCAATGAGGGAAAGCGGTGGGCCAAATGACCGCTTAGTCCGGTGGATTCAATGGATCGACGCAACACTTTAATCTTTTTGGAAAGATGGAGTGTCAGTCATGGCCTATCGCAA
>JABSRX010000390.1 GCA_013214695.1 Rhizobiaceae bacterium | reverse complement strand
TTTGGACAGTGCCTGTTTGGACACCTGATCAATTGGCTGTTGCCATCTGCCTCTCAGCCTACTGCCTGTTGGCACCGTTGCTGAAGGAACAGCGGCTCAAGAAGCGTCATGGACGTCTTTTTGCGGCCTACCGGAAAAGAGTGCCCTACGTATTGCCCGTTAGGTTTTCGGACAGTGTGAAACGCTGATAGGGGATGGCCGCCAACGTCAAAGAAACGCCTTGTGCTAGGTCAACTGGTCAGGTTGTTCCCGCTGAATATAGTGCTTTTCAAGCACCTTCCTTTCAATGAACGCCAGCGCTCTGGCATGCGTGGATTCTGGCTTAATGGGTGGTGCAACGCCAGCTTCCTCGGCCTCTTTCCAGCGTAAAGCGCACAGACACCATCCATCGCCTGGCTTTAATCCTGGAAAATCATAAGCGGGTATCGGCGTGCTCAGATCATTGCCGCGTGACTTCGTAAATTCCAAAAACTCTTCAGTGACCACCGCACATACCACATGAGAACCCTGGTCCATCAGGTTGGTATGGCAATAGCCGTCGCGGAAAAAGCCCGTTTTTGGCTCATTGCAACAGCACTCGAGGTTGGTGCCCAAAATATTCTTCGCTTGGTTCTGAGACAAATTTCAATCCTTCTTGTCTGCTGTTTCACCTGAGTGGGGTTGGGCCTTTTCTAATGACGAGTTGCCTTCTTCGCTGCGAAGACGCCAGCCACCAATAGGCAAAACCACGCCACCATGATTGTCATCCCCCCTACAGGAGTTAGATAGACGAGAGTTGGGATGTCGAAGGACACAGACAGGTAAATGCTGAAGCTGAACAGCATTGTGCCAATGATAAACAACACGCCGCTCCAGCGAAGCACACCAAAATAAGCCGAGTGCTGACCAGTCAGCAGAGCCAGCCCAATGGCGGCAGCCATGACAGCATGTACTTGGTTGTACCTCACCGCTGTCATCAGATAACGAAAATGCTCATCGGTCACAGTCTCGCGCAATGCATGCTCTGCAAAGGCGCCAAAGGCGACGGAAATGAAACCCAGAGCTGCGCCGAGTGCCAGTATCATAAACTTCTCTTTCACTTGAAATTCGGCAGCTGTAGCCGAACACACCACAATTGCCATTTGCCCATGCGTTAGGCACCAGATCCGGAGTCACGCCTTCAAGACAGACCAAATCCGCTTAATCAATTCTCGGCAGCTATCGACCTATACAGGTCAGCCAGCATATCCTCGTCGGCTATTTTGGTGTTGCGTTTTAATTCGGAGCCCGTTTGTTCAGGATCCGCTGCAGCGTCCTGCGATGCATGTTCAGACGACGGGCGGTCTCAGAAACGTTACGGTCACACAACTCGTAAACCCGTGTTATGTGTTCCCAGCGAACACGGCTGGCCGACATTGGATCCTCGGGCGTGACGATCTCATGTGACGATGTGCCGAGGAGAGCCTGACAGACCTCATCGGCATCGGCTGGTTTGGCCAAGTAGTCGACAGCACCGAGCTTGATGGCCGTTACAGCAGCAGTGATGTTGCCGTAGCCTGTGAGCAT
>JABSRX010000389.1 GCA_013214695.1 Rhizobiaceae bacterium | reverse complement strand
GATTTCAGTTTTATTTTTGTCAAAATTATAAACATTGATTGTTATAATCTTTTGACATTCAAAATTGGATCCAAAATACCGAATAATATTGACCACTTTTTAGACCCAAAAAGTATTCAATATTTGAATCCAAAATGATCCAATAAAAGTGATCACTTTATGATCATCTTTTCCGCCCAAAAAAGTTATCTTTTTGTTACTTTTAACTCAATCATTGATCAATAAATTACTAATTTTTTTATAATAATTTGTTGATAAGTATAAATAAATTTACCTTTTTTATAAGTTTTTATCATATTTTCATGAAAAAACGTTATTTTTTACTAAAACACATCATAATTTTATATGGGCTTTTTCCCTGTTTTTGATAAATTTGGTCTTTTTTGACCAATTTTACTCAAATTTCGTCATTTTTTCACAAATTTTAATAAATTTTAATAAATTTATATTACTAATTATTTTTTAATTATTTGTAACAATAAGTTACAAAAAATTACAAAAAGGATCCAAAATACTCAATAAATTGGAGATAAAGTCTGACAATATTGTCATCTTTTTAGCAAAACCCAAAAAGTTCAATATTTAGGTTCATTTTTACCAGAAAGTACTAACTATTTTTAGCACTTTCGGGTTTATAATGGAAAGTTCCAAAAAACCTCATTTTTGATCACTTTTTGGGTCCTCCAAAATGTCAAAAGTGGTTTTAATGAGAAAAAAAAGTGTCACCAAAAAAGGGTCTATAAAAACCACTAGTTGGTTTTATCTCAGGACCTTTCAAAGTCGAGTTTTATTGCTTACCACGCAGTTTTTAGCAATATGACGAAAAGACACATGATTTCTTCTGTGAGGCCTCTCTCTCGGGTTTTCAAAAAAAACACGATTTTTCGGCGATTCCCTACTTGACTGGGTAAAGGGTACGATTTTCGGTCACTTTTATGACAAACTTCATCGTGGTTGAGAGTCTGTGCAAACAATATTTATAGTGACGGTGCAGATTTGAAATCCTTGTTTTTCCAAAACTTTACATCAGGTTTTTTTAACGGCAAAATTAGGTCTTATTTTACACTTTATGAATAACTAAAAGATTGCCAGTTCGTCTTCGTTAAATCACTGAAATCTTGTCAACTCTTGCCCCATTTTTATTAGTAATTCTTTTTTTTAAAGAATTAACTATTATAAGCTCTTTTTTGAGCGAATAAAAACCATATAAATTCCCCATGAAAACTAAAAATTTACTTGTTTTTTAACCATTTTATGACTAATTATTACTCATTATTAATCGTAAAAATCATACGGCAAATCTTAATGGTTTTCGTTTTTAGCTCGAATAATGTCATCATTATTATCGAAAAAAAGGACAAAAACTGATGAAAAATGACCATTTTTTACTCCCTTCACTTCAGTTCAGTTCAAGTGCCTTTACTTCCCTTGTACTAAGTGCAGTTCAAAAGGCTCCAAAATAACGTAATTTATTAAATTATTATTATGTTTACATTGTCAAACAAAAATAATTATACTTTTATATAATTATCAGACATTAAATAA
>JABSRX010000388.1 GCA_013214695.1 Rhizobiaceae bacterium | reverse complement strand
ACCGCCAAGGAAAACCCCGCCTACCCGGCAACCGATGCCCATTGCTACACAATCGGAGGCACATTGGGCGCCCTGTCGATCCCCGACCTGCGGCTTTGGAACCATCCGGGCGAGCAAAGCTGGTGGGCACCCATCGACAACAATCCAGTCGCCTTCGACGATGCCGATCCGTTGCCGCTTCAATTTCAACACTTTCTGGATGTGATTGATGGCCAGTGCGAACCGCTGGCCAGCGGCGCTGAAGGTTTGAAAACCTTGCGGGTCGTTGAAGCCATCAAGGCAGCAGGCCAGACAGGAGCCGCGCAGCCTGTTGGCTAGAGCCGATCAACTCGCCGCTTCTTCAACTTCCAACAGGCGATCCTTACCGAAATACATTTCGTCTCCAACGTAGAATGTCGGAATACCGAAGGTTCCGCGATCAACAGCAGCCGCGGTGTTGTTGATCAATTTTGCTTTGACCTCGGGTTCCTGAATGCGCTCCAGCAAGGCGGGCCCGTCAAAACCGGCATCCGTCATGGCAGCTGCAAACACATCTGGATCATCCATCTTCAGCTCCTGCTCCCACATCTGCCGCATGCCGGCCTCGACATAGTCATCCAGGCGACCGTCCATTTCCGCAGCGATCGCCCCGCGCATCATCATCAGCGTGTTGACCGGAAAATTCGGATTGAAGGCGAAATCATCGAGCCCATGCTTCTTCACGAAGCGCATGATCTCAATGCGAAAATACTCCAGCTTGCCCTTCACAGGAGCGAAGGCCTGAACCGGCGATTGGTTTCCCGTTGCCTTGAAGATCCCGCCCAACAGGCAGGGGACCAGATTGAGCTCCGCGCCGCTACGCTCCAACACGCCCGGTAATGCACGATAGGCGAGATAGGCATTGGGGCTGCCAAAATCGAAGATGAAATCAATGGTCTTGCTCATGGCGCCTCTCCTGCAAACAGTCGCGGCATTTTAAACATGTTGGGATTTGCCGCTGCAAGCGCTAACGTCCATGACAGACAGTGAAGCCGCAAAACACCAACACCGGAGAAATCCCATGAAACCTGTCTGCCTTGTTGTCGGTGCGGGCGCCGGAATTGGCGGCACGGTCGGCAAACGGTTTGCCCGAGAAGGCTACCACGCCGTGCTGTGTCGACGCAGCGATGAAGACGGGCTCAATGCGCTGGTGGACGACATCCAAAGCCAGGGCCACGACGCCAGCGGATTTTTGATGAATGCAATCGTCGAGGATGCGATTGAGGATCGGGTGGCCGCCGTCGAGCAGGACATCGGTCCCATCGAGACTGTCATCTACAATCTGGGAGCGCAGATCGGTGATCAAGGTTTGATGGACACGCCACCCAAGAAATTCGAGATGGGCTGGAAACTCGGCACCCAGGGCCTCTACAGAACCGCCCGCAGTGTCTTTCCCAATATGGTCAAACGGGGTCGCGGCACGCTGCTGGTCACCTCGTCGACCGCCGCCATGCGCGGCAATGCCGGGCAGCACTCGCACGCCGCTGCGATGGGAGGGCGTCGGATGTTGTGTCAGACGCTCAACGCGGAATTTGCCCCCAA
>JABSRX010000039.1 GCA_013214695.1 Rhizobiaceae bacterium | reverse complement strand
CGCCAAGCATCTGATTGGACACACCACCTGGCAGAATGTTGGAAAGGCCGCCCTGCTGGTTGCCTTGCGGTTCACCGGCAGCAGGCTGCTGGGAACCGCCCAAAAACTGGTCGAAAAGCTGGTTCAAGCTCATGTCGATTTCTCTCCTCAATGCGTATCTGGCCCTGAAGTGGTGAGCCAGAAGCGCAATTCCAAGTGAATTTTTGGTAAGGAAAGGGAAAAATCGCTGGGCGGATTCCTATTGACGCGAAATGCCCGCCTGACTGCCGCGCAACTGGAACTTCTGCACCTTGCCGGTCGCTGTTTTGGGCAATTCATCCACAAAACTGACCCATTTCGGGGTTTTGAAGTGAGCCAGGTTGTCACGCACATGCAGCTTTAATTCGTCTTCCGTTGCTTCAGCCCCATCTTGAAGAATGACGAATGCATGGGGCGCTTCGCCCCACTTTTCATGCGGCATGCCGACCACTGCGGCCTCCAACACGGCAGGATGCCGCAACAGGCAGCCCTCGACTTCAACCGATGAGATGTTTTCACCACCCGATATGATGACGTCCTTGAAGCGGTCGCGGATTTCGACATAGCCGTCCGGATGGACAACGGCGGCATCGCCGGAATGGAACCAGCCATTTTTGATCGCTGCGTCGGTCGCTTCCGGGTCATTGTAATAACCCTTCATCACAACATTCCCGCGCACCGTGATCTCGCCAAGCGTTTCGCCGTCTTGCGGCACTTCGTTGCCGTCTTCATCGACAATCCGCAACTCGCCTGAGCTGATCAGCTCCACACCCTGCCGCGCCTTGACGATGGCGCGATCGCCAGGGGAGAGGTTGCGATGTTCTGCTCTGGGTTCACAGAAAGTGATCAGGGGAGCGGTTTCGGTGAGGCCGTAGACATGCGTCAATTCCCAGCCCAATTCGGTTTCCACCAATTCAATTGTCGCGGCCGCCGGCGGAGCGCCCGCTGTAAACAAGCGTACACCGCGCGGCGCCCCTTCACGCATTTCAGCCGGCGCATTGGCAATGCCGATCAAAACGGTAGGCGCCGCACAGAACATGGTGATCTCTTCCTTGCGGATCAGATCATAGATCGCAGCCGGCTCAACTTTCCGCAGGCAGACATGCGCCATGCCGCGCGCTGTGTTGATCCAAGTGAAGGTCCAGCCATTGGCGTGGAACATCGGCAAGGTCCAAAGATAGCGGTCTTCCGGCGTCAGATGATGATGGGCTAATGTGCCCATGACATTCATGTAGGCATTGCGATGGGTGATCATCACGCCTTTGGGGCGCGCGGTAGTGCCACTTGTGTAGTTGATGGTGATCAGATCGGTTTCATCGATTTCAACGGATGCAAAATCAGGCGACGCCCCTGCCACCGTTGCTTCGTAATCTATCCACCCGTTGGATTGACCCTCCAGAGCGACAAAATGACTGACGCTCTTCAACTGATCACGGATACCATCAACCGCTTCGAAATAGTCGGGATCGGCGCACACAACCTTCGCGCCGCAATGGTTGATGATGTACTCAAAATCCTCAGCCAGCAGCCGATAGTTGATCGGCACCAGAACAGCCCCGATCTGCGGCACCGCATAATAGGCTTCCAAATGCGAATGAGTGTTCGGGGCGATATAGGCAACTCGGTCACCCTTGCCGACACCCATGGCTTGCAGCGCCGCCGACCAGCGATCGCACCGATCTAAGAACTGTTCGTAAGTAAATCGCTTTTCTCCATCGACCACGGCTTCCTTGTCGCCGTAGAGATGACGGGCCCTGCGGGCGAATTCGAGGGGAGTGAGTGCTACTTCCATGTTGCAACCCTGCATGCTGTTCGTTCAGCCAATGCTAGCTTTATCAAACAGGTGAGTCACCAGATGGTTGCGGTTCAATCTGCCTCTTTAGGCGCAGGGCCTGTGGATTCCCGCGTGATCAATTCCGCTGGCATCAGCGAAATGGTTGTTGGCATCTCAGGATCACGGATCCGGTCCAGCGCCACACGGGCCAGTTTGCGGCCCAACTGATAGGGTGAAACCGACATTGTGGTCAGCGGTGGAGTAGCGATGGCGGCGTCCTGAACATCATCAAACCCAACGACAGAAATATCCCTGCCCGGCTTCAACCCCATCCGGATCATGCCGGAACAGGCACCGATGGCCACCATGTCCCCATTACAGACAATGCCCGTGATCTTCGGATAAGCTTCGCGCAGCTTTGAAATTTCTGTCAGACCCGCCACTTTCTCATCTGGACAATTCCAGACCACGAGCTCGGGAAGACCCAGCTCTGCAATCGCTTTTTTACACCCCTCTATGCGTTCAACACGCACACCAAATTCAGCCGTCCCGCCCAGATAGGCGATGTGACGATGTCCCAATTCAGCGAGATAGCGGGTGGCGCTTTCGGTTGCCGCCGAATTTTCGATACCGACATGATCGAAGCGACCTTTTCCCGAGCGACGCAGAAACGAGACAGTGGGAATGCCGTGAGCCTTCAGCAATTCAAATGTGTCGTCGTCGGTGTTTTCCGCCGGCACCCAAAGCAATCCACCGCGGGAGGACCGAATAAAAGCTTCAAGGTTGCGCCGCTGACGGTCGGTGTCATCTCGGCTGTCGAGCACCGACACCAGATAGCCTTCGGTTTCCAACAGATCTGAAACTCCGCTGATCACTTCGGCATTGAACGGGTTGGCAATTTGCAAGACGGCAAATCCGATTTCCCGGTTTTCCCCCGAGCGCATCGAGGCGGCCCGGCTGTCGCGTACATAGTTCAATCGCTTTGCCGCAGCGACAACGTTTTTGCGCGTCGAGTCGGATATCCGTCCTGTACCACGCAGCACCTGACTGGCCGTCGCGGTCGAGACCCCGGCAGCTTGAGCAACATCAGCAAGTTTCGGCTTATGCTCCATTTGCTCCGTCAGAACTGTTTCTTACACAGGCTGATATTGGGCGGATATCGCAACAAAATCAAACGATTTGGCATATTTTCCACCAAGTGTGGGAAAATTTCGCAGAAAATAGGGCTTGACGGATGGTTAAACGTTATACCAATATCAACAACAGCGCACGATGAGACGAGTATTCTGCTCCTTCTCGGAAAGCGTGTGGGGCCCAGTGCCCAAGCAAATTGAGAATGGCCGAAACACCGGCCAAGATTTCAAACTGGAGGAAACAATGTCAATTAAACTGAAGCTGGTGAGCGCTCTTTCAAGCGTCGCGATCCTGGCCTCGACAGCGGCGGTTCAGGCCGACGTACTGTTCTGGTCAACTCAGGCCAAGCCGGTCGAAGAAGCTCAGGCCATGCGCGAAAAGGTGCTGGCAGGTGCTGGTGATGTGGACTATCAGCCAAACGATGGCGGCCCATGGCTGACCCGTTTGCAGGCTGAGCTGCAGGCTGGTTCCGGCTCCATCGGTGTGCTGGGCGCTCTGCACGGCGACTATTCCGCAATGAACCCTGACGATCTGGTCGATCTCGACGGTCTGGGCGCATCTGCATCCGACACATTCAACAACCTGGCCAAGCTGGGCACCGGTAAGATGCAGTACATCCCTTGGATGCAGGCTTCTTACATCATGGCTGCCAACAAAAAGGCTCTCGCCCATCTGCCAGATGGCGCCAACATCGACGCGCTGACCTACGATCAGTTGATCCAGTGGGCCGCCAATGTGCACAAGGCAGAAGGCGAGCCTAAATTCGGTTTCCCTGCTGGTCCAAAAGGCCTGAAGCATCGCTTCTTCCAGGGTTACCTGTACCCATCCTACACCGATGGTGTTGTCCGCACATTTGCTTCCGACAAGGCTGTCACCGCTTGGGAAAAAATGCGTGAGCTCTGGGAGCACACCAACCCAGCTTCGACAAACTTCAGCTTCCTGCAAGAGCAGCTGCTGAACGGCGATGCATGGATCGTGTTCGACCACACCTCTCGCGTTGCACAGGCTTTCAACGAGCGTCCAGACGACTTCGTTGCATTCCCTGCACCTGCGGGTCCTGAAGGCCGTGGCTTCATGCCAGTTCTGGCTGGTGTTGCGATCCCGCGCACAGCTCCGGACATGGAAGGCGCCAAGGCTCTGGTTCAGCACATGCTGAAGCCTGAAACGCAGATCGCCACACTGCGTGCAACCAACTTCTTCCCAGTTGTTGATGTTGATCTGCCAGGCGACCTGCCACCAGCGGTTAAGGCTGCCGGCGACGCGGTTGCAAAAATGTCGGGTTCCGCAGACGCCAACCCTGGCCTTCTGCCAGCGGGTCTTGGTTCCAAGGGCGGCGAGTTCAGCCAGCTCTACACTGAAACCTTCGAGCGCATCGTGCTGGCTGGCCAGGACATCCGCACCGTTCTCGACGAACACAAGCCACGTCTGCAGGCAATCATGAACGACTCTGGCGCACCATGCTGGGCCCCAGATGCTCCGTCCGACGGACCTTGCCCCGTCGAATAATACGGCGCACATTCGCCACAGTCCGGGCCGCCAGATCGGCCCGGACAACCCGACCCGATTTCCAAAACCCGGATGCCTGAAAGGAGCGGTTCGATGAACGCGCGATACCTGCCCTATATCCTAATTTTGCCGGTCACCCTGTTTCTGTGCTTCTTCTTTTTGTATCCGTTCGTGCTGGTTGCCCAACAGGCATTCACCACCGGTGACGGATTCACGATGGACAATTTCCGCAATGTGACTTCCCACTGGAAATTCCCCATTTCGCTGCAGAACACGCTGTTGCTGGCCGCCGCAGTTGTCCCCGTTCAGTTAGGCCTGGCCCTGCTGATGGCAACCATGGTCAGCAATATGAAGAAAGGCCGTGACATGGTCCTCTATGTCTGGACCATTCCACTCGGTATTTCTGACCTGGCCGCCGGCATCATCTGGTTGGCAATCTTCGAGCAATCCGGTTTCCTGAACTCCATGATGAGCGGTCTTGGTCTGATTGATCGACCAGCCAACCTGTTGAGTTACCAAAGCCCCGGCCTCGTATTCCTGGCAATTGCGCTGGCCGAGATCTGGCGCGCGACAGCGATCATGCTGGTCATTCTGGTTGCCGGTATCGGGCTTATCCCAAAAGAATATTATGAAGCTGCTGAAGTCTTTGGCGCATCGCCCTGGAAGCGCTTCCTGAAAATCACGCTGCCGCTGTTGCGTCCGTCCTTGTCCACCGCATTGGTGATACGCGTGATCCTCGCATTCGAAGTCTTCGCCGTGGTTCAGGCNATTGGGGGCACATTGTTCCCGGTCCTGATGAGCGAGACCTTCAACTACCAATTTGAACTGCTGAATGGTGGCGCTGCCGCAGCCGTGGCCCTGATCATCCTGGCAATCTCGATTGCCTTCACGGTCCTGATCCTGCGCCTGCTGCGTGTCCCTAAAGGAGCCACGATATGAGCACTGATGTTGAAAATGCACCGGCCAACGACGTCCGCAAGGCAAGTCGATGGGTCTATTCCTCCGCTGTCTTCCTGCTTTGCGCCTGGGTGATTGTTCCGCTCTACTTCTTGCTGATCAACACCCTGAGTTCCCCGGAGGCCGTGAACGCTTTCCCGAAATCGTTCATTCCGGAATTTGATCTGGGATCACTGGCATTCTTCTCGACCTTCGCAGGCATGCTGGACGCCCTGAAGAACTCGATCCTGGTGGCTGTGCTCACCATGATCATGTCGATCGTTGTCGGTGCACCCGCTGGCTACGCGCTCAGCCGGTTCGACTTTCCGGGCAAGGAACTGTTCCGGATGTTGATCCTGTTGACGCGCGCCTTCCCACTGCCTCTGCTGGCGCTGCCTCTGGCCGTGATGTTCATTCGCACCGGACTTGATGACACCGTCTTTGGCTTGGCTCTGGTCCACACAACTCTGGCCATTCCCTTTGCCGTGCTGATCACCTTCTCGCTGTTTTCTGGCATTCCGCTGGAGCTGGAAGAAGCCGCCTGGACACTGGGCTGCACCCGGCTCACCGCCTTCACCAAGGTTGTGTTCCCACTGATCCTCCCGGGCATAACCGCGTCGGCAATCTTCGCTTTCGTCATCTCGTGGAACGAAGTTTTTGCTGCCGCGGTTCTGACCATCGAGAACCGAACGCTGACGGCCTTCCTGTTGACCAATCTGGAAACGTCACCTCTGCATCTGAAATTCGCTGGCGGCTTCATCCTTGTTGTCCCTGCCCTGATCTTCATCTTCGCCGTGCGCAAATACCTGTTTGCCATGTGGGGCATCGCGAACCGCTAAGCGCCTGAAAGGATACTGAAATGGCTGAGATTCAAATTAAGAACGTTGCGAAGCGGTTTGGAGATTACCAAGCGCTGCAAGACATCAACCTGACCATTGCCGATCAGGAATTCATGGTACTGCTGGGTGCCTCGGGCTGTGGCAAGACTACTCTGTTGCGCATTGTTGCTGGGCTGGAAACCGCCACCACCGGCGAGGTCTGGATTGGCGGTCGACGCATCGATCATCTGCCACCCAAAGATCGTGGGATCGCCATGGTGTTTCAGAACTACGCCGTGTTCCCGCATCTGACCGTTTTCGAGAATATCGGCTTCGGTTTGCGCATGCAGAAATTGCCCGACGATGAGGTCAAGCGTCGCGTCGAGCGCACCGCAACACTGATGCACATTGAGCAGTTGCTGAAGCGCTATTCGGGTGAGTTGTCCGGCGGTCAGCGTCAGCGCGTGGCCGTCGCCCGCGCCCTGGCAATGGAGCCGGACGTGATCTTGATGGACGAGCCGCTATCCAACCTTGACGCCCTGCTGCGTATGGAAATGCGCGCCGAACTGAAAGGTGTGCTGGCCGAAAGCAAGACGACAGCTGTCTATGTGACCCACGACCAGGTTGAGGCCATGTCCATGGCTGACCGGATCAGCGTCATGCATCAGGGCGAAATTGTGCAGGCTGCAACCCCAATTGAGGTCTATCGCAATCCGGCAGCCGAATTCGTCGCTGGCTTCATTGGCAACCCGCCGATGAATTTCCTGCCCGCCAAGTCTGCCGGAAAAGGCAAATGGGAAGTGGCAGGTGAAAAGATCGACGGCCCCTCCAGCAATGGCGACTTGAAGTTTGCCATTCGCCCGGAAGATCTGCGCCCGGCTGACAAAGGCTTCAGCGCCACCGCCAAAGTGATTGAGCCACTGGGCGCCCATCTGCTGGTCACATGCGACGTGGATGGAAGCCTATTCCGGGCTGTTCTGGACAGTGATTTGTCGGTAAGTGCAGGTGACGTCCTGACACTGGCTCCCCAGGCAGACCGCATTCGCTGGTTCGATCCAGCAACAACCCAGTCTGTCGCCTAACCAATATCTCGGAGTGTATCCATGTCGAAGCATTTGATTGATCGCGCTGCGGAAGTTCTGCGAACAAATGATCTGGGACATTATACCGTGCCCACCCATGGCCTGTATCCGTTCCAATGGAACTGGGACAGCTGTCTGACCGCACTCGGCCAGGCGCATTTTGACGAGGCCCGTTCCTGGCAGGAAATCGAGACCCTGTTCGAGCACCAGTGGGAAGACGGAATGGTTCCCCATATTGTCTTCCATAAGGAAGATGATGGATATTTCCCTGGACCCGAAGTTTGGGACACCGGACGCCCGGTTCCAACAACCGGCATCACCCAACCACCCGTCGCGGCCTTTGCTGTCTACCGCCTGTTTCAACGCGCCAAAAACCGTGAACTGGCAAAAGAAAAAGCCCGCGCACTGCTGCCGAAACTGCATGCCTGGCACGCCTGGTTCTTCCAGTGCCGGGACCCGCAGGACACCGGACTGGTTGCGGTGATCCACCCATGGGAAACCGGACGGGACAACTCCATTGACTGGGACGAGGCCTTTGAGCGTGTTCCGACCGACAATGTAAAACCCTTTGTCCGCCGCGATACCCAACACGCCAACCCAGAGCACAGGCCCACACAGGCGCAATATGAGCGTTACATCTGGCTGGTGCAGAAATTCCGTTCGCTGGGCTGGGACAATTCAAAGCTGCATGATGCGTCGCCTTTCCAGATTGTCGATCCCGGCTTCAATGGCATTTTGCTGCGCTCCTGCGCCGACCTTGCCAAGCTTGCCGAGGAGTTTGGCGAACAGACCATTGCAGAAGAATCGCGCGCCTGGGCGGCCAGCGGCATTGCCGCGATGGAGTCGCTTTGGAGTGACGCCTACGGTCAGTATTTGTGCTTTGACCGCGCCACGGGATCGATGATCGACTCGCCGTCCGTCGCCGGCATCCTTGCAGCGGTTGCTCCCATCCCGGACGCCAACAAGACAACAATCGCCAAGCGCGTCGAGCAGCTGGCCGAAATCGCCTCCTATCCCGTCCCAAGTCACGATCCAACAGATCCAAGATTTGACGGCCTGCGCTATTGGCGCGGGCCAACCTGGTTGATCGTCAATTATATGATTGCCGATGGCCTGCGCGCCGGGGGTCAGACCAAGACCGCTGCCATGATCGAAAAAAGCAGTCTTGAACTGATCAAGAAGAGTGGATTTGCGGAATATTACGATCCGATAATCGCAGAACCCTGTGGCGGAACCACATTTACCTGGACCGCCGCCATGGTGGTCGAGATCCTGTCCGGTTCCGAAAGGGTGAATACCTGACATAGCGGCATCTGAAAAACTTGGCTAAGCTGGCTGCTTTCTTCCCCGAAAAAGAAAGGGGCTCGCTTGGCCTTCCACACTTCAGATACCCGGCTGGATCCCATTTACTCAATCTTGGAAACCGAACAGCTGGACGCCGTTGCCTTTGTTCCTGGTCCTAACTTCCAGCGGTTGTTTACTGCCAACTTTCATCTGATGGAACGTCCCCTGGTGGTGATTATTCCAAAGCTGGGAGAGCCAGCCGCAATTGTTCCTGATCTTGAACTGGCATCATTTGAAAAGCTGGCGTTTCCGGGCAATGTCTTTGGCTGGAAGGACGAAGAAGGATATCAGGACGCTTTCCAAGCTGCCGCCGCTTCGCTAACTCAGTTGAGCAACGCTCCGCAGATCGGCCTGGAAGCTCAGCGCATGCGGGTGTTTGAGCAGATGGCGCTGCAGATGGCGCTTCCCGATGCCAGGTTTGTTGATGCCCATGCTGCCATCTCTTCGATCCGCCTGGTGAAGTCCCAAGATGAGATTGAGCATCTGAAACACGCCATCGCGATTTCCGAAGCCGCACTGGAAGCAACACTGCAGCAGATTGAGATCGGCCAAACCGAAAAACAAATAGAGGCCATTTTGCTCAACGAACTGTTTGCCCATGGGGCAGATGGGCTGGCCTTCGACCCCATCGTCGCCGCCGGGGACAATTCTGCAGAACCTCACGCGACCGCGCGACCAGATTATAAGATCAAATCCGGCGATGCCCTGCTGTTTGACTTCGGGGCCAGCTGGCAGGGCTACAACGCCGACATTACGCGCACATTCTTTGTTGGCGAGGTGTCAGAACACGACCGCGCATTTTACGAAACGGTTCTGGCAGCAAATGAACGGGGGCGTAAAGTCAGCAAGGCGGGGCTATCCGCTCACACCGTCGATGACGCCGTGCAGCTCGTGCTGGAGAATTCGCAGTTTGCCGCCTTCCGCGTTCACAAAACGGGCCACGGGCTTGGGTTGGATGTACACGAAGCCCCGCAGATCATGCGTGGCAATCACCAGGAGCTCGAGGCTGGCATGGTCTACACGGTGGAACCGGGGCTCTATCGGCCCGGCGAATGCGGCGTGCGGATTGAGGACGATGTGGTGGTCACCGAAGACGGCATTCAATGCCTGACCACGTTTTCGCGTGAACTGCGGATTGTCGGATAGACCTCAGGCGCCAAGCCAATTGCCAGAACTGGTCAGCAGCGCCTGCCCATGGTAAAGACAGTCATCAACATGGAGATTTTATGTCCCGGTAAGGTGGGGAGGCAAAGAGGCCTCCTGGAAAATTGCTGAACATGTGCCCCCCAACCAACAAAGATTGTGGGCCGCTGTTCACGCGCGCAAATTTTTACACCTCGGCCCGCAAACCATTCAGGCCGTTTGGTACATGAAAGTCCTTTTTCAATGAAACGAGAATATCTCAATGTTCTGGCGTCGACCTCCCAAAAGGCCGACAACAAGCCTGTTCTGTCGCCGCTCGAACGACTCGGCTGGCAGCCCTATTTTGCCCAACAGATCAGCATCGACCAGCTCACCACGACACCACCGGTCCGTGTCATGGAAGTGCAACGCAGCGGACTGCACGTCATGGGTGAAGCAATCGACACACACATCGCGCCCAATGCCGACATCACCGTTGGCGACTGGTTGTTGCTGGCGGATGATCCATCCAGCGTCCCGACACCGCTGCAACGCAAGAGCCTGATCAAACGTCGCGCGCCTGGGCACGACCGCAGGATACAATTGATTGCCGCCAATCTCGACACGGTTTTCATCGTCACGTCCTGCAATCCAGACTTCAATATCGCACGCCTTGAGCGCTACGTCGCCTTGGCGATGGAAGCCGAAATCACCCCTGTCATCGTCATCACCAAGGCCGATATGTGCGATGATCCGGAAACCTACCGCACACAGGCCGCGGCCGTTTCTGAACTTGTGGAGGTCATTTTGCTGGACGCGCGGGGCGACGAGCCCAAGGCCCGGCTCGCCCCCTGGTGCAAGCCCGGGCAAACTGTCGCCTTCCTTGGCTCCTCAGGTGTCGGCAAAAGCACACTCACCAATGCGCTGTCGGGGTCGACTTCAATTGCCACCCAGCCCATTCGCGAAGACGATGCGCGTGGGCGTCATACGACGACCAGCCGTCAGCTTCACCTTCTCGACAGCGGCTGCGTGGTTCTCGACACGCCAGGCATGCGCGAATTACAGCTAACGGATGCCGAGACGGGGATCGCCAACCTGTTCTCCGATATCGAAGAGCTGGCAAGCCAGTGCCGATTCAACGATTGCCAACATGAGCAGGAACCCGGCTGCGCGGTTTTGGCTGCCGTTGAAAGCGGCGAGCTGGACCCTCAACGCCTTGAACGCTGGCGCAAACTCGCCGCCGAAGAGCAGTTCAACACACTATCGCTGGCGCAACGCCGGTCAAAGGACCGTGCATTCGGCAAAATGGTGCGCGAGGCGACCCAGCGCAAAAAACGGTAATGGATTAAAAATCCAGCCCTCAATTCTGGCTATCTAGGCCAGAATTGAGGAGCCGTTTCGACTGAACCCCTAAGCTTATCAGCGGTATTTGTTTGTCGGTTCAAACGACGACATTTCGGGTTCACGCGGATTGTTGACCCAAAGCTGCCGATCCGGATGCATGCCGGAGCCCTGAATAGCGGGCACGGCCAAGCGGCGCATGCGGTTCAACAGGCGTGTATTGGCTTCACCGCAATTGGGATGAATGCCACCATTGTCGGCGACAACCTGTTCCCATTTTGCCTTGCGATCAGCAACGATTGCTGGATCCTGCAGAGGAATACAGTTCAATTCGTTGGTGTTCAGATCTGCAACGATTTCATCGCCGTCTTCAACAAAGGCAATTGGGCCGCCCAGCGCAGCTTCCGGTCCAACGTGACCGATCACCAGGCCAACAGAACCACCAGAGAAGCGCGCATCCGTCATCAGACCAACAACGATACCGCGTTCGCGGCAAAGCGTTGTAATACGTGATGTGGAATCGAGCATTTCCGGCATGCCTGGAGCACCACTTGGGCCCTCGTACCGGACAATGATCATGTCATGGTCTTTGAAACTTTCAGGCGCTGTATCCAATGCATCCAGCAGACCCTGTTCGCCTTCGAAAACGCGGGCGGAACCGCGGAACACATTGTCTTCCAGACCGCCTTCAACACCGGCCAATTTGAGAATGGCGCTGAATTCAGGGGACAGGTTACCGCCGAGAAGGCGCAGACCGCCGGTCGGCTTAAAGGGCTTTTCGACCGGATAAACAACGACACCATCGGCAGACGGTGTATTCAAACGCGCGACCTGCTCAGCCAGCGTTTCGCCAGTACAGGTTGGTACATCGCCGTTCAACAGGCCAGCTTCCATCAGTTCTTTGACGATGACCTGAACGCCGCCGACACGGTCAATATCGACCATTGAGAAGCGTCCATACGGGCGCGCATCTGTCAGCACTGGAACGACATTTTGCGACAGGTGGTTGAATTCCTGCGGCGTGATGATGTCTTTCCAGAAGTTGGCAAAACCGGCAGCGCGGGCAATCTCGGGCACGTGCAGCACCACATTGGTCGAACCACCAACGGCCATGGCAACGATCACCGCGTTGCGCAGATTGTCGCGGCCGACAATATCACGCGGCCTTGTATCGGATTCCATCAGACCTCTGAGATAGCCGACGAGTTCCTGCGGGAATTCGTTCAGACGACGCGGGTCATCGGAAGGGGGCGCCACCATGTGCAGAGGCTGCATGCCGACCACGCCGATAAATGTCTGCATGGTGTTGTAGGTGAACATGCCACCACAGCTGCCGAAGCCTGGGCAGGCAGCACACGAAATATGCTTACGGAACTCGGCGTCTTCGTGTCCCGCAACCTGGTACGCGGTGACCAGATCGATGGGCTCGTTGGACTTCGGATCAATCGCCGGATGGATCGAGCCATCTGACATGATGATCGCCGGCTGGTTGTGTTCCAACATGGCGGCCAGGGTGCCGACCGGTGGCTTGTCACAAGCAACGACGGCGATGGTACCGGCCAATCCGCTGGC
Organism: Rhizobiaceae bacterium; assembly: GCA_013214695.1. Classification (GTDB taxonomy): domain Bacteria; phylum Pseudomonadota; class Alphaproteobacteria; order Rhizobiales; family Rhizobiaceae; genus Pseudahrensia. The sequence goes on along the minus strand of JABSRX010000039.1, from coordinate 1,691 downwards.
GCTGAGGTGTTCACAGAAGGAATCGTTGGTCACTTCACGACCGATCAGCGAATAGCGCATTTCGCGCGTCCCATTGCGGATACCGTCAGAGGTTGCAACGGCGTATTCCGGCTGGATCAAACGGGACGCCATCTGGCCTTCTTCTTTGCCGATACTCTCCAGCAAGCAGTTGTGGATCGCTTCGACTTTTGCCTGCACGCCAATGTAGCATTGGCTGTCACCTTTGGTGCCCACCACGCCGACCGAAGGTTCATGGATCAGGTCGATGTCGGTTCCCAGTTCACGGGCAATGCCGTAAACCTGCGCGTTGCGACCCGGATGTGTATCAATCAAAACTGGCTCAGATTTGGACACGTTCAATTACTCCTGAAAAATTCTAGCCATCAGATAGAACAAAGAGCGGCAAAAGGGTACACTTTTTGCCACTCTAGATGCGTTTTTCCGTCTGCCTCGACCCTCTTCAGGAACTCGCACAGGCGGACCAGGGATGATCAACCGAAATCAACAAGGTTCTTAAAAAAGATCAGCAGGTGTAGTTCATCGCCAGACGCCCGCCATCCACGTAAATGGTTTCACCGGTAATGTAGCTTGCCTTGTCGCTGGCGAGAAAGGCGACGACATCACCAATCTCGCGCGGTTCCCCAATGCGTTGCAGCGGCGTGCGCGACATCACCATTTTCATCGCTTCCGGATTGGCATTCACCCCGGCCAACATGGCGGTGTCAATTGAGCCGGGGCCGACCGCATTGACGCGAATGCCATGTGGCGCCAGGGCCTGAGAACTCGACTTCGTCAACTGCATCACGCCCCCCTTGGAGGCGCAGTAGGAGGCAATTGACGGGATCGCGACCTGAGCATTGATCGAAGACATGTTGACGATGGCGCCCCGAATGCCCTTGTCGACCATGGTTTTCGCCGCCCGCTGCAGGGCAACGAAAGTGCCCAGCAGATTGACATTGATGACTTCCATAAAGTCTTCGGGCGACGTCTCAAGAAAGTCACCCGATTTGGCGATGCCGGCATTGTTGACCAGGATTGAAACCGGCCCGTGATCGGCCTCGATCTTGTCGAACATGGCGTTGATCTGGTCGGGCTTGGACATGTCGCAAACCATTCCGACGGCTCCATTGCCAAGCTTCTTGGCCGCTTCCATCACGCCCTGCTCATCTATGTCCGCGACGACAATATGGGCACCGTTCTCCTGAATGGCTTCCGCGCAGGCATAACCCAGACCACGGGCGCCACCGGTGATCAGCGCAATGGGGGAATCAGTCATATCATTTCTCCAAACCAAGTTGATTGGCGCGACTATTGCCTTGAGCAGACACTTTGTAAATTGGGCTTTGTCAGCCGTGTGATCCCGCTTCGGGTTTGCTGGCCGTCCCGGCCACATAAACCTGAGATATCGAACGGTCATCCCCCATGGTCTGGAGCACGAACAACTCTTCGCTCAGACTGTTTGCAGCTTCCATCCGCAAGGCCATGCCCGGGGTAGCGCGACTGTTCATGACGCAAATGTCGGCCTTGCTGCCGGGAGCAAAAGTGCCGATTTCAGCCGACAAGGACAGCGCCTCAGCGTTGCCAAGCGTCATCATGTAGAAAGACGCCAATGGGTTGAGATTTTGGTTCTGCAGCTGCAGAATCTTGTAAGCCTCATCCATGGTACGCAACATCGAACACGACGTGCCGCC
>JABSRX010000387.1 GCA_013214695.1 Rhizobiaceae bacterium | reverse complement strand
GAAATCGCCACCAAAGGCGGTCTCAGGATAAAATTGAAAAATTGGCATGTAGTAGTTGCCACGATACTGCACGAGGATCGGCTTATCATTGGCCACGAACTCGGCTGGCAGGGTGATCAGGAACAGCACTGAAAACGCAATCAGCGACCAATAGGCCCGCCGGTTCGCCTTGAAATTGCGCCACCGCCTCTGTGCAATCGGGGACAGTCTCATGCGCAACATCCCTGTTTCTTCTGGCAGGCAAATATCCCGGGTGGGTCGCATGCAATGCGACGGGGGCAGAGTCCCCACTCAGAACGCCCGATATGACGCACATCCCTCATCCCTGCCGCGTCTCAAAATCAATGCGCGGATCAACCAGAACGTACATTAGGTCGCTCAGGATATTCACGACCAGACCGATCAGGCCAAAGAGGAATAATGTGCCAAACATAACCGGATAATCCCGGCTGATCGCCGCCTCAAACCCAAGACGCCCCAGGCCATCAAGCGAAAAAATCGTCTCAATCAACAGACTGCCGCCAAAGAAAACCCCGATGAACACAGCTGGAAACCCCGCGATCACGATTAGCATCGCGTTGCGGAACACATGCCCGTAAAGCACGCGGCTTTCCGACAAGCCCTTAGCTCGGGCCGTCATAACATAGTGTTTTTTGATTTCATCCATAAAGGAGTTCTTGGTCAGCAGGGTCAGCGTCGCAAATGCGGCGATGGTCGAGGCGACAACCGGCAGGGTGATGTGCCAAAGGTAGTCGATGACCTTGCCGTAAAGCGTCAGGTCATCAAAATTGTCCGATGTCAGGCCCCGCAGTGGAAAAATCTGCCAATAGCTGCCACCAGCAAAGAGAACGACCAACATCACTGCAAACAAGAAGCCGGGGATCGCATATGCGGCAATGATTACGCCACTTGTCCAACTGTCGAAGCTGGTACCATCACGTACCGCCTTGCGGATGCCAAGCGGGATCGAGATGAGATAGGCAATCAGGGTGGACCAAAGTCCTAGCGTGATCGATACCGGCATCTTCTCAAGCACCAGGTCGGTAACAGAGATCGAACGGAAATAGCTTTCCCCAAAATCCAGCCGCATGTAGTTCCACATCATGTCGAGGAACCGCTCAAGCGGCGGTTTGTCGAGACCATAAAGCTCGTTGAGCTCGTCGATGAATTCCTGCGGCAGACCCCGCGCACCGGCGTAGCCTTCCGCCTCATTTTCAGTCAGGGTGCCGTCCTCGGCCCCGCCAGCGAATGAGCTGAACACATCCCCCTCGCCCTGCATCTCAGCAATGATCTGCTCCACCGGGCCACCGGGCACAAATTGCACGAGGGCAAAATTGATCACCATGATCCCGAAAAGCGTCGGAATAATCAGCAAAAGCCTTCGAAGGATATAGGCGGCCAAAGTCGTAGCTCCCCCGGATCAGAGCGCCCCAGACGCTTTGAGCTCGGCAGCCCTATCGGCATTGAACCACCAAAAATCAAGCGCCCCAAGAGAGAACGGGGGCTGTGTGTCAGGATGTTCATACATATCCCAATAGGCCACCCAATGATCGGGCTTGTA
>JABSRX010000386.1 GCA_013214695.1 Rhizobiaceae bacterium | reverse complement strand
GGACGCACCGTGCTCGCCAACGTCGGCGCCGTCTTCGAGCTCATCCCGTTCGTCGAGGGGCACCGGTGGCGGCCCGAGCCCGCCTGGGCGCGCGATGCCGGCGCCGTGCTCGGCGATCCGACGACCGGCGCCTTCGACCTGCTGGTGATGTTCAGCGAGGACGCCGACTATCTCGGCGGTGCAGACGAGGGCGAACCGAACCTCATTGTGGTGACAGATTCTGGCGGCGACCCGCTGGCCGCCAGTTCCTCGATGGTTGCCGTGACCCGTGTGATGCGCGTCCTGGCCCCAAGCTTTGGCACGCAAAGCGCCGATCCATCAGAGGATCCCGAGCAGCGGGCGGAATACGCTTATCAGGTGACAATGACGCCGACCACCGATCCGGGCGGCGAGTTCACCATGCATGTGAAAGTGCCGGAAGGCGCCGCTGTGAGCAGCGACTTCGAATTGCTCAACCAGGAATCGGACGTGAAGTCGGTCACCTATGCCGGCCAACGCAGCGGTGATGAAAACCCGGCGCCAACCGTGCAAGCCGCGACGGTCGAATTGTTCGACGCGGCGGGCGATCCGCTGGGTGAGGACGTCACAGAACTGGTGCAGGGTGGTTCGGTGAAACTGACCCTCGATTTCTCGGAAGAGATGCGGACGTCGCCGTCGGCACCGACTATCCAGTTCCGCACCAATTGGCGCAATGCCGCCTCCAAGCTGGATCTGATCTCCAACGGCTACCTGACTGCCGCTGACGCCGGGACGTGGGAGTGGATCGAGAGCGAGCCCAACAGCCGCTACGTCATCACCTATGACGTAGCAGAAGATCCGCCCGCTGCGATTGACGCCGACGACGTCGATGTCGCCGTCACCAATGCGGTCAGCGCAGAGGGCGCGGTCATTGACGGTCTCAACAACGGTCAAGCAGACCTGTTCAGCATGCAGCTGGTGCCGCTGTTGGATGACTCCGACATCGAGTTCAGGGATGTTGTGCTCCACGACCCTGACGTTGAAATGACAAAGGGCGATGAGGTCACTTTCAGGGTGAACTTCAGCGGCGTGGTGGACGACGAGACGGTCAACATAGGCGATTTCACGCCCGTGCTGGCGTCCGATCATCCAGGTGTGTCTGTCACCAGTGTTGTGGAAGCAACGGGAGGGGACCGTCGTGGCTTACTACAGGGGCAGGTTTATATCGTCACGGTAAGTGGCCTGAACAATTACAACGATCAGGTGGGACTGGAATTGCACAAAGATTTCGGCATCCTTGATGTGCTGGGCGACCAGATCGTTCAGGCCGGGCCGACTGGTCAGCCCTACGGGCCGTCTGAGCAGAATGAATCCTATACCTTGGATCATGCACAGCCTTACATTGTAAGCATCGAGCGCTCGGACGAGGACGGAATCACCGGTATCGACCAGGCCAGGCCCGATGGCGAAAAAACGGTGTATTTCAAAGTCACCTTCAATGAAGAAGTCGAGCGGGTAAGCAGCGCGGACTGGGGAATTTATCCGGTCAAGAATGGTGCCCCCGACACAAACGACGATGCCTTCGATGATGTGAGCACGGTGGCCTTTGTCGGTGATGGCGAACCCTTTG
>JABSRX010000385.1 GCA_013214695.1 Rhizobiaceae bacterium | reverse complement strand
GTGATGATCCCAAGCCTGCTCGCCATGCCGGCCAACATTGTTGCGCCGTTCAAATGGGTGTCCAGCAAGGTCCGTGGCCGCAGGGCTGCAAAGCAGGCTGTGATCACCGAAGTGCCAACTGAAGTGCCGTTGGATGATCTCAACGAGATGATGCGCACCGCCCAAGCCGCAAAGTCGGTGAAGGCGGCGACGGCGGCGAATGCACCGTCGAAGCCGAGCAAGCCATCAAAGACCGCAGCTGCTGCTGTGGCTGCCGAGGCCAAGTCGGAGAAACCGGCAACCGCCAAGAAAGCAGCGCCTAAGGCGGCGACGGCGAAGAAAGCGACGACGGCCAAGGCCGGCAAAATAACGAAGAAGCCTGCTGCGGCCAAAGCCCCGGCCAAGAAGACGACCAAGAAAACGGTGCGTCACGCCGAGGACAGCTCGGTCGTGAAAATGCCGAAGAAGGTCAGAAAGAAGCAGGACGATGAGGATCTGCCAGCGGCAGCCGAATAGGTCGTCCTGTTCCAAAGAGACTTAGCAGAATAAAGATTGGCGGTTTCGGGGATCCCTGAAACCGCCAATTTCTTTTTCTCAGACAGGCTGAGCCGTCGCCGTTACGCGTCGCCGTCGCCGCTGCTCGCCGCCGCCGCCTCGGCTGCGTCGCGGGCTTCCCTTTTGCTGAAGTCACTGTAGCTGAACGGGATGGTCGACAGATAAATCGCGGCGAAGCAGGTCAGCGTCATCCACGGGTAGCTGAACAGCACGACGATCAGCACCATCAGGCCAAGCATGACGGGCAGAACCAGACCGCGTGAGACACGGGCCCCGGCGCGTTTGCCGGACCATGTTGGGATGCTGGAGACCATCAGGAAGCCGATGAACAGCATGTAGAGCGCGGTGAAGATGGCGACCGTGGTGTTCTGCTCCAGCCCCAGAATGCCCAGATAGACCGGCAGCAAGACGAGCAAGGCACCCGCAGGTGCCGGAACACCCGTAAAGAAATCCACCTGCCAGCCGGGTCGGTCGGGATCATCCAACATGACGTTGAAGCGGGCCAGCCGCAGACAACCACAAATCGCGAAGATCAGCGCGGCCATCCAGCCGAGGGCTTTCAGATCGTTCAAGGTCCACAGATAAAGAACCAGCGCCGGGGCGACACCGAAATTGACGAAGTCGGCCAGAGAATCCAGCTGTTCGCCAAACGAGCTTGAGGACTTCAGGAAACGCGCAACGCGGCCATCCAAAGCGTCCAGAATGGCCGCAAAGACGATGGCGACAATGGCCAGCTCCCAGCGGTCTTCCCAGGCCATACGCACGCTGGTCAGGCCCGAACAGATCGCCCCCAAGGTGATCAGATTGGGCACCAGCATGCGAAATGGCACATCGCGGAGACGCGAAATCTGCGCCACTTCCTCGGTGTCGCCAGCCGCGTCGTTTTCGTCAAACAGTTTCGGCGGCTCGACAGCGTCGGCAGCGGCGTCGGCGTCAGCGAGTGATTTCTCGTCTTCGCGCTTTGGGTCGTAATCTGGAAACGGCGGCTTCATGGGGACCCCTAAATCTTTGTGGGGGTGAGGCTGGAGGGCGCAATGTCGTCCTGGGCGGCAATCACGG
>JABSRX010000384.1 GCA_013214695.1 Rhizobiaceae bacterium | reverse complement strand
GGCTTGTTCTCGACGACCTGGGCATTGAAGATTCGGCCGTTATAGGCGGTGGTCATGACCACCTCGCCGTCAGCGAGCATTTGCGGCGGCTGCGCGCCGGCTTCCCACCAGACGACGCTGTTTTTGATGGTGTCGAGTTTTGCAAACGCACGGTCTACGCCAGCGTCTGTATCCAGCAGATCATAAACTTCGGCTGCTGGAACACCATCGGCGATCAAAGCCATCTCCAGGTTCGCTTTGGCTGTTTTCCGCATGCCACGCTTGCCAGGGAAGGCGTCGAGGTCGAAGAAGTCCGCCATGGTGGTCGGCGAACCATCAACGTTGGAGGTGTTGTAGGCATAAACAGTAGACCACACGATGTTTGCCACCGCGCAATCTGTCAGCGCGCCTGCAATAAAGTCGTCAGCCGCAGGTGTACCATCAGGGGCATCAGGCAGTGCAGACAAATCGAGCTCTTCCAACAGACCTTCGTCGCACAGACGGATTGCGTCGGAATATTCGACGTCAGCCACGTCGATCGTCACATTGCCCGCCTCCACTTGTGCTTTGATTGGCGTCGCTGGGTTGTCAGCGTCCACCATTGCGATGTCCTTGCCCGTCATTTCAGCGAATGGCTTGTTATACGCTTCGACCTGCGATTTGCCGTAGGCGCCGCCCCAGCTCATCACAGTCAAATCGTTGGCAGCAGCCATACCTGCAACGGCGACAAGCGCCGTCGTCATGATTAGTGTTTTTTTCATCTTAAACTCCCATAGCAGCTCGTTGTTATAAAGGGTCCAGCGCACGGGCATCTTCTGTTTGCCACGTGATCTGGGCTGTATCGCCAACCGCCAGCTGCGGGTGGTTGGCGGAATTTGGAATCTTGACGATGAATTCGTCATTGCCGTGCACGTTCAGACGGCACCGGATGTGGTCACCTAGGTAAATCAACTCGCATACTTCGCCGTCGGTCGCATTGGCGCCGTCAGAAACGCCAGCGCCCAACAAGACGCGTTCGGGACGAATGGATATCGTGGTTGAGCTTCCAACACCCCCGCAATTCACCGGCAAGGCATGGCAGGTTTTGCCATCTTCCAGCGCAACCTCAACCGCTCCCTCAGACCGGGACACGACTTTAGCAGGCAGTTTGTTGTTTTCGCCAATGAACTGCGCCACGAATGAATTGTCCGGCTTTTCATAGAGCGTATCGGGCGGCGCCAACTGCTGGATTACCCCGTCATTGAAAACTGCTACACGATCAGACATCGTCAACGCCTCGGATTGATCGTGTGTCACGTAGACGACGGTAATCCCAAGATTTTCATGCAGATGTTTGATTTCATACTGCATATGTTCGCGCAACTGCTTGTCGAGCGCGCCCAGGGGCTCATCCATCAGGACGAGATCGGGGTCAAAAACAAGGGCGCGTGCCAAGGCGACACGCTGCTGTTGACCGCCCGACAATTGCGCCGGTCGGCGCACGCCAAAGTCGCCCATCTGCACCATTTCAAGTGCGCGTTTGACCTTTGCTTCGCGATCAGATTTGCCCAAACCGCGCACTTCTAGCGGAAAGCTCAGGTTTTCATTCACAGTTAGATGGGGGAACAGAGCGTAG
>JABSRX010000383.1 GCA_013214695.1 Rhizobiaceae bacterium | reverse complement strand
CGTGGCCAGTTTGCCTGCGATTTGGCCCCACTGAGTCTCGACGTCGTGGGGGCGGCGGTCGAGTTTATGGCGGCTGGCAAGCCAGCGGCGAATGCCCAAGGTCGCGGTCTCGCGAATGACATCCAGTGGCAGATGGCGTTTTTCATCCCATTCGACGGCATAGGGCGCCACCTTTTCTGCAGCAAAGTCGAGGATCATATCCTGCATGGCCCGTTGATCCGTATTGAGATCAAAGGGACGGTCGAATTCGCTCATTGCATCCATGGCTTCCTCCGCGGGTTGATACAGCCGGATTAGCTGCGATCCGTTATTAGCATGAGTCCGGCGGTACCAAACACGCAGCCGAACAAAAATTCAAAAAATCGACGAGCCCGCGCATAAAGGGCCTGGGCACGGGCCGTCGAAAACAACAGGGCATAACCCAGGAACACGCAAACGCCGAGCACAGCGCAGCTGCCAAACATGGCAATGGCATGCCAGATCGGCGCATCCTGCTGCACCCCGACCGCCAGTATGGCCACCCATGCCAATACCGCCTTGGGATTGGTCAAATGAATGGCCAATCCCTGCAGCAGGTAGTTCTTGTCTCTGGACACCTCTGTGGCCTTGAGCTTCTGGGCACTGGAGAATGCCGAGCGCAGAGCTTTAAAGGCCAACCAAAGAAGGTAAAGCCCGCCTGCAATCTTAAGAGCAATGAACAGACCGGCAAACTGGGCCATCACCGTGGCCAGCCCGAAGGCTGCACAAAGCCCCCAAAACAAGGAACCGCAGACGACGCCACTGGCCAATTGCAGACCCGCCTTGCGGCCATCACGGGCGGCAACGCCCATAATGGCCAGAACGGCAGGTCCGGGGCTCATGGTGGCAATCAAATAGGCCCCGATGCCCAGGAAAATGGCGTCATATTCGCTCACGAGGCAAGGTCCTTCTGCGCCAGATCCAACGCGGTCAGCGCAATATCGGCCGCTTCGTCGACGGTTTCCTTTGTCCAGGTCAATGGCGGGGAGAGGATCATCGTCTCACCGACGGCCCGCATCATCATGCCCGACTTGATCGAGTGATCGCGCACCAGACCCGCCGCGTGCCCGGCCGGTTCAAACCGTTGCTTGCTTGCCTTGTCGCTGACAATTTCGATTGCAGCGAGCAGTCCAAAGCCGCGCACTTCGCCGACCAGCGGATGATCACCGACAACCTGCTTGAGGCGCTCCACCAGATAAGGCCCGGTTTCGTTGCGCACCCGGTCGATCAAACCTTCACGCTCGATGATGTCAAGATTGGCCAGCGCAACAGCACAGCAGACCGGATGACCCGAATAGGTGTAGCCATGGTAATACTCACCGCCAGCAGCCAGAGCCTTGGCAACACGATCCCCAACCAGAACAGCCGACAGAGGCTGATAGCCTGAGGTAATCGCCTTGGCGACGGTGATCATATCCGGCTCGATGCCCATCGAGTTGCAGGCGAACCATTCGCCGGTTCGGCCAAATCCGGTGATCACCTCATCGACCATCAGCAAGACATCATACTTTTTGCAGATACGCTGAATTTCGGGCCAGTAGCTGGCCGGCGGAATTTTCACCCCACCAGCGCCTTGGATCGGTTCG
>JABSRX010000382.1 GCA_013214695.1 Rhizobiaceae bacterium | reverse complement strand
CGTACCGTTTTGGCAATTCACGCGATGACCAGTTCTTCGCGTTGCGCCTTTGTGGCTGTCGTCGCGTCGTACTGACGTACAATGACTCGGGCTCAGATCTCACTACCGGCAAAGGAGAACAACATGCGCGTTGAGAAGACCGTTCGAGTGAAAGCCCCGGCCAATAAAGTTTGGGATGCATTCTATGACTGGGGTGGTGTCTGGCGTTTTCAGCCCTGGGTGCTTCGATCCCCCATTCTGGGCAGCACAACTCAAGGAGTTGGTGCCTCCCGGCGTTGTGAGTTTGTCGACAAAACATCGATTGTCGAGACAATCACCCGCATCGAAGAGGGTCGGATCATAGAAATGAGCCTTACCGAAACGCCAAAACCAATGAAAGGTGGCAAGGCCGTCATTATTCTAACACCTCGGGATTCATCCACCGACGTTACGGTGTCAATGGATGTGGCTCTCGGTCTCGGGCCGCTCAATCCGATCATGGGTAACCTGATGATGAAGCCAATGATGAAAACCCGCATTTCAAAAATGCTGGAGAGCCTGGAATACCACCTGCAAACGGGCGGCAAGATCGACAGCAAAGGCGTTAAGCAGTCGAAGCAGAAGCTGAAACCAGCAATGGCGGCCTGAGGCACTCAGACCTCGGCAACGTGCCACCAAACGGCACCAATATTTCCTGATTAAGAGGAGCAAAAATATGAAGAAAGCACTGAAACTATTTGGGTTCGGAATACCGACGGTATTCGTCGCAGCATTGGCCTATATCGGGCTGAGCTCGGGATTGAAAAGTGATCCTGGCATCGGTCTTTCACCGGCGACACACCAGATCGCGGAGCTCAATGTACGTGAATTTACCAGCGCGCCGTTGCGGGCGGAGGTCAAAGTCTACCTTCCCATTTCCGTCGAGGACGCGATGGCCATCGTCGCTGGATTTGAGGATTATCCAAATTGGGTCGATCCCGCACCGAAACAAGTCCTCGTGGACAATTCCGCCACACCCGACGGTCAGTTCGGCTCTGGTTCCAAGGTTTCTTATAGTGAGGGTGAGTTCGACATTATCGAGTACCATGATAAGCAGGCAGCTATGATCGCACGGCCTTTGTGGGGAGTCGAAGACTTTGCAGAACATCGCGGTGTTGTTTTGGTAACGCAACACGAGGGTGGCAGCATCATGCACATGCGACGATACTTCGAGCCCACCAGCGTCAAGGGCTGGATGATGTCGAAAATGATGCCAATCTTCATGAAGCGAAGTGCAGAAAACCTGGCCCAAATACATGGCGGCAAGGTTTTGTGACATAGCCAAAGGCTCAGAAACCATCGGTGGCGGCACCAACGTGCCGTCACCAGAGACCGCAGTCATTGCTGCTTTGCTCGCCCGCGAATGCTCAAACAGCGACACCTTTCAAAAGACAGCAATGGGCTCAGAGCCGTCGTCGGTAGTTCATGAGAATTCCAAAAAACGATATCCGCTTTCACGACCCTCGTTAGCAAGTTCTGGAAATTTGCAATGGCAGCTCTCCCCCTGTTCAGAACCAAGAACTGATTTTGTGTTTTCTGCCCAATTAATTGTCACTTGTAATAAATGCTAAGCTAAGAAAAATTTAAAC
>JABSRX010000381.1 GCA_013214695.1 Rhizobiaceae bacterium | reverse complement strand
CAACCCGAATGAACAAGCGCAAGTTTGGTGCAATGGTGAAGGTGATTTGAGATGGAACCAAGGTTGATCACAAAAGCAGAGGCAGCCGCCTATTGCGGGCTGTCAACCAAGGGTTTTAGCGACTGGGTGAACTGTGGAAAAGTACCCGGCCCGATACCCCAAACACGACGCTGGGACAGGGTGGCATTAGACGCCGCCCTTGACCGGCTATCAAAAATAGAAAAACAATCCAGCCAATCGGAACTTGACCGATGGTTGGAGGCGACGGGGCGTGGAAGTGGATCTTAAAGGGCTGTACAAGCGGCCGATCAGAAACGCCGCTGGTGACATTAAAATCTACTACTATGCCTGGCGCGGCGGCCCAAGGCTCAACTCAGAGCCCGGCACGATCGAGTTTGTGAACGAATTTCAGGAGCATCAGAAGCGCCGATTCGCTAAGCCGAAGGACACCATTTCGGGACTGATCCTGGAATATAAGCAAAGCCCAGACTATCGAAAACTGGCCGCCATCACCAAACGCGATCATGAAGCGATGTTTGAACGCATCGTTATGCTGTGCGGGATATGCCGGTGGATGCGCTTGAAGATAGGAAGGTGCGTGGCTAGTTTATTGCGCAGCGCGATCAGATCGAAAGCGACCGGCAGGCCGATAGATTTTGGCAATCCTTGCGCCGGGTGTTTTCAATAGCAGTGGATCGAGGCCGCATATCGTGGAACCCTTGCGCGGGGGGCGGCAAACGGTACACCAACACGCGGGCCGAATGCGTCTGGACACCTCACCAAATCGATCAGTTCACCAGCACAGCGCCAAAGCAGGTTCTTGGGCCATTCTTGTTCGCTTTGCACCTGGGACAACGCCAAGGCGATATTCTGACGCTGAAGTGGTCAAACTACAAAAACGGCCGCATCCGGCTCACCCAAAGCAAAACAGGCCGTAAGGTGTCTGTTCTCGTGAACGCAAAGCTTGCCAGGGTGATCGAGGGATTGCCCCGATCGTCCACCTACATGCTCACCAATAGCAAGGGGCTACCGTGGACCAGTCACGGCTATGGCGCATCCTTCCGCAAGGCCCAAGCCAAGGCTGGCATCAAAGGCGTAACGTTTCATGACTTGCGGGGAACTTTCATTACCCAGCGCCGGGGTGAAGGGTCGAGCTTTGAGGACATTGCCGACATCGTGGGACTGTCCACCAAAGATGTGTCGAAGGTATTGGAAAAGCACTACCTGGGCAGCGACGAGACGCGTGCGGATGGCGTGATTTTGAGGATGGACCAGGCCTCAGCTGTGAAAAAGCTGTGAAAAGCGATTTCGAGAATTTCGCTAAGTGCTTGAATTTAATGGCAGGGGCAGCAGGATTTGAACCCGCGACCTACGGTTTTGGAGACCCACAGCAAACCGCAGCCACGCTGGAAGGTTGCTGTAAAATACCACCACCCCACCCTATAGAAAACATTGAGGAAAAAAGTTGAGGTGTAAAATGCCGAGCGCGAAGCTTCAGCTATTCAAAGATACTATTGGCCGTTGATCGGCGCAGCGTGATCAGCCCCACCTGAGTGGTCCAATTTGATTGTTAGTGCATGGTCGGCCTCTGGTCCATCGGGACGATGGTTTC
>JABSRX010000380.1 GCA_013214695.1 Rhizobiaceae bacterium | reverse complement strand
AACATGGATCTGGGCCAGAAACTGGCGACCGGTCACATTGCTGACGGACGGATCGGCCGATGAGCGATTGCCAAGCAGCAGCGGCATCACGAAAACCACAAACAGCAAGCCGGTACCCGCCATCACCAGACCTGGAATCGAGAAATCAAAGAAACCCAGTTCGAAGCCATAGCGCTGAGCAACGCCGGCAACCAGCAGATTGGTCGACGAACCAATCAGCGTGGTCATGCCGCCCAGAATGCCGACATAGGATAGCGGCATCAGCGCGGCAGAGGCCGCGAAATTGCGCTGGGCGGCAATCGCAACAATGATCGGGATGAACATCACCACGACTGGCGTGTTGTTCAGAAAGGCGCTGGTTGAGCCGGCAGCGACCAGCAACACGAATATGGTCACACGGGCATTGTTGCCGCCAACCTTTGATAGAAACTCAGCAGGTCGTTCCAGCGCGTCGGTATTGAACAGCGCCTGACCAATCACCAACAGCGCCAAAACGGTGATCAGCGCCGGGTTGGCAAACCCCATCAGCAGATCGGTGGCGGTGACTTCCTGCTCCAAGTTCTGCGGAACCAGGCTGAATACGGCCAAAAGGAACACCAGAGCGGCAAGTGAAACGCCTTCAATCGACCACTTTTCGGTGCCGTATGCGATGATCGTTACGGCAATCACCGCGAAGGTGATCCACATGTGGAATTGGTCCATGCGCCGTCATGTCCCGCTGCAAATGCTGGCAATACCGCCGTTCATGCTACGAGCTTAGAGACTATCAAACTGAAATTGAAGCGACTCTTCGGCGTTTACAGACCTGGAGGGACCTTGGTTGAAGGCCGCGCGTTAAGCGCGACCAACATAGGTGCCAAGCAGGATATCGTGGATCAGACGCTTGCGCGAAGAGAAGAACGTGACCAGCAATGGCAGGATCACGGCGACCGTGTGGATCGCCCAGAACAAAATGCCGTGCAGACAGGCCATCAGCGGGTCAACATTGCTGCCATCCAGCTTACGGATGCGAATGCCCATAAAGGCCATGCCAATGGTCGCCTGGCGTGGACCGCCCATGGTTGTGGCGAGATACAGCAGGGCAACAACCGGTGGCACAAACGGCAACAACCCCCAGGCCAAGCCCAGGGTCGGAATGCCCAAAACGCCGATGATGATGAACAGCGGAATGCTCAAAAGGCCGACAATGATATAGTCAAGGAAAAACGACAAAACCCGGGCTGTGCGCACACCGTCCAGTTCCTGTGGTGTCACGATCCGGGCACCGGTTTCATTGTCGATAATGTTCTCAACCATCTTGGTTCTTTTCAGCCTTTCCTAAATGGGCTTTCGCCGTCTGCATTGCCCAATATGTAGGGTGCAGACGGCGCGTTTCAAGCTGAGTTGAAGCTCTGCCGACTAAGTGGCGAGCGAGGGGGAGGTGGGTTTTCCCTTCGGCCACAGGAGGGGAATTTCAAACATCAGCAGGAAAGCGAAGTTCATCACCGCGTTAAACGGGGCGCCGGCAACGATTGAACCGGCTGAGTCGATGACGAACCAAAAGGCCACGCCGGTCAAGATGATACGCGATCCCAGACTTGGATCCCGGGCGTAGACCTGTGTGGTCAGCAGATAGAGCGTTGCGCCCCAACCGG
>JABSRX010000379.1 GCA_013214695.1 Rhizobiaceae bacterium | reverse complement strand
ACGACCTTTGGCACCATGAAGAAATTATCTTCGCTCATCGGCGCATTAGCGGTGACGTCTTCGGCCTTGTTGCCGTCCGACACTTCGTCGTGGCGTTTGCGCATTTCCATGTCGACAACAGAGGTCATTGGCTCAACGCCATCGACATTGACTTCCTGCAGCTGTTCGACAAATCCAAGGATCGTATTCAGTTCGGCCTGCATGCTCTCGGCACGCTCATCGGTGATGGCAATACGTGAGAGCTTTGCAACACGTTTGACTGTGGCTGTATCGACGGACATTCGATGTCTTTCCGGGGGTGAATTTCTGCTGCTGTTCTAACCGTGAGTCGCGCACGCGTAAATCCCCAATGTGGCGGCCTCACACCTCGTCGGAATTGGGGTTTCAAACCCTGATTTGCAACCAGTTAAGCTGAAACAGGCCTGACGGTCAGACAGTTATCGTCTCGCCAACAGCAGGCACTTTCACAGCATCGCTGTTGTCCATCGCCTCAACAAATTTGTCGGCCGTTTCATCGATGATCGGAAACGTTCCGTAGTGGCAAGGAATGATCGTCTTGAAATTGAAATAGCGCTTGCAGGACAATGCCGCGACAGCCCCGCCCATGGTGAAGCGGTCGCCAATCGGCACAAGGCCCACCTGAGGTTGATGCAGTTCCTCAATCAACGCCATGTCGCCAAAAATGTCGGTATCGCCCATATGATAAAGCGATTGGCCATCGTCGAAATGGAAAACCAGCCCATTGGGCATGCCAAGACTGTGGGCCACACCATTTTCATCGACGGTGCCGGACGAATGAAACGCCTGAACAAAGGTCACCGAGAACCCTTCGTGCTGTAGGGTGCCGCCGGTATTGCCGAAATCAGCTTTTTCCAGTCCCTGGGCCTGCAACCACTGAATGAGATCGTAATTGCCGATCACCGTGGCGCCGGTCTTGGCAGCGATGTCCAGCGTGTCGCCAATGTGGTCGCCATGGCCATGGGTCAGGGCGATATGGGTGATATCTGCGATGGCGTCTGCGCGTTTTTCTTCCGGAAAAACCGGATTGCCTGTGAAGAATGGGTCGATCAGGATTTTTGCCTTGTCAGTCTCAACTCCAAAGGCGGCATGGCCATACCAAGTTAATTTCATCGTCATCGTCTCCGAATCTTGCTACATGCCCCTATGGCCACAGAACCTGACCTTAATGTTGAACAGTTTGCCACCCTGCTTCAAGGGATCAATGGGAAAAACGGTCGCATACTTGGCCTCGATTTGGGGACCAAGACGATCGGCCTGGCGATTTCCAATTCCGAATGGACGATTGCCTCGCCTGTCGACACCATCCGACGCAAAAAGTTCACCATCGACGTTCAACAGATGCTGGCCTTTGCCGAAAAGGAGTCGGTTTCAGGACTGGTGATTGGATTGCCGCTCAATATGGATGGCTCTGAAGGTCCGCGAGCCCAGGCGACGCGGGCATTTATCCGCAACCTGAAGCCGCTGTGCGATTTACCGGTGCTGTATTGGGACGAACGTTTATCGAGCTATGCTGCCGAACAGGCCATGTTGGAAGCCGATATGAGCCGTAAAAAACGTGCCCGCAATATCGATCAGATCGCGGCCGCGATTATTCTGCAGGGCTGCCTTGACCGGTTGCGG
>JABSRX010000378.1 GCA_013214695.1 Rhizobiaceae bacterium | reverse complement strand
GTGTGATGAATTCCCGTCCATTCTGCATCGGCTAGAGAGCCTGATCACGGAAAACCGGATCTTCAAACAGCGCAATGTTGATATTGGCGTCGTCGATGAGAAGACGATCATGCAATATGGATTCTCTGGGCCAATGGTCCGTGGGTCTGGACTTGCCTGGGACCTGCGCCGCAGCCAGCCTTATGAAGTCTATTCCGAAATTCCATCGTCTGTGTTCCCGGTCATCATCGGCAAGAATGGCGACAATTATGATCGCTATGTCGTGCGCATGGAAGAAATGCTGGTCTCTTGTGAGATCATGAAATGGTGCATTGAGAATATGCCGAAAGGGCCTGTCCTGGCCAAAGGGACAAAGGTTTCGCCACCGCGCCGGGCTGAGATGAAGTCCAGCATGGAAGCCCTGATCCACCACTTCAAACTCTACACTGAAGGCTTTCACGTCCCAGAGGGCGAAGTCTATGCGGCGGTCGAAGCGCCCGCCGGAGAGTTCGGCGTTTATCTGGTTTCAGATGGCTCGAACCGGCCTTATCGCGTGAAGTTGCGGGCGCCGAGCTTCGCCCACCTGCAAGCGATGGATCATATGTGCAAAGGCCACCAACTCGCGGATACTTCCGCGATCCTTGGTTCGCTCGACATCGTGTTTGGTGAGGTAGACCGATAGTGCTGCCAATCCCTGCCTCCTCAGCCGTTATCCTGGCTTACGTCACAGGCGGTTTTCTGGCGCTGCTCGGCATTCTGTTCGCCGTCTCGCCGGGGCGTGGGCTTGCTGCGACCAAGCACCGTGCTGAGAACCTTCCAACGATTATGGCGGGCCGGTACTTCTTTATGGTCCTGGTCGCTGTCGGTGTGGCCATCACCGGAACCCTGCAGCAGCTTGCTTTTGTCTTCATGGGACTGGCGGGCGTCGCCTTCTTCGACGCTGCGACCTATGCGCGGGCCAAGACTCCGGTCATGCCGCATATTATGGCAGGAATTGGCGCGCTCATTGTCGCCTTTATCGCATTGGAGGGGCAGGCATGACCGCGTTTCCTGAACACCGCATGTCGATCATTACGCTGGGCGTCCGTGATCGTGCGGCGATGACCAAGTTTTATGAAGACACGATTGGCTTCAAAAATATCGGCCCGGAAGCAATGACCATGTTTGACATGGGCGGTTTCATTCTCGGGCTGTGGGAAGCTGATAAATTGGCGGAAGATGCCGGGCAGGCCGCACGCCCGGCCGAAGGCTTTCGCAATGTGGCTCTGGCTTACAATGCCCGTTCCATTGAGGAAGTTGATGGCATTTTTGAACGCCTCAAAGCCGCCGGCGTTGAGATCACAACTCCGCCGCACAAAGCGTTCTGGGGCGGGTATTCTGGATATTTTGCGGATCCTGAGGGCAATGCCTGGGAAGTCGCGTTCAACCCATTTTGGAAATTTGATGAGGCGGGCCGCGTGGTTCTGCCGACCGGGGAGACAGCGTAATGGCGCTGAGACGATTTGATATAGAAGCTGGCGGCGACAGTTTTTCCTTTAAACCGGAAACTGAGCCGACCATCGCGTTTTGGCTCGGTAAGTATCCTGAGGATAAAAAGCGCTCGGCGGTCATCCCGCTCTTGTGGCTGGCACAGAAAGACAATGCTGGCTGGCTCTCCGAGCCCGCGATGCGCGAA
>JABSRX010000038.1 GCA_013214695.1 Rhizobiaceae bacterium | reverse complement strand
CAAACACCGGAAGACATGACTCCCTGGCAACGCCCGATTACGGCGTTCATTGACGTGCTCAACCTGTGGGCCGGTCGGCTGATCTGTCTGCTGCTTGTGCCGCTTATCTTTGTCATGGTGTTCGAAGTTGTGTCGCGTACCCTGTTTGGCACCTTCACAAGCTGGGGCATGAACGAGTTTGCCATCTCAATTGGCCTTGGTCCAACGCTGTGGGCCTATGACATATCGCGCATGACGGGCGGTGTGCTGTTCATGATCGGTGCCGGTTATGCGCTGATGCGTGGCGTTCACATTCGCGCCGACTTCCTGTTCCGCAACTGGTCGCCAAAAACCCAGGCGACGGTCGACGCAACGCTTTACCTGTTGTTCTACTTCCCAGCCATGCTGCTGTTCTTCTGGTCGGCTGCCGATTTCTGGTGGGACGCTTTTGTCAAAGGCGAGACGACAATGGACTCGACCTGGGCGCCGATCCTCTGGCCGGCCCGCCTGGCGATGCCTGTCGGTGCCTTCCTGCTGCTGTTGCAAGGTCTGCCGGAACTGTTCCGCGCCTTCCATCAAATGGGCAAGGAACGTGAGCGCTTCTTCGTCCGCCTGCTGCCAATCTATGTTGTCATCCTGGCGATCGTGTTTGCCACGACATTCTTCGGCAAGTCGGTTCCATTCGACAACTGGTGGGACGCTGCCGTTGGCGGTTCCGGCCTGTTCGATTTCAGCAAGCCGACCATCGGTCTGTTGATGCTGGCAGCCATGCTGTTCTCGATCTTCGTCGGTTTCCCGATTTCGTTTACCCTTGTGTTCCTGGCCTTCACCTTCGGATCCTGGGGCACGAACTCCGCCGTCACCTTCTTCCTGATGACCCTGCAGGTGAATTCCACCATGCTGGATGATCAGTTGGTCGCGGTGCCACTGTTCATCTTCATGGGCATCATGATGGAACAGGCAGGCCTGATGGAGCGCCTGTTCAACGCGGTGCAGCTGATGATGTCCCGCACACGCGGCGCGCTGTATATCGCGGTGCTGTTCGTATCGACGATCTTCGCGGCCGCTACAGGCATTGTGGGTGCGTCGGTGACCATCCTTGGCATCATGGCCGCCAAGACGATGAACAAGTCTGGCTATGACGTGAAACTGGCCGCCGGTACCATTACCGCCGGTGGTACATTGGGCATTCTGATCCCGCCATCGATCATGCTGATCGTCATGGGGCCGGTGCTTGAAGTGCCGGTGACGGATCTGTTCCGCGCCGCGATTGTGCCGGGTATCCTGCTGGCGGTTCTCTACATGATCTATGCCCTGGGCCGTTGTTTCATCAACCCAAGCCTGGGTCCGATCCTGCCGGAAGACGAGCAGCCAACGACATCACCATACTACATTCTGGAAGTCGCCGCTGTTGGCGTCGGCATGGGCATGTTGGTCTGGTTGATGGTCGCAGGCGCCAATGGTGATCTGGCGGTCTTCCCGCTGGCTGGCCTGCTGGCCCCGATTGCCTGGATCGGCTTCATGTTCCTGGTCTATCAGTGGTCCCGCAAGGTACGTCCGGGTGGCTTCTTCTTCTCTGACCTGTGGTACGAGTTCTTCATGGGTCTGGTGCCGCCAACGGTTCTGATCGCCTTCGCGCTCGGTTCCATCCTGGCTGGTTGGGCGACACCTGCGGAAGCCTCCGCCTGTGGTGCACTTGGTTCCATCCTGCTGTCGCTGGGCTACCGCAAGCTGACCTCCGGTCGCTTCTACGATGCCTTGATCAAAACGCTGGAAATCACCGTTCTGATCATGTTCCTGGTGGCTGCATCGAACTTCTTCGGAGCGGTATTCTCCAACCTGGGCACGCCGAAATTCCTGACCGAATTGCTGCTGTCCTTCGAGCTGTCAACTGCGGCCATGCTGATCTTCGTCATGGCCCTGGTCTTCCTGCTCGGTTGGCCGCTGGAATGGGTGCCGATCGTTTTGATCATCGTGCCAATCCTGGTGCCGCTGCTTGAAAGCCTGGGCGTCAACCTGGTCTGGTTCGCCATCCTGGTGGCGGTCAACCTGCAGACGGCCTGGCTCAGCCCACCAGTGGCACTCTCTGCTTACTTCCTCAAAGGCGTCGTGCCCGAGTGGGATTTGAGCGACATCTATCTGGGCATGATGCAGTTCATGGTCATTCAGGTCATCGGCCTGGCCCTGATCTTCATCTTCCCTGGTTTTGCGCTGTGGCTGCCAGACTGGCTATCCGCTTCCGGATCGCCTGGCTTCTTCAGCTATTCCGGTTACGGAAACTAACATCTCTGGTTGGGAGGTCACCTGGCCTCCCAACCTCTAAACCCGAACGTTTTTTCAGGAGCATGCAACGTCATGGCGATTACCTATGTCAAAAAGGCTGAGAAAAGCCCAACAACAGGTGAAGACGAAACCCGCAACATTGTGTCCAATATGCTGGCCGAAATCGAGGCTGGAGGAGAGGACGCCGCACGCGCTTACGGCGAAAAGCTGGACAACTTTACCGGCAATATCGTTGTAACTCCCGAAGAGATCGAGGCCGCCAGTTCNAAGGTCTCGCAACAGCTGAAAGACGATATTCAGTTTGCCTATGACCGGGTACGCAAATTTGCCCAGGCCCAGAAGGCNTCGATCACCGAATTCGAAACCGAGCTGTCGCCAGGTCTGTGGGCTGGCCAGAAACTGATCCCGATGGAAACAGCTGGCTGCTACGTTCCCGGCGGTCGCTATGCGCATGTGGCATCTGCCATCATGTCGGTTGGTACGGCCAAGGAAGCCGGCGTGCGCAACGTTGTTGCTTGCTCGGCACCAAAGCCAGGTGAAGGCATCAACCCGGCCATTCTCTACACAATGAACCTGTGTGGCGCCGACCATATCCTCGCACTCGGTGGCGTTCAGGGCATCGCGGCGATGACCTTCGGCCTGTTCACCGGCAAGCCCGCCAACTTCCTGGCCGGACCGGGCAACCGGTTTGTCGCTGAAGCCAAGCGCATGCTGTATGGCCGCGTCGGCATCGACATGTTCGCCGGCCCAACGGAAATCGGCATCATCGCTGATGAAACCGCCGACCCGCAATTGGTTGCCGAAGATCTGGTATCGCAGGCAGAACACGGCTTCGATTCGCCAGCCTGGTTGTTCACGACATCCCAGAAACTGGCCGACGACACGATGGCCTTGATGGACGGCCTGATCCGCGCATTGCCAGACACGGCACGCGAAGCCGCAACCGTCTCCTGGCGTGACTATGGCGAAGTCATCCTGTGCGACACCAAAGAAGAAGCTGCCAAGGTCTCGGATCAATACGCCTCCGAGCATCTGGAACTGCATACGTCGGAAAACGACTGGTATACCGACAACCTGATTTCCTATGGCTCGCTGTTCATCGGTGAAGAAACCACGGTTGCCTATGGCGACAAGTGCTCCGGCACCAACCATATTCTGCCAACCAAGGGTGCCGCCCACTATACCGGCGGTCTTTCGGTCCATAAGTTCATGAAGGTGGTTACCACACAGCGCATGACACCGGAAGCCAACCGTGAAGTTGGCCAGGCCGCCGCCCGTATTTCGCGCCTCGAAGGCATGGAAGCCCATGCCCGTGCCGGTGATGCGCGCATGCGCAAATACTTCCCAGGTGAGAATTTCGACCTGGGCGTNGAGTAGGATCTGATNCCATGCGTGCACTCTATTACACCGGGACCATGCAATCGGAATTGCGCGACTCGCCTGAGCCGGTACCCGGTGAGGGACAGGTGGTGGTCGACATTTCCCATTGTGGGATCTGTGGCTCTGATATGCACGCTTGGCATGGACATGATGAGCGGCGGATTCCGCCACTCATTCTCGGGCATGAGTCTGTGGGCGTGCCGCGTTCCGGCACGTTTGCCGGCAAGCGGGTGGCGATCAATCCGCTGCATTCCTGCGGCATGTGCCGTCACTGTCAGTCTGGCAATGATCATCTGTGTCCCGATCGCCAGATGATGAGCATGAACCTGCCAGGGGCCTATGCCGAACAGACCGTTGCGGCGGAACGCAATCTCTATCTGCTGGATAATGCGATCTCCAACGAGGATGCGGCTTTGGCGGAACCCATGGCGGTATGCGTGCACGCGGTTGAAGTGGCGCGCAAAACGGAACGCCGTCCGATTTCAGAAAGCCGGTGTGTTGTGCTCGGCGGTGGCGCCATCGGTGTTCTCACCGCGCTGGTTGTGGCAGACCAAGGCTGTAAGGATCTTTGGATTGCAGAGCCCAATGCCCAGCGTCGCGACGTGCTGGAAAAGGCCTGTCCGGGGGTAAAGGCCTATGATCCGATGAGCGGTGGTCCGGAAGCCTCAAGCGCCGATATCGTGTTCGACGCGGTGGGCATGGGCATCACCCGCAAGGCGGCCAGTGAACTGGTCATGCCCGGTGGAACGATCCTCCATATTGGTCTGCAGGACAGCAATGAAGGTCTCGACACCCGTCGCATCACGCTGCAGGAGATCCATTTCTCCGGCACCTATTGCTATACGCGCTATGACTTTGCGGCTGCGTTGAAACTGCTGACGCGCGGCATTATCGGCAATCGTGAATGGATCGAAGTTCGGCCGCTCGAGCAGGGCGCGCAGAGCTTCATGGATATCCACAATGGTGAAGCGCCTCCGAAAATCATCCTGTCGATGGCATGACAACGAATCCAACTGACAGATTCATGTCAGTTGGGCTATGTTAGCTGACAGTGGTCAACAACCACTGGAGCTAAACCCATGACAAAATCAGTCGTCGAAGTTGTTACTTTCAAACTGGCACAGAACGTGTCGGCGGACGCATTCATCGAATCGGCCAAAGCGGTCAATCAGTTTCTGGATACCACGGACGGATTCGTGCGCCGCCACCTGTCGGTTGCCGACGATGGCGTGTGGACCGACCACATTGAGTGGCAATCGCTGGAGCAGGCCCAATCGGCCTCGCAAAGCCTGATGCAGTTTGAGGCGGCCAAGCCATTCCTCGCCGCAATCGACGGGGAGTCGGTTTCCATGGGGCACAACGTCCTGAAAATGTCCCACACCTGATGCGCCGCACCGACCGCCTGTTTGAACTGATCCAGATCTTCCGGGACGGTCGGCTGAAACTTGGCCGCGATTTGGCCGAACAACTGGGCGTGTCGCTGCGCACCTTGTACCGCGACATCGACACGCTTGTGGCGTCGGGCATACCGATCGAAGGCGAAAGGGGGGTCGGCTACATCCTGCGGGAGCCGATCTTCCTGCCACCGCTCAATCTGTCCCATGTCGAGCTGGAGGCGCTTCAGTTCGGCATGGAATTGGCCAAACGGTCTTCCGACAGCGAGTTGAACGCGGCGGCGGACGCGTTGTTGCAGAAGGTTCAGGCCGTTCTGCCCGCCAACCAACAAGGCGCCCAGCGCCGCTGGCCCATGTCGGTCTACAGCACCAATCTGGCATCTGATGTCGAAACCCTGCCGGTGCTGCGCCGGGCGATCGCCAAACGACGCAAACTCGATCTGTGTTACAAAAGCCTGGATGGGGCTGTCTCTCAGCGGATGATCCGGCCCTTGCAGGTTGAGTTTTGGGGGCAGGTATGGACCTGCACAGCCTGGTGTGAGGGGCGAGACGACTTCCGCGTCTTTCGGGTGGATCTCATCGAGAGCGTTGCCCTTCTCGACACCACATTTGCGTTGGAGCCGGGCAAACGGCTGGAGGATTATCTGGCCACAGTTGAAGGTTCGAAGCCGGATTAGCTGGGCTTGTACAGATCACACAGCAATTCGATCAGCGCCTGGGCCTCGTCACTGGCAATCGAATAGTGAATGCGCTGCCCGTCTCTGCGGGTGGTCACCAGTTGAGCTTCGCGCAGTTTGCTCAAATGTTGCGACAGGGCGCTTTGGCTCAGATTACCACGCGCCAGCAGCTCTCCAACGGTTTTCTCCCCGTCAATGAGATAACACATCACCATCAGGCGATGGCGGTTGGCCAACAGCGACAAAAGAGCTTCCGCCCGGGCCGCGCCCATTTCCATTGCTGATAAATCGAGAGGTGTCATATTGATAAATTAGAATTTTCTAATATATTGTCAATCAGCTTTTGTTTTGGATGAGACCCCATGACTGAATTCACCCCCTTGGCCTCTGCATTTGGAGGCGCTCTGATTGGTCTGTCGGCAGTTCTTCTGCTGGCGATCAACGGTCGCATCGCCGGTATCAGCGGCATAAGCTCGGCCATTCTCCCACCCTGGGGAGGTCGTTTGCGCGAAGGCGACATCGGATGGCGCATTGCCTTTGTGGTGGGGCTGATGGCGGCGCCCATTCTGGTGCAGGCGGTCAGTGGTGAGCCGATCCAGCAAACCGTTTCGTCGAATGTGGCGCTGATGGTGATCGCCGGTCTCGTGACGGGCTTCGGTTCGGTCTATGGCGGCGGTTGTACGTCAGGTCACGGGGTCTGTGGCATGTCGCGCCTTTCCATGCGCTCGATCACAGCAACTTTAACTTTTATGGCGACGGGCTTCTTGACCGTCTTCGTCATGCGGCACGTGGTGGGAGGATAAGCGATGAAATCTTTTGCCGGTTTTCTGCTTGGTCTTTTGTTCGGTGTCGGTCTGGTCATTTCCGGCATGAGCGATCCGGCCAAGGTTCTCAATTTCCTTGATTTGTTTGGCACCTGGGACCCCAGCCTGGCCTTTGTGATGGGCGGCGCGGTCGTGGTGACCTTCGTCGGCTACCGTTTGGTGCTCAACCAGCCCCAGCCCAAGCTGAGCGAGGTGTTCCACCTGCCGACGAAAAAAGACATTGACGGACAACTGCTCACCGGCGCCGCCTTGTTTGGTGTCGGTTGGGGCCTGGGCGGCTTTTGCCCGGGGCCGGCATTCACCGCCGTGCCCTTGATGTCGGACGGCATCATTGCCTTCTTCCCGGCCTTGTTGATTGGCATGTGGGCAGGCAAGATGGCACCAGGTTTAACCGCAGCGCGCGCGTAGGAGGCAATCATGACTGACTGGCCGATTCACCTGGAGCAGAAACCCATCGTCAAAGGGTTTTTTGATCCTGCCACCAATACGATTTCCTATTGTGTGCAGGACCCGGAGTCGAAGACCTGCGCCTTGTACGACAGTGTTCTCGACTTTGACTTCGCCTCTGGGCGGACCTCGAAAAAGTCTGCCGATGAGCTGATTGCCTATGTCAAGGAGCAGGGGCTGACGGTGGAATGGATCATCGAAACCCATGTCCATGCCGACCACCTGTCTGCCGCGCCTTATCTGCAAGAGCAGCTCGGCGGCAAGCTGGGCATTGGTGCCCGTGTGATTGAGGTGCAGGACATTTTCGGCAAGATCTTCAACGAAGGCACCGAATTTCAACGAGATGGCAGCCAGTTTGACGCCCTGTTTGAAGAGGGCGACACCTACAAGATTGGCGGCCTCGATGCTTTCGTGATGGCGACACCCGGTCACACGCCGGCCTGCATGTGCCATGTGATTGGCGATTCAATCATCGTCGGCGACACGCTGTTCATGCCGGATGGCGGGTCGGCCCGTGCCGATTTCCCGGGAGGCGACGCGCGCGAGCTCTATCAGTCGATCCGCAAAGTGCTCAGCCTGCCGCAATCAATGCGCATGTTCATCTGTCATGACTACGGACCCGGCGGACGCGAAATCGCCTGGGAAACGACCGTTGGCCAGCAACGGGCAGAGAACATTCACGTCAAGGACGGCGTCGATGAAGAAGCCTATGTGAAGATGCGCACTGAACGGGACGCCCAGCTCGCCATGCCGAAACTAATCATTCCAAGTGTCCAGGTGAACATGCGGGCCGGTGACCTTCCCGAACCGGATTCCGACGGCAAACGCTATCTGAAAGTGCCGGTCGACGAATTATAGGCGACTTTTCTACCATTTTTGTTTCCCGGAGCCGCTTCCACAAGCGCGGGAAAGGCTCTAAAGAACCTGCAATCAAGTTCTGCGCAAGGGATCAACATGGAAGAGATTCAACACTATATTGGCGGCAAACTGGTTTCCGGCACTTCCGGACGCACCGCTGACGTCTACAACCCGGCCACTGGCGAAGTTCAGGCGCAAGTGCCTCTGGCGTCGTCTGAAGAACTGAACCAGGCGATCGAAATCGCCAAGCAGGCCCAGCCAGCTTGGGCAGCGCAGAACCCGCAAAAGCGGGCCCGCGTGATGATGGAATTTGTCCGCCTGCTGCACCGCGACATGGACAAACTGGCTGAAGCCCTGTCCCGCGAGCACGGCAAGACCATTCCAGACGCCAAGGGCGATGTGATCCGTGGCCTCGAAGTCGCCGAATACTGCATCAGCGCACCGCAGATGCTGAAGGGTGAATTCTCCGAAGGTGTCGGTCCTGGCATCGACATGCACTCCGTCAAACAGCCTCTGGGCGTTGTTGCCGGTATCACGCCGTTCAACTTCCCGGCGATGATCCCGATGTGGAAGTTCTGCCCGGCCATCGTTTGCGGCAACGCTTTCATCCTGAAACCGTCCGAACGCGATCCGTCGGTACCGAACATGCTGGCCGCGCTGATGAGCGAAGCCGGTCTGCCGGACGGTATTCTCAATGTTGTTCATGGTGACAAGGAAGCCGTGGACGGCCTGCTTGATCATGAGGACATCATGGCCGTTGGCTTTGTGGGTTCCACACCGATTGCCGAGTATGTCTATGCCCGCGGCTGCGCCAACGGCAAACGCGTCCAGTGCTTCGGCGGGGCCAAGAACCACATGATCATCATGCCCGATGCCGACATGGATCAGACTGTCGACGCCCTGGTGGGTGCCGGCTACGGCGCCGCTGGCGAGCGCTGCATGGCTGTATCCGTTGCGGTTCCAGTTGGCGAAGACACGGCCAACCGTCTGATGGAAAAACTGGCCCCCCGCGTCGAAGCGCTGAAGATCGCACCATATACGGCAGGCGATGACGCCGACTTCGGCCCCCTGGTCACCAAGGAAGCCCGTGAGCGCGTCAAAGGCTATGTCGATGCCGGCGTTAACGAAGGCGCTGATCTGGTCGTCGATGGCCGTGACTTCAAAATGCAGGGTTACGAAGACGGCTTCTTCATGGGCGCCTGCCTGTTCGACAACGTCACCAAGGATATGTCGATCTACAAGGAAGAGATCTTTGGCCCAGTCCTGTCCGTGGTCCGCGCCAATACCTATGAGGAAGGTCTCGACCTCGCCATGAGCCACGAATACGGCAATGGTGTTGCCATCTTCACCCGTGACGGTGATGCTGCGCGCGACTTTGCCAGCCGCATCAATATCGGCATGGTTGGCGTCAACGTGCCAATTCCTGTGCCGTTGGCCTATTACACATTCGGTGGTTGGAAGCGTTCCGGCTTCGGCGATCTGAACCAGCACGGTCCTGATTCCTTCAAGTTCTACACCCGCACCAAGACCATCACCTCCAGATGGCCATCGGGCATCAAGGAAGGCGCGGAATTCTCGATTCCGACCATGGGATAAAATACTTATCCTCGTGGTGCGAAACCAAACGACAATGCTCCTCAATCTGATTGAGGAGCATTTTTTATGTTTGATGAGGAAAGCCACACCAAAATTGCCGAACTGGCCGAAGGCTTGGGCGTCGAAGTGGCGGCGCTGATGGCCATTGTCGACGTCGAGTCAGGTGGTCGGTATTTCGCCGAAGTCGCTGGCCGAAAAGAGCCGTTGATCCGTTTCGAGGGTCATTATTTCGATCGCCTGTTGCCTGCCGCTGCCCGAGCGGAGGCAACCACCCAGGGTCTGGCCAGCCCCAAGCCCGGCAAAATCGCCAATCCACGGCGCCAGTCGGATCGCTGGAAACTGTTGAATCGTGCTATCAAAATCAACCGCGCGGCGGCGCTGTCTTCCTGTTCCTGGGGCGTCGGACAGGTGATGGGGGCCCATTGGCAATGGTTGGGCTATGGCAGCGTCGATGCCCTGGTGGCCCAGGCCAGATCGGGAATCGCCGGACAAATTGAACTGATGGCCCGCTATATCGAGCGATCGGGGCTTGCTGAGACGTTGCGGGCGCGCGATTGGACGACCTTTGCCCGGCACTACAACGGTCCGGGCTTTGCCAAACATGCCTATGATCATAAAATGGCGGCGGCCTATCAAAAACACTGCGCTGCGACAGAACGCATTGAGACCGGTCAATCTCCGGCATTCCCCAAGGCCGTTGGTTCGTCAAATTACGGAAAGTCGAGGATGTGGCGATCAATCCGGTCCAGCCTGCTTTCCATTTTCAAGTGGTTCAACTAGTCTGCCGCCAAATCGAGGTCTGGTTTGAAAATAAGAATGAAAGATAAAAACGAACGTATCTCCGAAGTCTTGGCCCTGGCGCCGGTTGTTCCAGTGCTGCAATTTGATGATCCCGACACCGCTGTTCAGACCAGCCAGGCGCTGGTTAGAGGTGGTCTGCCGGTGATTGAAATCACCCTGCGTACGCCGCAGGCGCTCGACTGCATTTCGGCCGTCGCCCGGGAAGTCGAAGGCGCCGTTGTCGGTGCTGGCACGGTGATGACGCCTGCCATGATGAGCGACTGTGTCGCCATTGGCTGCCAGTTTCTGGTGTCACCGGGTGCAACGACTGAACTGATCGATGCCAACAAAAAGTTCGATGTGCCTTTGCTGCCCGGTGTTGCCACACCGAGCGAGGCCATGGCCCTGATGGCGGAAGGCTATGAATTCCTGAAGTTTTTTCCAGCTGAACAGGCGGGTGGCTCCAACTATCTGAAGTCATTGGCACCGGTTCTGCAGGGATTGAAGTTCTGCCCGACAGGCGGCCTGACGGCTGAAAAAGCCCCCCAATATTTGGCACTCGACAACGTCATCTGCGTTGGCGGTTCCTGGGTGGCGCCAAAGGACCTGATTGCCGCGCAGGACTGGGATGGCATCACCGCACTAGCCGCAACCGCAACGGCGCTTGGACAATAAGAAGCACAATCGGAGTGTAGCAAACCATGCGGCTGATCCTGCTATCATGCATTGTGATCGCTCAAATGGCTTGGGCAGCAGCGGTACAGGCACGCGATGCCGTGCTGGTCTTTGCGCCTGCCAGCATGACCGACGTGCTGAACGACGCCAGCGCGCTCTATGAAAAGCAGTCCGGCGGCAAAGTGACCATCTCATTTGCCGGCACCCAGCATTTGGCGCGACAGCTTGATGCGGGCGCACCGGCGGATCTGTTCATTTCAGCAGACCGCGACTGGATGGACTGGGCGGTTGAGAGAGCGTTGATCAAGCCGGGTCGCCTCTATCCTCTGGCCGGTAACAAGCTCGTGGTGGCGGTGCGTCAGGAGATCGAGAACTGGGCCGACTTGGATGCGCTGTTTGTCGATGACTACTTTGCCATGGCTGAGCCGGATTCGGTGCCGGCCGGTCGCTATGCCCGCCAGGCCCTGCGGCACCGTGGCGTTTGGCAAAAGGCGCAGTCTCGCGCTGTGTTTGGCGACAATGTGCGCACAACACTCAGGCGGTTGGCGCGGGGCGAGGTGACGTCGGCAATTGTCTACGGCACCGATGCGGCGATCGAGCCTCAGGTGCGGTCGCTGTTCGTTTTCCCGGCCGAAGCCCACGATCCCATCACCTACTGGCTGGCCGCGACCGGTGAGGATATTGCCGTGCCGACGCAGGCCTTCATTGATTTTCTCAATGGCCCCGAAGCTGGCGCACTGTTCGCAGCTGCAGGATTTCTGCCACCGACGAGGACGGGAGGATAAGGCATGTCTGACCCGGCCGTTTGGAGCATCGTATTGTTGTCGCTGCAGGTTTCCTGCATGGCGATGGTCGTTGCCCTGCCGTTGGCGGTGGTCATCGGGAAGGTCCTGGCGGGCCCGGGCTTTTTCGGCAAAGCGTTTTTGAGTGCCTTGGTTCATTTGCCGCTCGTGCTGCCCCCCGTGGTAACGGGCTATGCACTGCTGGTGCTGTTCGGGCGCCGCGGCTGGATTGGATCCCTGCTCGACCAGTGGGGGCTGGGCTTCACCTTCTCCTGGACCGGCGCTGCTTTGGCCGCCGGCGTGATGGCCTTTCCGCTGATCGTGCGGCCCATTCGTCTTGCCTTTGAAACCCAGGACGCACGCCTCAACGAAATGGCCGCGACGCTTGGCGCTTCGCGTGCCCGCCGTTTCTTCAAGATATCATTGCCGCTCGCCTGGCCGGGGATCATCGCCGGTCTGGTACTGGGCTTTGCCAAGGCACTGGGGGAATTCGGCGCCACGATCACCTTCGTCTCCAACATCCCCGGAGAAACCCAGACCTTGTCGCTGGCGATCTATACGCTGCTGCAGTCCCCACGGGGCGACAGCGCGGCGCTGACTTTGATCGGAATATCGATTGTTCTGTCCTTCGCAGCCATTCTGGCGTCCGAGTGGATGGCCAATTCCAACCGCCGCAGATTGGAGCAATAGGCCATGCTGACGGTGAAGCTTGAGGGAACCATCGGGAATTTCCCGATTGCCGCGGACATTGAAGCGGGTGTTGGCGTGACCGCCATCTATGGCCCGTCCGGCGCTGGCAAGTCGACAATCCTGCGGGCGATTGCCGGTCTTTGGCAACCGGACCGCGGCTTCATTCAGGTGGGTGAGAATGTCCTTCTCGACACCAATGGCGACATTGATCTGCCCACCGAAAAACGGCGGCTCGGTGTTGTCTTTCAGGAACCGATCCTGTTTCCCCACCTGTCGGTGCGGGCCAATTTGGGATTTGGCATGAAGAAGCATGAAACCGGTTGGGACGGTGTCATCGAAATGCTGGATCTCGGCGACGTCATCGATCGCATGCCGCGCCATCTTTCTGGCGGCGAGGCGCAGCGGGTGGCGCTTGGACGGGCGATCTTGTCTGATCCCCAGATCCTGTTGCTGGACGAACCGCTGACCGGGCTGGACGATGCGCGCCGCGCCCATGTTCTACCTTATCTTGAAAGGCTGCGCGACGAGACAACGATCCCGATTGTCTATGTCAGCCATCATCGCGACGAGATTTTGCAACTGGCCGATCTCATCTTCACGATCGAAAGCGGTACCGTCACGGGCGAACTGACGCCGGGCGAGTTCGATAAGAAAATGCGCCCCAATGACGTGACCCGCCAGGACGGTGCCGGCAAATGAAGTGGACTGCCAAACTTGCACTGGCTGGCGTGGTGACGGCATATGCGTTGGGCCAGGCCAGTGAAGCGCAAGCGCGCTGCGATCGCGGCGAGCGGGTGATCCGGCTCGGCATTTCGGAGCAGGCCAATTCGCCGGCGCGGGAGCGGGCCGTCACCAGTCTGCGCTCGGCCATTAACCTGGAAATGCAGGGAAGGGCCTGCCTGGAAGTGATTGTCGATGACAGCCAGTTCTCGGCGGGGCTGGGTGTAACGGCGCTGCAGGCTGGCACGATTGAACTTGCCGTTCCGTCCTTCACGGAACTGGGGGAGTTTGCACCTGATTTTCAAGTCTTCGATTTGCCTTTCGCCTTTCGCAATCAACGGGCCGTACAGCGCTTTTCGGCCTTGGTTGGGACGCGCTTGAGCGGCCAGTTTGAAAAGTTTGGCGTGACACCCATCGGCACCTGGCACGGCAGCTTCGATCAAATGTCGGCCAAGCTGCCGATTTATCTGCCGTCAGACCTCGCCGGGCTGAAGATGGCCAAGGGAAGCCATCCCAATGCGACATCAATCATCACGTCACTGGATGGCGTGGCGCAGACGGTCGACGCCAAAGATCTGGCCAGTTTTGTCAAAGACGGGCGTGTCGATGGGCAATTTGCCAGTTGGCGCAGCCTGCGGGATACTAGATCAGGCCAAACCCATGACGGCGTGACCGAAACCAATCACGCCTATCAGGGCTACCAGTTATTGGTGTCGAAGAGCTGGTGGGATGGTCTGCAACTGCGCATCAAGGGACCTTTGCGGCAGATTTTCCCGCGCATCACCAATCAGGCCAATCTGGACATCGAACAGCGCCAGACCAATGCTAAGCGAGCGCTGATCAACAATGGCGTTGCGGTGCGGGGTCTGACCCGGCGCCAACGTCAGGCCTGGCTCGACGAGATGAAGCCGGTTTGGGATAGGATCGAAAACCGCGAATTGATCGACATCCTGAAGATCGCCGATCAATCCTTGTAACGAATATCCCCGCCAAGCTACTTGGTCAGGAATTCTTCGATGCGATCGAGCGCGCGGGAGATGTTTTCAGCCGAGTTGGCATAGGACAGACGGACATAGCCCTCGCCC
>JABSRX010000377.1 GCA_013214695.1 Rhizobiaceae bacterium | reverse complement strand
CACTTGAGTAACTCCAAGTTACTCAAGTGGGGCACTTGAGTAACTTCAAGTTACTCAAGTGGGGCACTTGAGTAGCTTCAGGTTACTCAAGTGGGGCACTTGAGCCGTTTTTTCGGTCTAGACCGAAAAAAAAGGAATAGACCGAAAAAAAGGTCGCGGCCGGGCCCGGGCCAGGCCAGGATCTCTAGGGCAGGCCGGCTCGCCGGGCTGAAAAGTTGATTTTATCTAGTGCTTGTCATCCCCTAAAAGTGACCCAAAATGGAGCCGGATTGCTTTAAAACACAACGTTTTCTTGATATTTTGTTAGTTTTTAGGGTCCCAACGGCTGCGGCCCGGGCCCGCCAGGACCGCCGAAGACCTAGTCTTCGTCCTTGCCTCAAAAGTTACCCAAAATGAGCCGGATTGCTTTAAAACCCAACGTTTTCTTGGTATTCTGCTCATTTTGGGGGTCTCGGCGGCCCCTGGCCGGCTGGCCGGCCGGCCGCTGGCAATTAATCACCCCCGGAATCCGGTTTCATTTTTTTCGGTCTAGACCGAAAAAACGGCTCATATGTTGCTCCCACTGGTGGAAATGTAAAGGAATTCCAATAGAATTTTATCATTTTTGGTGGACAACTTCCACACGGGAAGTATGAAATTCACAGAAACCATTAGTTTTCATAAATTTCATACATATTCATGGAATCTATGAAAACATTGAAATAATTGGATTTTATAGTTTTCAGCATTACTGTGTGAAAGTGTTCCCCAAAAGTATTGAAATTCCATAGGAATTACAATACATTTACACCCCGGGAGGAACAGGGACCACAACTGCGCCAGGAATATGAAAATATATAATTTCATTAGATTTCTAAAAATATGTGAAATCTATATATTTGCGTTGGAATCATTGGATTCTATGATTTTACATAAAAAGTTGGTTTGCATCCCCCCGGGATGCGAAATACCTACAAAATCCTAATGCCCTGGGAAGGTTTTTGATGTCACGTTCCACTATAAGTCTACGGGATCTGATAATATTATGAATTTCTTAAGAAATCAGCTGATTCTGATATTTCAATGGTTTCCATTATTTTAATGAGAATTATTGATTTCACAAAAATATTGTAACCATACAGAAACGCATGTCAAAAACCTATAGAATTCCTCAGGTTTTATTAATGGTTTCGCATCGCGGTCAGCGTTTTTAAAGATTTCATGCAAAAAGTGAAATTTCATAGATTTTCATAAAATCATGAAAATTCATAAATTTCATGAAATTCTCGTGAAATTATGGAAATCATGGAAATCGGAAAACGCGACTTGGCGGAAAAAGGGGGCCCGACCCGGCCCCCCTCGGGGC
Source organism: Rhizobiaceae bacterium (assembly GCA_013214695.1). Lineage (GTDB taxonomy): Bacteria > Pseudomonadota > Alphaproteobacteria > Rhizobiales > Rhizobiaceae > Pseudahrensia. The sequence continues at coordinate 320 of JABSRX010000377.1, read as the reverse complement.
CCCCTTTTATTATATACAGGTGCGTTGATACTGGGTGCGCTTACGACTGGCGGTAACGGGTTCTTGACATTTCTGGATTTCCAAGATCCCCGGGGGGGGCCCCAGGGGGGCCCCATTCCGGCCCCCCAGGGCATCCCCCCGGGACCCCCGAAGTCAAGAAATCGCAAAAATCGCAAAATCGCCAAAATCAGTACACAATTTTCTCTTGTGAAGTTCTAAAGAACGGTTTTAACCGCAGCAATAAAGGCCAAACTGGCAGAAACCCCTCCAATTAGAAGCAAACCACATATCAGGGGCACACTTTCTAAAAAGAGAGTGAA
>JABSRX010000376.1 GCA_013214695.1 Rhizobiaceae bacterium | reverse complement strand
GACATCAAATTGGTGAAAAAGCTGATCAAGCGAATTGGTGCCGAAATGCTCGAAGATCCGATGTACAAGGACGGCTTTATTCAGCCGCTCAAGTCTCAGGGTGTGCGCCGCATGGAAGAGTTCAACATGGTGGTTGGTGTGAAGTTCATGGCCAAGCCAGGAGAGCAATGGGTTATTCGACGCGACGCCTATCAGAAGATCGTCAACGCGTTTGAAGCCAACGGCATCCGCCTGGCGGAGCGCAACGTCAAGGTACAGGTTGTCAGCGACCGGCCCCTGACCGACGACGAACAGGAAGCGGTTGTCGGGGCTGCGCAAGAAGCCATTGAACAAAAGGAGGCGTCCGGCCCTCCGCCCGATGAACCATAGGGTGAGTATAGACTAGCTGCCGCTCAGCAATGCGTCGACCACGGCTGTGCCGCATGTCACCGTATCAGCAGGGCCGCCCAAATCCGGTGTGCGTAGAGACTGTTCGGCCAAAACCAACTCGATTGCATTGACGATGGCCTGCCCAGCCTCAGGTGCGCCCAGGTGGTCCAGCATCATTGCCGCTGCCCAGATCTGGCCCATCGGGTTGGCGATGCCTTTGCCCGCAATGTCAGGTGCGGAGCCGTGGACGGGCTCGAACAAGGATGGAAATTTCCCTTGCGGGTTGATGTTGCCGGAAGGTGCAATGCCGATGGTTCCCGTGCAGGCCGGTCCGAGATCAGACAGGATGTCGCCGAACAGATTGGATGCGACGACCACGTCGAACCAGTCGGGATGCAGCACAAATTGGGCTGTCAAAATGTCGATGTGGTATTTGTCGACTTTGATGTCGGGATAGTTTGCTGCCATGGCCTCAACCCGCTCATCCCAATAGGGCATCGTGATGGAAATGCCGTTGGACTTGGTTGCCGATGTCAGGTGACCGCTTCGACGTGCGGCTAGGTCAAACGCGTATTTCAATATGCGGTCCACGCCGTGGCGGCTCATCACGGTTTCCTGCACCACGATCTCACGTTCCGTGTCGGGGAACATGCGTCCACCAATTGAAGAGTATTCGCCTTCAGTGTTTTCGCGCACGATCATCATGTCGATGTCACCGGCCTCGCGTCCGGCCAGTGGCAGCGGCACGCCGGGCATGGCACGCGCCGGGCGAAGACTGACATATTGATCAAATTCTCGGCGGAATTTGATCAGCGACCCCCACAGGGAAATATGATCCGGGACGACCTCTGGCCAACCCACGGCACCAAAGAACAGCGCATCGCAACCGATCAACTGCTCCTTCCAATCGCCGGGCATCATCTCGCCGTGTTGGGTGTAGTAGTCCGCGGAAGCAAAATCGTGATCTGTAAAGTCGAAGCCCAGATCAAAACGCTTGTGCGCGGCCTCCAGGACCTTGATGCCTTCTGGGGTGGTTTCCTTACCAATTCCGTCGCCCGGAATGACTGCGATACGCCAGCTGTTGGCCACCATGTTGTGTTGCTCCCCAGAAAGTGAGTGTGTGCCTGTGCGTTGGCATCGGCTCACATAAGTATCGGTCTGACCGAAATGCGCAAGGTGTTTGGTTTCAGCCGATGTCGGCAGATTGGGAGTTCGTTTTCGGCCCGGCTAGGTGTCACTTTCCTGGACAAAACGCTCGAGCACATTTCGTGTCACCTGTTCGACCTGGCCGTCTCCTCGGGT
>JABSRX010000375.1 GCA_013214695.1 Rhizobiaceae bacterium | reverse complement strand
CTCATGTCGGACAGGTGGGTGCCTCCAATATGGGCATCGTTAAAGATGTAGATGTCGCCGTCTTCCAGATCGCCATCAGCGGCCGCCTTATCGATGACCGCTTTGACCGCAAAGGCCATGACACCGACAAAGATTGGAAGACCGGACTTCCCTTGGACCAGCGTGTCTCCGGTCTGGGCGTCGTACAGCCCATGGCTCGCATCATGTGCTTCGGCAATGATCGGATTGAAAGCCGCACGAAAAAGCGTTGCGTCCATCTCGTCGGCAATTTGTTCCATTCGGCCCGCCAGTACGGACAAAGTTATTGGATCAATCTTAGTCATGCGTGTGCCTTGACCTCCCCCATATCGTTCCAAACATCCTGGCGACCAATCTTGTCGCCAACCACTTCGAAACGGTCAATAAAGCGAATTCCCTCAAAACTTGTGCCGTCCAGCCATTCACCTGAAAGCGTCCCAAAACAGTAAACCAACCGAACATCGTCGGAGCTCTGCATGGCATCGAAACCGTCATAGCATTTGCGCACAGATCGGTAACGGGGTTTGGACCAGGCAACGAGCTCTTCCAGTGAGGTCATGGGTGCCGCTCCCGGAAACTGCATGGTGAAATCGTCCGCAAGCATTGCGCCTGCCGCTTCCAGGTCGCGTTGCTCCATCTTCGTCAGGTAATCGCGAATAATTTCAACAGGGTCAGAGCTGGCGGGGGCCGGCTGACGCTGCATTCGACCGCGCATATAGGCTTCGGCTTTCGTCTCGTGCATGAGCACGGTCACGGCGTCGGAAGGAGCGGGAATAACAAATCGGACTGCATCGGTAAGAGCTTCGCCCAGACGCCGCTTGTCATCACTGTCGTAGCCTTCAAGAAGGTGAACTTCAACGATGGGCACGGCAAGCTCCTGAATTACAACCTGTATGATTTATAATACAGATAATATTCTTTTGTTAAGTCACAATTTGACGCAGGTATAGGACAGAAGCTTGATTTTTTCAAAACCACCTATACGATCCGAGCACCAAAATGTCGGGGAGTGACGGGTGGAAACCAAGGCTTCGAAACAGAGTCCGGAGGGTGCAAAGGCCCGCAGAGTGTATCTCGCGCTGCTCGACGAAATCAGTGACGGGCGCTTGTCTCAAGGGCAGAATCTTCCTGGAGAACAACGGCTTGCAAGCAATTTTGGTGTTTCTCGTGTGACCATTCGTCGGGCCCTGGAGGCGCTTGCTTCCGATGGCTTGATCGAGCGGAGAGCTGGTGCTGGTACCGTCGTGCGGGGCAACGGCATTCACGACAAGCCGGTTGAGATGGACTTCACAACATTGATGCCGCAGCTGGCTGAGATGGGGCAAAGCACCGTGGCCCATCTGCTGTCTTTCTCTTACGGCCATCCTCCGGCGCACGTGGTTTCGGCGATGCGCTTGGCCGACAATCAAAGGATGCAGATTGCCACCAGAGTGCGCAGCGCCGATGGCACGCCATTCTCCCATCTGACAACCTATGTTCCGGAAAATATTGCACGCAACTATTCTGAGAATGACCTGGCCACGACGCCCTTGTTTAAGCTGTTGGAACGCAGCGGCGTTCAAATCAATGAAGCTCATCAGTCAGTTTCGGCAAGCCTTGCCAGTCCAGAAGTTGCCGATGCCCTGGAGGTGGCAGGTGGTTTACCTCTTCTGACACTGCGT
>JABSRX010000374.1 GCA_013214695.1 Rhizobiaceae bacterium | reverse complement strand
TCGGTTGCCGGAAGGGTTGTAACATCCTGATTGCCGATTTTGATCTTGCCCTCGGTGGGCATTTCCAGGCCGGCAATCATGCGCAAGGTCGTGGTCTTGCCGCAGCCCGACGGACCGAGCAGTGTGACCAGCGTCCCCGCTTCGATTTCCAGATCGACATTGTCCACGGCGCGAACGCCTGTCGTCGGATTGCCATAGACTTTCGAGACATTCTGGAAGGTGACCGAGGCGGCGTTTGAGTTTTTCTGCAACATGATACTGCCTTCTAGTTCCGCATGTTCGAATGGGTTTGGCGCCTGCCGATATTGGTTCGCCCGACCAGGAACTGGAACAGTCCAACGGCTGCCAGCATGACGAAGATCAGCGTGGTCGAATAGGCGATGGCCAACCCGTAGTCATTGTTTTCGACACGACCGATGATGTAACTCGTCGCCATGTTGTATTCGGCACTGACCAGGAAAATGACGGCCGATATCGCCGTCATGGCGCGCACGAATGAATAGACCAGTGCTGCGAGAATGGCCGGTTTCAGCAACGGCAGGATGACCAGCCTGAATGTGTGCCAGGAATTGGCACCCAGCGTCAGCGAGGATTCATCGAGGCTCTTGTCAAGCTGGGACATCGAGGCAATGCCGGCCCGCACACCCACCGGCATGTTTCGGAAGATGAAACTCACAACCAGAATAATGCCCGTGCCCGTTATCTCGATCGGCGGCACGTTGAAGGCGAGAATATAGCTGACACCAATGACCGTGCCGGGAATGGCAAAGCTCAACATGGTGCCAAACTCGAATGCATTTTTGCCGACAAAGTTTTGCCGGGTCAGCAGATAAGCGGTCACCAGCCCAACGGCTGCGGTCAACGGCGCGGCAATGGCCGCAATCTCCAAGGTAGTCCAGAAGGAATCCCAGGCCGAGCCGCTCCAGTGGATGCCATGCTCGTTATATCCAATAGCAAAAGCGGTGATGTAATGCTTGAACGTCAGATCGTTGCGCACACCCCACAGCTCAACAAACGATCCGTAGATGATCATTGTGTAGATGGTGATGGTGAAGATGGTCCAGATGGCAGCGATGGCGAACACCGGCAGGGCAAAGCCGGTTGGCAGATTGGGGTGTACTCCGGCGTCTCCCTTGCCGGTCAGCGTCGTATAGCTCTTCTTGCCCAACCAGAATCTTTGCGCCCAAAACGCTGCCAGCGTGAAGCCAAGTAGCACAACAGCCAAAACCGCCGCCCGCGCCTGGTCATATTGCGCACCGACAATGGCAAAGAAGATCTCCGTCGACAGCACATCGTAGTTTCCCCCCAACACCAGCGGGTTGCCGAAGTCGGCCATACTTTCGATGAAACCCAGCAGAAAGGCGTTAGCGATGCCGGGGCGCATCAGCGGCAGAGAAACAGTCTTGAAGGTTTGCCATCGATCGGCCCGCAGCGTTTGCGCAGCTTCTTCCATGGAGGGGCTCACGCCCTCGACGACGCCGATGAGCACGAGAAATGCGATCGGTGTAAAGGCCAAGACCTGGGCAATCAAAATGCCCGGCAAGCCGTAAACCCAACGGGTCGGCGCGATGCCAAACAGGTCGGCAAAAAATGTGGTGATCGTACCGGACAGACCGAACAGCAAAATGATTGCCAGACCGATTACAAAGGGTGGCGTGATCACCGGTAGGACGGTCAGAGCAC
>JABSRX010000373.1 GCA_013214695.1 Rhizobiaceae bacterium | reverse complement strand
GTGATCGTGTTTGATTCTTCACTGCGGGCGTTCCAGAAATCCAGCGCCGCGCCCTCTGGCAGGCTGATGGAGATCTCGATGTTGGTGCCGTCACTGCCGTCCGGAACCTGCGGATAGACCGTGAAGCGGTACTGCTTGGAGTCCGAATCGTCCACCAGCTCAATCTCGTCAGAGTCAAAGGTGGCATTTACCAGCGTCACATCGGTCGGCGCGTCGAAATAAGCGGCCGGGCGGGCGAAGGTCGCAGTGACGGTGAAAGGCGAACCGTCCGTCGCCGCATTCTCCTCCAAGGCGATTTCGGCGGTGAAATCAGTGTCATCATAGATGATCTCCACCTCGTCATCATCTTCTGCCATCGGCGCCATGCGGGCACCGCCGAGACCGGGATCGTCGGGAACCGGCTGACCGTAGATGAGGCCGGCACGGTCGGCGATGTTGTTGTCATCGCTGATCGAGGCGCGGATCGCCGTGAATCTGGAACCAGGCAAGAAGGTGACCTCGACTCGATCATAGAAGCCCGTATCGCCATATTCCTGGCCTTCGGGGAAGAAGTAGTCCCGGATATTGCCCCAAACCTCCAGATCATCGAGGGTGAAATTGGTCACCGGTTCGTCGAACTGATATGTCAGCGTGAACGCACCGTAGTAGCTGTCGGGGGCCTCAATGCTGACGGTGGGCGGCGTGTTGTGCATGATGAAGGTCGCATTGCTGTCGCTGCCATACTCGCCGGGCAGATCGGCAATCAGGTCCCGACCGTTGAGATCTTCGATGTCGGTGCCGGAGACGAACGCCAGCCCGACCCCAGCGAGGGATTCAAGATCGTCCAGATCACCGCCGGAGAAGGTCACGTTGTAGGTGGCGCTGTCCACCTCTTCGACGCTGACGGTGACACCGGAAACCACACTGTCGTCGGTCAGATTGATCAGCTCGAAATCGGTTGGATCGACATAGGTAACCGGTTCGCTGAAGCCGACACCGAAGGTCAGCGCATTCAGGTGGGTCCAACCATCGTTGACTTCGGTCCATTCATCGCCGCGATCCGGCGACACACGAGCGATGGCGACGACGGTGGGATTGACGAGATCGTTCACATCAATGACGTATTCTGCGCGTTGAGCCTCGTTGTAGTCGGGACCCAAGTGGCTGCTTACGACGCCTCCCTCGACATCCACGCGGAGTCTTTCCACATCATCCTCGACATCGACACGCACGCTGTATTCCGGTTCCAGGCGCTCTCTCCTGCGGTAAGGTGGCTTACGGTTCGGGCCGTCAATCTTGTCGGACGTCACCTCTCTCCACACCCCGCCCGAAAGGGCCTGGACCGTCAAATGGCTGGTCTCCAGTCTCTCATTAAAAACTGTCTCAAAAACGAGATCGAAGTATACCGCTGGCCCGTTCAACGTCGAGCCATGAGCCGGCTGGAACTCGTATTCGAGCCGCGCGACATCCACTTCGAACGTCGGCAGCTCATGCTGTTCCTGTTTGAGCCCTCCGACCATGACTTCGACGATGCAGTCGCTATAGACGCCATTGGGGATGCCCTGGCCATCTTCGCGTTTCAGGTCGACGACATGCACTTCCAGACCGTTAGAAGTGATTGGATCAAATGTTGAACAGGCTGTTCCCTCGGCGAATTCCAGCCGCAGCGCTTCGCCATTATTGCGGATAACATCAAATCTGAGTTTC
>JABSRX010000372.1 GCA_013214695.1 Rhizobiaceae bacterium | reverse complement strand
GCTGCTCCTGTCTTCAAAAGGATCAGTCTAAACGACCAACCCTCACTGAGGGGGAGCAGTCGGTCCATCCCATTAGCGGACCTGAGCTTTTGGGTGCGGCGCATAGTAATTGGCTGTATCGTTGATCTTTGGAGCTGCTGTGCCAGCTGTACTGGATGTGTGAAAAAACAATCGCGGGGTCCTCAAAGAAGATCAATTGAACCATCAAAAAGGTCTTTAAACTGGACTTTTGTAGTCAAGTTTAGTAATGATACCTACCTCTTTTTAGGTTGGGTATGGGCTTCATGTTCAGGTTGGCTGCAACAATCTTACTGGTCTGCGGAATTTCCTTATTTTGGGCGGCCGCATTTGCCCAATCGCAGTTTCACACCGTGCAAATGATCTCGGAAGGCAAAGACAAAATTTTTGTGCCCGATTTTCTTGTCGTCGATGTTGGCGACACAGTTCGTTTCATCAATGTCAGCGGCCACCACAATACCGAATCCATCAAGGGCATGATTCCAGACGGAGCCAAGCATTGGAAAAGCGAGATAGATCAGACGTTTGATCTGAAAGTCACCCATGAAGGTGTGTTCGGCTACAAGTGTACCCCTCACTACAACCAAAGAATGGTTGGGCTGATTGTGGCAGGCAATCCAGATGTGAATTTGAATCAGGCGAAGGCGGTCAAAACGCCACCACTGGTAAAAGAGCTCATGGATATCCTGTTTTCAGAAGCCGACAAACTCAGCCAATAAACTGTTCTGAAAAGTGTCGACGCTGATTGAACGCTCCCGTCCGTCAACATGACTGCGACAGTAAACCATCTGTGAGAGAAAGTGTGATGCGTACTACCATCATCATAACTATGTTGACTTTTCTGGTCATGTTTTAACGAGCATTTTTTCAGAATTGGATTTTCTTAGTGTTTTTCAATCCTCAAGACCCGGCCTTTCAGGCCGTTGCGCCTTTTGTTCTTTCAGCCCTTCTCGTAGGTGTCATTTGGTTTTCGTTGAAAGGGCTGCGTAGAAACTTTTCCATTGTTGCGGTGGCTGTTGCGATCCTGATCGCGTATTGGCTGGCATTTTCCTGGCCCCCGTTCCCGCCTCGAAGCTCGAGCCACAAACTTGGCTACCTATTCCTGGTTTCAGCATTTGCGACCTTGGTTTTGGCCCAATTTGGTAATTCCAGTAGAACTGCACTGGTTGGCAATATAGCTGTTGGTTTGGCAGGCATTGTCTGGCTGGCTTCTTCCAAGTTATCTCAAGGCCAGTTCATCAGTGTGGGACTCGTTTGCTTCGCCGCTGCGGTGGCCGTGTTTGGACTAACCAGCAAATCAAACAAAGACGTGGACACTGGAGTCGCTATCTTGGTGGCTGGCTTCGCGTTAGCAGCGGTGGCTTTATTGGCGCCTTCTGCATCGATTGCGCAACTTTCACTTGCCATCTGTGCATCCTTGGGCGGCATCCTGATTTGGAACTGGCCCAAACTGCGCATGAATTTCTTGCCAGCAGGCATCACAGCGGTGGCGTTGCCCCTGATCTGGCTGGCATCACAAAGTTCACTTTATTCGCGCGCCAATGATTGGGCGTTGGCTGCACTGCCGCTCGTTGCGTTTGCGCCTTGGATTCGAAGTAAAATCGTACCGCAAAGCATCGAAAATTCCGACCTTCTCCGCCCTATTGCAACCGGTCTGACTGCTGCTGTTT
>JABSRX010000371.1 GCA_013214695.1 Rhizobiaceae bacterium | reverse complement strand
TATGATATCAATAGTAAATCTGATAAAATATAGTAAATGCACACACAAGGCACATGCTTTTTTCATTATCGCAAATATTTTGATTTCAAAGCTATTTTTTAATGGTAGAAATTACTACAAAATGAATATACTTCTCTTAAGTACCATATATATCATTTAGTAACTTATAAACTCATAATATTGATTAAAATTGCTTATGGGTATCTTTTGCAAGTATTTATAAACTTTTAAGTATCGTCGGACAACAGGCACAAAAAATATATAGACGTAAAATTTGGGATTTTAAGTAATTTTTAAATTTTGGTTATTTTTAAATGAACACAGGAACCGCACGTCCGCGCGCGCGCACCCAAAATGTTTAAAAAAAATTTCACATGATATCAATAGTAAATCTGATAAAATATAGTAAATGCACACACAAGGCACATGATTTTTTCATTATCGCAAATATTTTGATTTCAAAGCTATTTTTTTAATGGTAGAAATTACTACAAAATGAATATACTTCTCTTAAGTATCATATATTTCATTTAGTAACTTATAAACTCATAATATTGATTAGAATTGCTCATGGGTATCTTTTGCAAGTATTTATAAACTTTTAAGTATCGTCGGACAACAGGCACAAAAAATATATAGACGTAAAATTTGGGATTTTAGTATTTTTTGAATATTTAGGATGTTTTGAACCATCAAATAAAGCACCCGTTCGCGCGTTCATCCGGGCGTGCGTACCCAAAACGCTCAAAATATATTTAAATAGTATTAAAAATGAATTGCAAAAAATATAGTAAATGAAAACACCAGGCACATGGTTTTTTTAAAATCTCAAAAATCTCGATTTTGGAAGAAAAAATAAAATACGTAAAATTACAAAAAAAAAAAACTAAAATTGAAACATCAGCGTTTTACAGCGGAAATGCGTTTTTTCGGTTACTATTGCTAATTACGATAAATTTTATGGAAGAATTTGTTTTAAAAACAAATTATTATGTAAATTTATTCTTTAGGGTTCGTCAAACTGGTGGCATGATTTTAAAAATTATTTGCACACATATGGCACATGAAAATTACTTTGATTTCAAAACTCCATAAAAACGAATGTAGTTAAACAATCATATTTATAAACGCTAATACAAGCACAACACTAGATGTTTTATTATGATAATTCATGTTTAAGTGTTATACTGTTATACATTAGTATAAAATTTATTTACACCCAAATGGCACATTTCCAAAAAATTTTGAAAAGCCGCAAAATCCTGAAATTTTTTTTTTTTTGAAATGCAATAAAATTATGTGCCTATTGTTTGTTAATACTTATAAAATTAATATAAAAGAGTTTAGGTGGTTGTGTGCTGTTTTGGAGCTTATAAGTAATGCAGTACATAAGGCACACAAAATAATTCAAAAAATCAAAAATTTGATTTTTCGTTTGTGCCATTTGTGTGCAAATACTTTTTGTCTATAATTATGAAAATTCATCAATAAATGTGTTTATTTTTGGCATAGAATTTATTTGCACACACCAGGCACACTCTACAAAATTCCGTAAAAATTCATAAATTCATAAATTTTGGCCTATACATAAAAATCAGAAAAAAAATTTGTGCCTGATGGATGCAAATATTTTAATATATTTTTTGAGATCACTCATATGTGTGCTATATATTTTTGGTATAGACGTTATATTATTGTTGTACAAAT
>JABSRX010000370.1 GCA_013214695.1 Rhizobiaceae bacterium | reverse complement strand
ACATATCCGCGCCGACCGTGCTGGGGCGCGTGCTGCAGGAGTGCGGCGTTGATCCGGAGCATTGGCTGGCGCAGGCTGAAAGCGACGACGTCAAACTCCGCTTACGCCAGTTCACCGATCAGTCGGCCAGCAAGGGCATCTTTGGAGCGCCTAGTTTTGTGGTGGGAGACGAGCTGTTCTGGGGCGATGATCGCCTGGAGGATGCCATCGCCTGGGCCGCCTCGGCCAACGCCGCGGCAAATGTCACAGATACCGATGCAGAAGCTTCGGCGCCATGATCCGCAGGGCATTGTCCTTCAGGTAAAGATGGCGCCAGATATGGAAGACGGCGTGCAGCACGATGAGGCCGGCCAGGCCGTAGAATTCGATCGTGTGGATCTGCCCGATCAATGCATTCAGTTGCGGCAGGCCGAGTGGCGGTGCGATGGGCAGGAAGCCGCCGGCCTTGAGCAGGCTGTTGGAGGTTAAGCCGAGCAGAAAGCCGGTCATCGCGACAAAAAACAGGCCCCAGATGATCAAGCGGTGCATCCACCAGTGCAGCTGTTGCGCCCATTGGGGCAGTTTCGGTGTACGGGCGGTGGCGAGGCCGTTGCGCAGGAAATGGCCCGTCCAGATCAGGCACAGCAGGACGAAGATCAGCGCCAGGTTGGAGTGAACGGCAAAGCCGAACGACCCCATGGCCATCGCCTCAGGTGGCCCGACCAGCAAAAACCAGACGACCAGTGGCAGCATGGTCCAATGGATCAGCTTCAGCAGTTGGCGGCGTCTGACTTGGTTCATTTTCAGGCCCAGGGAACCGGAACGGGTTTATCCAATATACGCGTGGAAGGGCGGTAAGTTTCAATTGCTTTATTTGGGCGGGCACGTGGGCCTGGTGGCGCAGATGAAATTCACGAGGATTTCAGGCGAACAATCAGCGGGGCAATGGCCAGTACGAGGACCGCGGCAACTAGGAACGGTGCGCCCGGCAAGTAAACGCCGGTGCTGTCGACGAATCTTTCAAACACCCCGGTCAGGGCGAGCGGCGCCAGCACGGCGGCAACCGATGAGAGGGACGCGATGACGCCCTGAACCAGCCCCTGCTGGTCATCGCCGACCCGGTTGGCTGCAAAGGCCGTCAACAGCGGTGGCGCCATGTCCGAGAGCGCTGCAATCGGCATCAGGACGAATACCGCCCAGACAGCACCGGTGAACCCAAACCCGACCATGGCAATGATCGAAGCGACAACGGCCAAGGCCAGCGTTGTGTAATCGCCAAACCGTTTGGTCAGTTGCGGCAGCACGCCTGCCTGAACCGCGGCGATCAGCACGCCATAGGCGGCCAGGGACAATCCGATGACAAAGGCGTCCCAGCCAAACACCTCGCGGCCCCAAAAGGCCCACAGAACCGGATAGACCATATTGGCAAATTCGAAGACGAAGATGCAGATCAGCGGAATTACCAGGCCCGGAACCCGAAAGGCGCTGGCCAAGATGCCGAAGGGGTTCAGGTCGCGCCTGCCAAACCGGCGCCGGTTTTCCGGCTTCAGCGATTCGGGCAGCACGAACAGCCCGAACAAAACGTTGATGGCCGACAATCCGGCGGCGATCCAGAACGGTGCCGACAGGTGCCATCCCGCCGAGATGCCGCCCAGGGCCGGCCCGAGCACAAAGCCGATGCCGAAGGCTGCCCCGATCATGCCAAAGGCCGCGCCGCGCTCTTCCGGC
>JABSRX010000369.1 GCA_013214695.1 Rhizobiaceae bacterium | reverse complement strand
CGTACGCATCACAGAACCACACTGCACCCAACGTGTAGCAGGCCACCCTATGATGCCAGCAATGCAGATGGAAGTGAGCTCCATTCTCGTACCCTACAAGGGTTCATCTGTGGGTCTCATGTGTATGCTGGCTTCCATTGCACTGCCTGACTGTGTCCTCCATGCTGTCATCGGTGAACGTCATGGGTCTGCTGCACGGACATCGTATGCTGGTCAGTGGTCCTGATGGTGTTGGCCGCGTTCGGTCACCAGCGTTACGTATGCCTCACCGTAGTATGCTATGGTGTGCTGCTCAGCTCCCTGTGCTATGTGGCTGATGCTGTTACATGGGTGTTGCTGTACGAGCTGGCCACGTACTGGTTCCTGCTGTTGGTGCTAGGCTCGAGCTCGGCCACTGGTACCCGCATGCATATGGCACTGTGCTACCTGTACGGTGTGTTGTCAGCGTCGGCCTCGTGTCTGCTACTGTGGTGTGCTACTGGCTCCACCCACGTGCTCATCGTAGGGTTGCTGGTCAAGCTCGGCATCTACCCTATGTCGTCATGGCTGGTGGAGATACACGGTCAGCTGCCGACAATGGGATCCATGCTGCTTAGTGGTGTGTACGTCAAGGTAGGCTGGATAGGCCTGTTCATGGTTGGTTGCTGGAGGCCTGCTTCACCCGTTGGTGTGATCTACCGTTCGGATGGCCTTGGTTTGGCTGTGTTCCTATCCTACTACGTCGTGTCGGCCACGTGTCTGCTGATGCTCAACACGCTATCTCCTACCGTCAGGCTCAAGTACCTGTACAGGTCGCTCATCGCAGTGGCTGCCTTGTACTGGTCCGGTCTACCTCCAAGCTACATCGGGTGGTCCAAGATGGTCATGCTGTGTGGAGCTGGCCATGCGTCTGCTGCACCCACTGTCGTCATCGTAGCCGTTGTAGTGGTATCCATGTTGTGTTCCTGGTCGTACTGCTGTGCTTCACCATGGCTATGCTGGACGGGTGGCTCTACTACGACATGGGTGTGCATGCCGGTGGCTCCCAACGTCGATTGGTCTGCGGTCATGACAGGCTCACTGCTACCTGCAATGGGGTGATGTGGTATGCCTGCTTCTGTGCCCGTTCGGCTGCATGGCTCCTCTACCTCCACCTCTGTGCTTTCGTGACGCTGGTGTGGATCGGGCTTGTGGTGTACGCCAAGCTGGCCTTCGTCTGGATAGCGCTGAAGCTGGTACTCACCGCCCACTACGCTCGACCCAGAGGTTCATGGCCTACAGCGTTGCTCGGCTCACAGACGCATGCTATCATCGGTGTCTTGTTGGGATTGGCCCGACTCCAATGCGACCCGTGCGTATGACCGGCATCCTGGACCATGTAGGCCACATGCATGATCATGAAGGCCGACACCCAGATAAAGCCAGCGTCCAACCACAGTGCATGCCCGCGTAGCCCATGGGACCCATCGGCCAGATCGAACAGCCCTTGCGTAGACCCGTCAACGTGCAACAGGTGGACGTGCGCGACCAGTACAGCAACCAGTAGTACAGCACACCCAACGTGCAGCAACCATATGGATGCCAACGATGGTCTCGTCCCACAGGCTCAACGTCAGCCGCAGCAGCCCATGTACGCCAACGTGCACGACACCCAGATCGAGGATGGTCAACAGCATGCCCGACGCCATGACCGGCAGTGAGATCAGCAACAACAAGGAACCGTACGCGATAGCG
>JABSRX010000368.1 GCA_013214695.1 Rhizobiaceae bacterium | reverse complement strand
TGGAACACCATTATTTGCTGACCGAACGCATTGACGAGATCGCCAATGCCGGTCGCCGCCTGCCCTGCGGCATCGACTATGAAGCCAACATCTATTTCCGCCAGGAACGGGACGGCATGTTGCTGGGCACTTACGAACCCAAGGGATCGCCATGGAAGGTCGAAGGGACGCCATGGGACTTTGGACATGAATTGCTGCAACCCGACCTGGAGCGGATTGCAGATCGCCTGGAACTTGGCTTTGAACGTATTCCGGCATTGGCTAATGCCGGTATTCGTCAATCGATCAACGGACCTTTCACGTTTGGACCCGATGGAAATCCAATGATCGGGCCAGTTCCAGGCATGACCAATTACTGGTGTGCTGTTGGCGTCATGGCCGGCTTCTGCCAGGGCGGTGGCGTTGGCCTGACGCTGGCGGAGTGGATGATCGACGGCGAGCCGTCGATTGACGTGTGGGCGATGGATGTCGCCCGCTTCGGCGACTGGGCATCGCCTGATTGGGGAACGGTGAAGAGCACGGAAAACTACGAACGCCGTTTCGTCATGACCTTCCCGAACGAAACCCTGCTGAAGGGCCGGTTGCAGCAGACCACTGCGCTTTATGACCGTCTGGTCGCCAAGGGGGCGCGCATGGGACAGTCCTTTGGATTGGAAAATGCGCTTTGGTTTGCCGACGGGCCGGAAGATGCCTGGGAAGACCCGACCTTTGAACGCAACCGCAGCCACGACTATGTGGCGCGGGAATGCGAGGCGGTGCGCAACGCAGTTGGCGGCATCGAGGTTGCCAACTTTGCCAAGCACGCGATCAAGGGACCCGGCGCCCGTGAGTGGCTCGACAAGACCATGGCGGGCTTCATTCCCAAACCGGGTCGCATGACCCTGACCCCGATGCTGACGGAGAAAGGCCGCCTCTACGGCGACCTTACCGTGGCGTGCCTGGGTGAGGAGGAATTCATGCTGTTCGGCTCGGGCGCCATGCAGGACGCCCACACCCGCTTCTTTGCCAAGACGCTGCCGGACACCGTGACCCACGAGAACCAGACCCAGTCCTGGCATGGCATTGCGCTATCCGGTCCGAACTCGCGGGAATTGCTGTCGCGCATCACCCGCGATGATGTCAGTGCTGAGGGCATGAAGTTCCGCGACTGCCGCAAGACCTTTGTCGGCGGCGTGCCGGTCATTCTCAACCGCATCAGCTTCTCCGGTGAACTGGGCTATGAAATCTACTGCCGTCCGCAATATCTGATCAAACTGGCAGACGCGATCGAGGAAGCCGGTGCCGATCTCGGCTATCGCTGGTACGGCGCCCGCAGCCTGATGTCGTTGCGGCTGGAAAAAGGCTGGGGTGCCTGGTCACTGGAATTCCGGCCTGACTTCAACGCGATTGAAAGCGGCATGGACGTCTTCATCAACTGGAAGAAAGACTTCGTCGGCAAGGCGGCCACCGAACAGTTCAAGAAAGACGGCGTTGCCCGCAAACTGGTCACCCTGGTGATTGATACCGATATCGATGTGACCTTGGATGAGGCGGTGTTGAAAGAGGGTGAGGCTGTTGGCTACATCTCCTCGGGCGGCTATGCCCACCATGTGAAGAAATCCATGGCCATGGCCTATGTCGCCACCGAACATGCCGGCGCTGGCAGCAAACTTCAGGTTGAAATTCTGGGTGAATTTCATGATGCTGAAGTTCAGGCAGGACCGGTTTATGACGCCAA
>JABSRX010000037.1 GCA_013214695.1 Rhizobiaceae bacterium | reverse complement strand
TCTGGCTGGACCCGGTCGATCTTGTTGAGCAGCAGGATTTTCGGCAGCTTGACGTCGACGAGGCTTTGCAGAATGCGCTCCGCGTCACCGCGAATGCCGCGCTCGGCGTCGATCAGCAGGCAAACGATATCGGCGTCTTTCGCCCCGCCCCAGGCGGCATCAACCATCGCCCGGTCGAGCCGACGGCGCGGTTGAAAGATGCCCGGCGTGTCGGCGAAAATGATCTGGCTGGAGCCCTGCATCAGGATCCCGCGCACCACGGTGCGGGTGGTCTGAACCTTGTGGCTGACGATCGATACTTTGGTGCCCACCAGCGCGTTGATCAGCGTCGACTTGCCGGCATTGGGCGCCCCGATCAGGGCCACGAATCCAGCCCGCGTCGGCGCCGCGGCGGCACCGGTCTGCAAATCTTGGTCGGTCACTTCTTGTTTTCCTTTATCGTCCCGTCGGCAGTCTGCACCCAAACGGATTCCCGCAGCAAGACCGCTTGCGCTGCCGCCTGTTCGGCGGTGCGTTTTGACTTGCCCTTGCCCGATGCGCCCTGGGCACCGCCAATGTCAACCTCAACAATAAAAGTTGGGTCATGATCGGGGCCGCTGCGCTTGATCACCCGATAGACCGGTGTGGCACCGGTTTTGACATGGGCCCATTCCTGCAGCGCTGTCTTGCTGTCGCGGATCGCGCCACCGGCACCCTGCAGCCGCTTGTCCCAGAATTTGCGTACAAACTGCTTGGCTGCTTCCAGACCACCGTCCAGATGAATGGCGGCAATCAGCGATTCCGTCACGTCGGCGCGTACGCTGCGCATGCGTTTGCTGGTCAGTTGTTTGGCGTCGGTTCCGGCCTGAATGAACTCGTGCAGGGCGATTTCATCGGCAATTTCTGCGCAGGTCTTGCCACTCACCAGGGCGTTCAGACGCACCGACAATTCGCCTTCAGGCGCGTTGGGAAAAGCGTCGAACAGCAATTCGGCCACGCACAGCCCGAGCACCCGGTCGCCAAGAAACTCCAACCTTTCGTAATGAGACTGCTCGCCGGTATTCTTGGTCGCGCTGGCGTGGGTCAGCGCCCGCACCAGGCGGGCATGCTCCTTGAACGTATAGCCGATACGCTCTTCCAGTTGGGCAATCTTTTGCGCCGAAACGCGCGCAGCAGCCATATATTACAACCCGGAGAAGATGCGTTCCCAACGCATGCTGGTCGGCCATTTCCAGATCTGCCAGGCAGCCGCGCCATCGCTCAGCGACAGGAACATGACCTGCGCTTTACCGACGAGGTTTTCTGCCGGTACCATGCCGACGTCAAAACGGCTGTCGGCCGAGTTGTCGCGGTTGTCACCGAGGAAGAAATAGCTGCCTTCAGGCACTTCGAAGACCGGCGTGTCGTCGGCGTAATTGTTGGGCTGGATGTCGATGGTTTCATAGGCCTTGCCGTTGTCCTGGGTCTCAACCCAGATCGGCACGGTCACGCCCGTTGTCTCGTCGGTGAAGGTACCATCCTCGACCCGCGAAACCGGCCGGCCGTTGATCAGGATGACGGAGGATTTCAACTGAACCTTGTCGCCTGGCAGGCCAATGATGCGCTTGATGTAGTCCTTCGACGTGTCACCTGGATATTTGAACACGACCACGTCGCCGCGCTCCGGGTCACTGCCCCAGATTCGGCCGCTGAACAGGTTCGGGCTGAACGGGAAGGAATGACGGCTGTAGCCGTAGCTCCATTTGGAAACGAAGATATAGTCGCCCACCAACAAGGTTGGCTTCATCGAACCGGATGGGATGTTGAAGGGTTGAAAGAGAAAGGTCCGCAGGATCAGCGCAAGCAGCAGGGCCTGGAGGATGACGGAGACCGTCTCCCATACGACGCCTTCTTCTTTTTGTTCTGTTTTGCTAGCCAATGGACAGGTCCTTCAGTTGCGGTTTGATGCGCTTCGGCGCGGTTATGCCGATTGGGTTGGTTATGAGCAAGTTAAATTCACCCCACGAGGCAAATACAACTGCACAGATATAGGCCTTTGATCAGTCGGTTTCATCAACCAATGCGCGGGCGTGGCGAAAAACATCGTGGAACATGGCCTCGGTCAGCCGCCCCGTATTGGTGTTGTAGCGCGAGCAATGATAGCTCGAGAGCACCTGAAAACCGGCCATATCGAACTGCCGATTGTGCCCGAACGGCACCGATGCGACCTTCACGCCAAGCGAGCGTGCTGTGCTGTCATGGGATATTTTGCCCAGTGTTATCAGAAGCTTGAGGTTCGGCAAACCGGCCAACGTGTTGTTCAGGAAAGGTCGGCAGGCGTTCACCTCCTGACCAATCGGCTTGTTCTGCGGCGGCACACAGCGCACCACGTTGGTGATCGCACAATCGCGCAGTTTCAGTGAATCTTCGGGATCGGCTTCATACCGCCCCTCGGCAAAACCAAATTCACACAGAGTTGAGTATAACAGGTCACCAGCCCAATCACCGGTAAAGGGCCGACCGGTACGGTTGGCGCCCCTCAATCCCGGCGCCATGCCGACCACAATCAACTTCACCGCCTGTTTGCCCCCATTCTTGGCTTCCGGATACCAGGTCGGCACCGGCGCGTTGTGAAATGTCGGGTTGAGTTCGCGATGGGTGTGACGGAACGCGACGAGGCGTTCGCAAAAGTCGCAGTCGCGATCCGGTTCTGTTGCGGTTGCTAAATCAATGGCCACCTGAGCCTACCTCCCGACTGTCTCACGATGCGCGACAGGCACTAGTCCTCATCGACAAAGTCATCGTCCTGCGCGCGGTCGGGAATATCACGGCCAAAGTTTTTTTGCATCGACTTCAGATCAATAAAATTATCGGCCTGGCGCCGCAGCTCATCGGCAATCATTGGCGGTTGGGTGGCCGTCGTCGAGATCACCGTGACCCGCTTGCCCTGGCGCTGCAGGGCTTCCACCAGAATGCGGAAGTCACCATTGCCGGAAAACAGGACAAAGTGATCTGCCGATTTTGCCAATTCCATGGCATCGACCGCCAGTTCCATATCGATATTGCCTTTCACCTTCCGGCGTCCGGTTGAATCGGTGAATTCCTTGGCCGCTTTGGTGACCACCGAATAGCCGTTATAGTCGAGCCAGTCGATCAGCGGTCGCAGCGACGAGAATTCCTGATCTTCGATCAGCGTCGTGTAGTAGTAGGCGCGCAGCAGGTAGCCGCGCTTTTGAAAGTAGACCAGCAATTGCTTGTAATCGACGTCAAAGCCAAGCGCCCGTCCCGTGGCGTAGAGATTGGCGCCATCAATCAAAAGAACGATTTTCTCTCGCTCGTCGAACATGATTTCTCCTAACGAACCGCCGCGGTCCAAAATCTGCTGACCAAAGGCTGTCAAAGGGCGCCGAACTGTAAAAAACGAAAATTGCAAAAAAGGGCGCTCGCCAGCACTTAACAATCGCAATTGGACGGTATCAAGGAAAGCAAGGGCGACAAATCGTCCAACCCGGCTCGGCACATTGCCGGCAGCCGCGCCATGGGCATTTACCAGGTCGACACCGTTGCGACATTTGACCGGAAGGAAATGTCGAAATTCCTTGAATTTGCCATGAAGTTTGAGTAAGCACGCCCAACTCACCCATTCCCACCACCTATGAACAGGAGCCCCGCATGGCCCGCGTTACTGTGGAAGATTGCATCGACAAGGTGTCCAACCGGTTTGAACTCGTATTGCTGGCCAGCCACCGGTCGCGCCAGATTTCGTCGGGATCGCAGATTTCGGTCGATCGCGACAACGACAAAAACCCTGTTGTTGCGCTGCGCGAAATCGCTGACGAGCAGCTGTCACCCGGCGACCTGAAAGAGGATTTGATCCACTCCCTGCAGAAGCATGTTGAAGTGGACGAGCCAGAAGACGCCATGGAAGCTCCAGTCGAAGAGGCTGTTGCCACTTCCGAAGACATGGTCGGTGTTCCAGAAACACCGCCGCAGATCACCTTCGACAACCTGTCAGAAGAAGAACTG
Organism: Rhizobiaceae bacterium; assembly: GCA_013214695.1. Lineage (GTDB taxonomy): Bacteria > Pseudomonadota > Alphaproteobacteria > Rhizobiales > Rhizobiaceae > Pseudahrensia. Next base: position 8,635 of record JABSRX010000037.1, on the reverse strand, counting down.
CTGGCCGGTATCCAGGGTCTCGTGCCACCGGAAAAAACCGACGATTTCTAAGACTTTTTGGGTCATTTGAACCAATTCAACCGGCGCAGCATGGCTGTGCCGGTTTTTTGTTGCCCGATTTTGCGATAGCGGGCGGCATTTCGCTTGATCGCGCCCAAAAGCAGCACCATTGTAAATGGGTAAGTTGAAAAGGGAATCTATCGCGCATGATGCGCCAAACGGAACTGGTCGAAAAAGTCGCCAGCTACAATCCAAATGTCGACGAGGACCTGTTGAACCGGGCCTATGTCTACGCGATGCATCAGCATCGGCATCAGACGCGCCAGTCCGGTGCCCCCTATTTCAGCCACCCGCTCGAAGTGGCGTCGATCGTCACCGACCTGAAGCTGGATCAGGACTCGGTTGTCGCTGCCCTGCTCCACGACACGATCGAAGATACCGACGCGACCAAAAGCGAAATCGACGAAATGTTCGGTGCCAATATTGGTCACCTGGTCGACGGATTGACCAAGCTGAAACGGATCGACCTGGTGTCGAAGAAAACCCGCCAGGGTGAAAATCTGCGTCGCCTGCTCNTGGCCATCGCCGATGACGTGCGNGTGCTGCTGGTCAAGCTNGCCGACCGCCTGCACAATATGCGCACGCTGCATCATGTGCCGAAGGAAAAGCGCCAGCGCATCTCCCAGGAAACGATGGACATTTACGCACCGCTCGCTGGGCGCATGGGCATGCAGGGCATGCGCGATGAACTGGAGGAACTGGCGTTCCAGTTTCTGCACCCCGATGCCTATTCGCTGGTCTATTCCAAGCTCAACGAGCTGCAGGCGAAAACCAGCGACATTATCAACGAGATTGAAGAGAGCGTGGTCAGCAATTTGGCCCAGGCCCAGATCACGGCCGTGGTGAAAAGCCGCCACAAGCGTCCCTATTCCGTGTTCCGCAAGATGGAGCGCAACAGCGTCAGCTTTGAGCAATTGTCCGACGTCATCGGCTTCCGCGTCATCGTCGACCGGGTCGAGCATTGCTATCAGGCGCTCGGTGTTGTGCACACCCGCTGGCGTGCTGTGCCCGGGCGTTTCAAGGATTACATTTCCACCCCAAAGCAGAATGACTATCGCTCGCTGCATACGACAATTGTCGGCCCGTCTTTTCAGCGCGTTGAGCTGCAGATCCGCACCCATGAGATGAACGACATTGCCGAGCAAGGCATTGCCGCCCATTCGCTCTACAAGGACGGCATCTACAGCGCGCCGGCGGATGCGAGCAGTCTGCAGGGAGACCTCGGCGGCGTCGACAGCGCTGCCTCGATGACCAAGGAAAGCCGATCCTATGGCTGGCTGCGCCGCACAGTGGAATCGCTCTCCGACCGCGACCATCCAGATGACGTTTTGGAACAGACCCGGCTGGAACTGTTCCACGATCAAGTTTTCTGTTTCACCCCTAAGGGCCGCCTGATCGCCCTGCCCCAGGGCGCAACCGCCATCGACTTTGCGTATGCGGTGCATACCGATATTGGCAATTCCTGCGTCGGCTGCCGCATCAACGGACGCGCTGCGCCGGTGATCTCCAAGCTGCGCAACGGCGATGAAGTACAGATCATTCGTGCCGAGGGTCAGACGCCTCCCACCGCCTGGGAAAATGTCGTGGCCACCGGCAAGGCGCGGGCCGGCATCCGCCGCGCCACACGCGTGGCTCGCTCGGCTCAGTATTCGGATCTCGGCGAGAAAATTCTGACCACGACGTTCAAACGCGCCGGGCACAAGTTCGAGCGCGAGCAGATGGAAGCGGTGCTGGCCAAACTGGCGCGCAACTCCGTGCAGGACGCAATCGGTGCCGTTGGTCGCGGCGAACTTCCACCGGAAGACGTTCTGATGGCGGTCTTCCCCGATTATCAAAAAGACCGAGGCGTGCGCGGCAAGAGCGCCTCCGGCGAAGGCTGGTTCAACATGTCCGGCGTTGCCAATTTGATGTTCCGCATACCCGGCCGCCGCAAGGACAAATATGCCGATGCCGCCAATCAACTGGCCAATGCGATTCCGATTCGGGGCACCTCCGGCGATCTGCCGGTCAAGCTCGACCCGGAAGGCGGCGCCGTGCCGGGCGACCGGATTGTCGGCATTTTGACCCCCGGCGAAGGGGTCACCGTCTATCCGATCCAGGCGGAAGCCCTGCAGCAGTTTGAGGACAGTGCCGATCAATGGATCGATCTGCGCTGGGACATCGACCCGGACAATCCGGAACGGTTCCCGTCAAAGATCCGCGTTGTCGCCGTCAACGCACCGGGCACGCTGGCGGAGATCTCCGAAATTATGGCCGCCTCCGATGCCAATATCGCCACCATCTTGCTGTCGCAGCCCGATCCAGGGCTTGCGCAGATGATCTTTGGTGTCGAGGTCTGGGATCTGAACCACCTCAACCGCGTGGTGCGGGAGTTGCGTTCGCTCGGCGTGGTCAGTGAAGTGGAACGGGTGAATTAACCAGAATTAGTCATAAGTCGTCTTTCTTAAGTTACAAACCTGGTGTTAAGACAGATGGCTTAGTCTGAAGACTGAACAATGGGATGGGAGCATTGGCGGCTGGGCCGTAATGCTCAAGGGACAGTATCGCGTATGTTGCTGAAGAGGCGTAAGCCACCCTCTTGGATGGAAAGTTTCCGGGTCTGGATCTGGCCCCGACGCTCCTGGCTGCGCTCAGGTCAGTACGTGACAAAACGCATTTTGCGCCTCACCGCGACACCGCATTCCGTCGCTGCCGGTGTTGCAGCCGGCGCTTTCACGTCGTTCACCCCGTTCATGGGTCTGCACTTTATCTTCGCCGCCGTTTTTGCCTGGATGTTGCGCGGCAATCTGCTGGCCTCGGCGCTCGGCACGTTTGTCGGCAATCCGCTGACCTTCCCGTTCATTTGGGCCGCGACCTATAATACTGGTCGCTTCATTCTGCATGAACCGCATTCCCATGCGCCACCGCCGGACATCCTGCGCGCCAGCAAGAATGTCATGGGTGCTCTGTTCGACTTCAACGGTCGGGCAGCGGCCCGCGCCCTGGACAATATCTGGGAACCGCTGCTGCTGCCGATGCTGGTTGGCGGTATTCCACTGGGGCTGTTGTGTTCGATCCCACTTTATTTCCTGACCCGCCGGGCCGCTGCCCTGTTCCGCGAAAGCCGCCGCAACAAGCTGATCGCCAAGGCTGCCGAAGTGCGCGAACGGGCTCAGCAGATGACTGACAACATGTCAGGCCAGGCCAAACAGACATGATTATCGGTCTGGGCAGTGACCTGATCGACATCCGGCGCATCGAGAAATCGCTCGACCGGTTTGGCGACCGTTTCATTCAGCGCATCTTTACCGACGTTGAGCAGGCAAAGTCAGAGCGGCGGCGTGAACGGGCGGCCTCTTACGCCAAGCGTTTTGCGGCCAAGGAAGCCTGCTCCAAGGCGCTCGGTACGGGCCTGTCAAACGGCGTCTTTTGGCGCGACATGGGGGTGGTCAACCTGCCCAGCGGCAAGCCGACACTGAAGCTGACCAACGGTGCCCTGAAACGGCTCAATATGATGATGCCGGAAGGCATGGAACCGTCGATCCACCTGACGATCACCGACGACTTCCCGCTTGCCCAGGCTTTCGTCATCATCGAGGCCTTGCCGAAGCGCTAACCGGATTTCAATTCTGCCCGCATGCGGATGCTGGTCGGCCGGTCATAGCCCGCATGGGCGTCTTCGCCGACCTTCACAAAACCAAGCTTGCCAAAGGCGCGGTGGTTTTCGATCAGTTCGACGCGGGTTTCCAGTTCAAGACCTTCAAAGCCATCCCGCCTGGCCATCTTGAAAGCGTGGTCAAACAGCCGGGCGCCAATCCCCTGCCCCTGCAGGTCTTCTTCGACGGCAACCTTGCCGACATAGAGCCAGGGCAGTTCCTTGCGGCAAAACATGCAGCCGATGACCTTATCGTCCTGGCTGGCGAGGATCAGTGTTTCGTCCTTTGCCTTCTGGGCCAGTCCGTCGACCGTCAAACGATGCAGCGAGCTGGGCGGATCGATCCGCCCGTCCATATAGGCAAAGCTGCGGTGCAGCAGATCGTGCAGATGGGCCCAATCGACATGGTCTGGATCTTCGATGATAGACAGCTCAGCCACGGTCGCGCATCAACCGTGACTTCTCACGATTCCAATCCCGCTTCTTCTCGGTCTCGCGCTTGTCGTGGACCTTCTTGCCCTTGCCGAGGCCGAGTTGCAGCTTGGCCCGTCCGCGCTCATTGAAATAGAGTTTGAGCGGGATCAGCGTCATGCCCTCACGGGCAACAGCCTGGGACAGGCGGGATATTTCCCGTTTCGACATCAGCAGTTTGCGGCGGCGACGGGGTTCGTGGTTGAAACGGTTGGCCTGCAGATATTCCGGGATATGGCTGTTGATCAGCCACAGCTCACCGTCTTCGTAGCTGGCGTAGGATTCAGCAATATTGGCCTTGCCGTTGCGCAGCGATTTCACCTCGGTTCCGCCCAGCACAAGACCAGCCTCGAAGGTGTCTTCGATGGCATAATTGTACCGCGCCTTGCGGTTTTCGGCGACGGTCTTGTTGCTTGGATCAGCCTTCTTGCGAGGTGCCATTGAGGTGCCTGGACCCTTTCGGGCGTTAGTTGATCAGCCCGGCATGAACCATCGCGTCGCGCACCTTCTGCTCGGTGGCCGCTTCAATCGGCACAAGCGGGCTGCGCTGTACATTGTTCATTTTGCCAAGCAGGCTCAGCGCGAACTTTGCGCCGCCCGGATTGGGCTCGATGAACAGCGCATCGTGCAATGGCAGCAGACGGTCCTGCAGGTTCAACGCGGTTGCCATGTCGCCATCGGCCATCGCCTGCTGGAACTGCGAGCACAGAGCCGGCGCCACATTGGCGGTCACCGAGATGCAGCCAACGCCGCCATGGGCAAAGAAACCGAGAGCCGATGCATCTTCACCGGTCAGCTGGATGAAATCCTGACCACAGGTGGCGCGCTGCCAGCTGGCCCGGGTGACATCACCGGTGGCGTCCTTGACGCCGGCAATGTTTTCGTAGCCGTTGGCCAGTTCGCCCATGGTTTCCGGGGTCATGTCGATGATCGAGCGGCCGGGAATATTGTAGATGAAAATCGGCAGGCTGGTGGCTTCGGCAATCGCCGAGAAATGTGCCTTCAGGCCGCGCTGGCTGGGCTTGTTGTAATAGGGTGTGACAACGAGAATGCCATCAGCGCCGACTTTTTCAGCGTGCTGGGCGAACTCGATGGCTTCCACCGTGTTGTTGGAACCGGCACCGGCCATCACCGGCACACGACCGGCAGCCACTTCGACGCAGATCTCAACGACGCGCTTGTGCTCGGCGTGAGTCAGCGTTGGCGACTCGCCTGTGGTGCCCACAGGAACAAGCCCGTGCGTCCCCTGTTCGATCTGCCAATTGACGAAATCAGCAAAGCCCTTTTCGTCCACTGTCCCATCTTCGAGCATGGGCGTGACGAGCGCAGTATTGGACCTGCTGAATAGGGGGTAGGACACCAGTCTTCTCCTGAAACGTGGGCGGTTGGGACGCATGAAACTCTCCATTGGCCCAACTTTTATCTGAATTGCGCCGCAACATAGCACCGGCTGCCGCTGGAGCAAGCGTGAATGGTAGAATTGCTCGAATTCGAGTAACTTCTCGTTAACCCGGTCTAAACCTGTTTGTTGAATAATCGGAGGTGAATTGAGTTTCGCATCGGCCTCGCAAAGCCGCCGCACAGTATTTCGTAAAGAGCTCGACGTCCCATGATACATTCTGCCCCCACAATCGCTGCCCGCGTTGCCTCGAAGCTTGCCGCTTCCGTCAGCCATGCTGCAGCGCCAAAATGGATCAAATCTGCAGCCGCGCTAGGCGTCTTCGCCAGCGTCAGCTTCGCCGCCATCGCCCAGTCCGGTTCGAATATCGATCCGATGACCACCGGTTCTGTGGGCGGTTCTGCCCATGCCTCCAGTCTGCCCCGCGCCGGTGCGGTGGACACGGCTCCCGCCTCCCCGACCCTGAAAGCCGGTCTGAAGGCGCTGACCAAGCGCGACATGGATGCAGCGCTGGCGGCCCGCGCCAAANTGACGCCGGGCTCGCTTGAACGCAAGGTGATGGCCTGGGCGATCGCGATGGATGGACGCAATGTCGACCCGCAAACACTGAACAAGATTTCGCAGGACCTCGCCCATTGGCCAGGTGCCAGCCGCATGCGTGGCAATCTGGAGCGCCTGGTCATCAAGGACGCTGACGACGCCAGCATTCGCGCAGCCTTTGCCAATTCGGCACCGGAATCCTATCAGGCCACCGTGGCGCTCGCTGTTGCCCACAAACGTGCCGGCAACAACAAAGCGGCCCGCCGCATCATCGCGCCAATCTGGCAAGGCCGGAAACTGGAACGCGATGAAGAAAACTACATCCTGAAGCATCTCGGCTCCGTTTTGCAGAAGGCCGATTATCGCGCCCGGGTAGAGTATCTGCTCTCCCACAAACGCCTGCGCGGTGCAGAACGCATTGCCGGCAAGGCGGGCGTCACACGGCTGGTGAAAGCCTTTGCGGCCGTCGAACGCAAACAGCGGTCCGCCAGCCAGGCGCTGGCGAACGTGCCGGGCTTCCAGCACAGCGACCCGACCTATCTTTTGGCAAAGGCCCGTCACCTGCGGCGTCAGGGAAAATTATCTCAGGCTGCCAAAGTGTTACGGCAAGCGGATGTGAAAAAGATTCATCCCAAAACCGCTGACTCGTTCTGGATTGAGCAGCGCATTTTGGCCTCCGACCTGCTCGAGGTGAACAAGCCGAAAACCGCCTACAGCGTCGTTTCCCGCAATGTGGCGCGCTCGAAGACCAAGCGGTTGGATGCCGAATTCTACGCCGGTTGGATCGCCCTGCGCAAAGTCAAAGATTCGAAGACTGCCTTCCGCCATTTTGAAAAACTGACACAGTTGGCCGGCACACCGCTGAGCAAGTCCCGCGGTCATTACTGGATGGCGCGCGCCCTGCGCGACCCGGCTCAGGCACAGGCCCATTATCAGGCCGCTGCCGTGCACGACACGACCTATTATGGTCAATTGGCGGCCCGCAAACTGGGACGCTCGGCCATCGACGTTTCCCGCGCCCGCCCAACCGACAACGTGCGGGCACAGTTTCCACGATATGAACTGGTCCAGGCGATCGCCAAACTGGAATCGGCCGGTCGCGAGTCCCTGGCCCGTCCAATTTACCGCCACTTGGCCCGTCGGTTGAATGACCCGGGCGAACTGGCCCTGCTGGCTGCCCGTGCCGAACGCAGCGGCGACCATCAGTTGTCGCTGCAGGTCGGCAAGATCGGTTTCATCCGCGGCATGAATGTCGACACATTGGCATGGCCGATCGGCGCCATTCCAAAGAGCGCCCGCACCAGCGGTGCCGGCCTGCCGCTGGCCTATGCGGTCGCACGCCAGGAAAGCACCTTCCGGGTCGATGCCCGCTCGTCGGCCAACGCTTTGGGCCTGCTGCAATTGCTGCCGTCGACCGCCAAGCGCACGGCGCGCAATATCGGCGTCAAATATTCGCGCAACAAGCTGGTCACCAGCGCCAGCTACAATGTGCAACTGGGCACCGCCTATCTGGATCAGCAGATGGAACGGTTTGGCGGTTCCTACATTCTCACCTTCGTTGCCTACAATGCCGGGCCGTTGCGGGCCCAGGAATGGATCGAACGGTTTGGTGATCCGCGCGGCAAGTCGCTGGAATTTGCCATCGATTGGGTCGAGCAGATCCCTTACGCCGAAACCCGCAACTATGTGCAGCGCGTGATGGAGAACTATCAGGTCTACAAGACCCGTCTGAAGGGGGCCAAACTGTCCACAGACCGGGATCTGCGCCGCGGACGCCGCACCTGACCCAACACAATACCTGACAGATATGTGAAACCGGGCCTTTGTGCCCGGCGGCGCCCTTGCCTATAATGGGCGCCACACTTATTTCACCTGAAATGACATATTGCCAAATTCAGAAAGTTGCCCGTGAATTCGCAATCTGCGGCCCCGTCGCCGAAAGAATTTAATCTCGCCGATGCGCTGATCGTGCAGACCCCTGTCGAAGCGTCGATGGGGGATGGCGCCATGTTGCGCGGCTATGTCTACCAACGCATGGACGGGCCGAAGCCGAAGAAAAAAAGCGCGCCGATGATGACCACCCCCCTGCTCTGCCTGGCAACAGAGCTTGGCAATTCGCGGCAGCATCATCGCTTTGCCCTGGCGCTGGCCTGCCAGCCGCAATCAGCGCAAAAGATCATCACGCTGGACATGCGCGGGCGCGGACAGTCGGATCATCAGGGTATTGCCGGTTCCTCGGTGGCCAGCGACGCCGACGACCTGATCAGCTTTTGCGACGCCCACAACATGCACCATGTTGACATGGTGGTATCCGGCTACAGTGTGTTTGCGGTTTTCGCCGCCATGACGAAGCGCCCTGGCCTGGTCCAGAAACTGGTTCTCAACGATGCCGCTCCCGAATTTGATGCCGTCGGAATCGCCCGGCGCACCGTGCAGATGCAGCGGGCCAGGCAGCCAACCACCTGGGACGAGTGCATTGAACATCTGAAAGCCCTGAAGGGCGAAGATTTCCCCGCCTTCACGGATGAGGA
>JABSRX010000367.1 GCA_013214695.1 Rhizobiaceae bacterium | reverse complement strand
AGTGGTAGTAGTAGTAGTAGTAGTAGTAGTAGTAGTAGTAGTAGTAGTAGTAGTAGTAACCAGGGGTACCACCTCAAGACACGCTCGACGGTAGAACGTTTTGGGTACCTCAAAACGTTCTGACGTACAGCACTTCCTCAAAACGTTCTCACGTCTTAAAACGTTTGCACGTCCAACAACGAAAAAGCATTGACCCCATCATGACAAAGACGCCCCGCAGAGCAGAACGTTTGCACGTCGAGCACATTTCCAGATGAAGGCTTAGACGGTAGAACGTTTTCCCTGTGGTGCCGACGTGCAAACGTTCTGACGTCAGAACGTTTTTCGAAGGTGGCGACGTGCAAACGTTCTGGGTACACGCAAAAACGTTTGCACGTTGACCTACTACTACCACTACAGCTACTACTACTGCTTCTACCACTACGCAGGGCGGCTGCCTTAGACGGTAGAACGTTTCTGCGCGCACGTGGAGGCGCGTACGTGCAAACGTTCTGGCATTCCGCGCACAGGGTGGTGGCCGAGCTTGCGTTTGGTGAAACGTTTGCACGTCGACAAATCGCGCCGACGTGCAAACGTTTTAGCACACGCTCTGGCAAAACGTTTGCACGTCGACGCGGTGGAGAAACGTTTGCACGTCGGCGCTTTTCGTCGACGTGAGAACGTTTTGGATTCGGAACTTCGTTGGCACGTCGAGCGTTGGACGTGCAAACGTTTTGCCCCAACATGCTCGACGTGCAAACGTTTTGCAATTTGAGGGGGAGCGCGTTTTGGGAGCATGGCTGACGTGAGAACGTTTTCGCGCACGCAAAAAACGTTCTCACGTCGCGCGGTCGCGGCGTGTGCTTCGCACGCCGCAGGACTGCGGCGACGTGCAAACGTTTTGCGGTATGCTTAAAACGTTTGCACGTCGGCACGCTCGTCAAAACGTTTCCTTTTCGCGTTTTGCAAAACGTTTGCACGTCGGCGCAATGACGGCGACGTGCAAACGTTCTGGCGACGCGCCGACGTGCAAACGTTCCGACGTGCCAACGTCAGCTCCCGAGCTGGGCAAGTGTCGACGTGAGAACGTTTTATTTCGGCACTTCGTTGGCACGTCGAGCGTTGGCACGTCAACGCTAACGAGCTCGACAGCGCACCCCCCCCCTCGACGTCAGAACGTTTGACGTGCAAACGTTTTGCCCCCAACCGCTCGACGTGCAAACGTTTTGTAAATTCAGCAAAACGTTTGCACGTGCGAAAAAGACCAAAACGTTCTGACGTCGAAGCGGAGAACGTTTTGGAGGGGTGCCTACGTGAGAACGTTTTGACGGTAGAACGTTTTGCCCCGGAATGGCAGTGAAACGTTTGCACGTCGCGATGGTCGTGGGAGACGTTAGAACGTTTTCGTGACGGCGTGTACGTGCAAACGTTCTGCATCCGTGAAACGTTTGCACGTCCGATCCATAGATGTGCAAATCCTACCATCCGACGTGCAAACGTTTTAAGACGTGAGAACGTTTTGAGAAAGTGCCGTACGTCAGAACGTTTTGGGGCACCCAAAACGTTCTACCGTCGGACCAGTCCTGAGGTGGTACCGCTGGTTACTACTACTACTACTACTAGGCACGTGTAACTCCTCAAGAACCTGGACACGTGGAAACGTTTTGGACAACGCAAAACGTTTCCACGTGTCCCACTTTTTCAAAACGTTTCACCGTCGTAAGACGTTTCCACGTCGGCCATTTTTTC
>JABSRX010000366.1 GCA_013214695.1 Rhizobiaceae bacterium | reverse complement strand
GGTGGTGGGTGTATTTCTGGCGTCCGGTATTCTGAGTCAGCAGGCGCGGCCCAAAACCCAAGACAAGACAGACCCGGCCTAAAAGTGCAGATTGGGCGGCGGTGGCCGCCGCGACGGAAATCAATTGCGCCTCCGGTGTCGTCCCGCCTAGGGTCATCTTCTCATGAATGAAACGCTTCAAACCTCCTGGTTCAAAATCCTGATCCTGATTGGTGGCGGCGTTGCCGTGGCGCTGCAGGTGGGCAAGGTACCTGTGGCTTTGCCCTATCTGCAGGACGAGCTCGGCATTTCCCTGGTCCAGGCCGGGTGGATGGTGTCGATTTTTGCTCTGGTCGCGGCGCCTTTTGCTGCCTTTCTTGGCATGGTGGCCAACTGGTTTGGACATTTTCGCACCGCCCTTTTCGGACTGATGCTGTCCGCCGTCTCCGGCCTGGTGGCCAGCACCGTCTCGGACGGCGATGTCCTGCTGATCAGTCGGGTTTTTGAAGGCATGGGCTACTGGTTGACCGTCACCTCGATCCCGCTGCTGATCTATCGCGCCGCCTCGGACGCCGACCACCCAACCGCGCTGGCGCTGTGGAGCCTTTTCCTGCCGACCGGCTCAGTGGTCATGATGCTGATTTCAGGCGTGGTGCTGGCCTATTTCGATTGGCGTTTGCTGTGGGTGCTGACGTCGGTCATGATCCTGTGCATCACCGCGGCCATTTTCATTGTCGGTCGTACCCTGCCCAAACCGGCGGCTGCGCCCCAAAGCAGTGGCTTTTTCGCCATGGTGTTTCGGCCTGGCCCGCTGCTCGCGGCACTGGCATTTGGCCAATATGCGGCGCTTTATTTCATCGTCGCCGGCTTTCTGCCGCTGATCTTCATCAGCGACGAAGGATTTGGCTCCATGGCCGCCGCGTCGATCGGCGGCGGATTCATCTTCATGAGTATGATCGGCAGCCTTGGCGCCAGCTGGCTCAATCGCAAGGGCATGCGGTTTTCCCTACTTATCGTGATCGGCGCAGGATCTGCAGCGGCGCTGTCGTTTTTGGTGTTCAACACCGGCCTATCGATTGAGGCACGGATTGCGGCAGCGCTCGCGATGGGACTATTGACCGGACTGATACCCAGTTCGCTGTTCGGGCTGATACCGTCTCTGGCCGGCAGTGTGGCGGCCATTTCGGTGTTAAGCGGCATGCTGGCGCAAGGATCGGCAATCGGGCAATTGTCCGGCCCACCCCTCGCCGCCGCGGCGGCGGCGGCGGCGGTTTCTGAAGTCAACAACTGGAACCAGGCGACGCCTTACATGGTTGTATTGGCGCTGGGGACAACGCTCTGCGGCTTGCTGTTGATGCGGCAAAAATAAGGGAAGCGAGCAACCAGCGCGCTGATCAGGACTTCTTGCGCTGTTTGGCGCGCTCCTTGGCCACCTGGCGCAGGTCAGCCGCCTTGTCGTGCTCATCGACAATTTCGCTGCCCAACAGGGTTTCGATGACATCCTCCATCGTCACCAGTCCGGCCGTGCCACCATATTCGTCCTGCACCAGGGCAATATGAGCATCACGTTCCAGCAGCAGGTCCAGCAGGGCGTCCAGGTCGACGTCTTCGGCGACAATCGGCAGTTCGCGCACAAAGTCGGACGCCTTGCTCTTGCCCTTCTTGTTGACCACCGCCTGCAGCAGATCACGAGTCAGCACGAAGCCGGAGATTTCATCGACCGATTCGCCGATCACCGGCAGACGCGAATGGGTAA
>JABSRX010000365.1 GCA_013214695.1 Rhizobiaceae bacterium | reverse complement strand
GATATCAACTTCAAATAGACTAAGACGGTGAGTTTGGACAGCGTTACCCATGTCACAGCTTCCGTCTCCACTTTCGGTGGAGGAATTCCCGAAGCTTTAAGCTCTCTCGTTTCTGCACAGTTCGCCACCGGCTTGGAAGTTAACGCAATTGGCCATCGCGATAGTGGAACTGAAATCGACCGATGGCCGGGCCACCACCTTTCTGCGCTTCCAACCAAACGCCTGCCGTGGATGACTTGGGCGCCCGCAATGAAGGATACTCTTAGGAATCAGTCTCCAACCATCATCCACACCCACGGTCTTTGGACCCAAGCTTCGCTGACAGTCCCCGGTTTTGCCACCAAGAGCAATACGCCATATCTGGTCAGCCCACACGGAATGCTTGACGAATGGGCACTCAACTGCTCGCGAGCAAAGAAGAAGCTAGCGGCAAAAGCCTTTGAAAATCGACATTTGAAGAATGCTTCTTGCCTCCATGCGTTGTGTAAGCCAGAAGAACAGGCATTTCGCCGATTTGGTATCAAGGGACCAATTGCTACGATTCCCAATGGAATTGATTTACCCGAATCGATCGATCGAGAAGACAAATCCCACAAGAGGAAAATCCTCCTGTTCCTGGGGCGTATCCATCCTAAGAAGGGTCTAATCAATGCCATCCAGGCATTCGCCAAAGTTAAGAACCGGGGAGATTGGCTCTTTGTCATTGCCGGATGGGACCAAGAGAATCACCTCAGCGAACTGCATCACTTGTGCGACAGCCTCAATGTTTCCCGCGCTTCTATTCCAATCAGTGAATTGCAATCAAGAAGTAACATTTCAGCTGACATCGCTTTTGTAGGACCCGCATTTGGTAAAGAAAAAGACCTCCTTTTTCGACTTGGCGATGCTCTCATCCTTCCTAGCTTCAGCGAAGGAATGCCCATGACGGTTTTGGAAGCTTGGTCTTACCAACTTCCTGTTGCCATGACAGTTCATTGCAACATTCCGGAGGGATTTGCGGCGGGAGCCGCCGTCGAGCTCGAAACGAAAATTGACCGACTCGCAGAGAAGCTGACTGATTTTTTTGATCTGAGTGAAACCAAATTCCGAGAGATGGGAACTTACGGGCGGACGCTCGTAGAAGATCGCTTTACTTGGCCACGAATCGCTTCCGAAATGATTGAAGTTTATTGTTGGCTCCTGGGCGAACGGCCGCGGCCTGATTCTGTCGTCACCCAGTGAGCTGATTCAAATATCAAACAATAATGCAGCAGATCTGGTCCATGCCTCTGCCGTTCTTTTTAACGTGCATCGCTATCGCCTTCTTCATGGCGCGCGCATGGAAAGCACGGCGACAGGCCTGGGGACTCACGGCCTGTGCCGTCCTTGGCACGGTTGCCGTCTGGTATGTTGCCGATGTTTTTTACAACAACTACCAAATCTACCAACTCACGATTGGACCCACGTCTTTAACTTCTGCGTGGTGGCAGGTGCTTTGGTTTGTCGTCGCTTTCGGCTTGCTCGTGAAGCCGATCAGCCAGAAGATCAACGGCCCACTCCCGGAACGTTGCAGCCATGCCATGGCTTACATGGAAACTGACCGCTTACGTCAACCCGATGTACAGCGGCGAATCGACATCATTGCCGGTGCCCTGCTAACCGCGTGGATCCTTCTGATGATCATCGCGGTCATCCAGGTGAAAGGAAACGTCTTGGGTCTCTTTGCGCCCTATCTCGGCTATCGGGCGAACCCCTGGGCACGCGGACAA
>JABSRX010000364.1 GCA_013214695.1 Rhizobiaceae bacterium | reverse complement strand
CCCCCCCCCCCCCCCCCCAGTACAACGAGCTTGTGAGGTTGGATAGGGGGGAGGCTAGGCCTCATACCAGCTCTGCTGTTGCTTATTTAGCAATTAACCGTAATCAGGTGCATGGTCCATTAGTATTCTCATTTTCCCTCACTCCACCAGTTTCATTTTCATGTTGACTGCTGAAGGTCATCTAAATGATTGTCTCACCTGAACCATGCTTCATGAATACAACTGACAATAATGTTCTTTTAGATTACCATCCCTACCCATCAGCTGTAAACATGAACAATGAAGTGTGCTTTTGTATAGGTAATTCCCAACACTTTTACTAGGCTTACATCAAAGACCTTGTTAGGCCAGCCCCAAACCTGTGGGGCCACCAAGTAGCGCGATTATTATTTCTTTGAAATATAGTTGCTCAACAGCAAGGTATTCTCATTCTCCCGAGCAGTACCAGGCCAAGTAATGCAGAACTTGGACCTGGCTTCCTGGCCTTGAAGAAACAAGGCCAGGTGGTTCCCCACTCACCTATTGAGTGGTTGAGGATGGGGCAGCCCCTGTGCTCCCCTTAGTTGTAGCTGTAACCTTTCTCTTAATTCCACTGCTCTGCCCCTTGGGGTCAATGTTAGCTGAACATGGGATATAATCCTCTTCCACACTAGAGGCACCTTTCTCTTTACCAGAATCCTCCTTGGTTCTCTTCAGCCTCTTGGCTTTCCTGTCTGACTTGTCTGTTTTCTTAGCTTTCTTCTTCCCTGGTTGCTCTTTTCTCCTCTCTACTTCTTCACTGACTGTAACACTGTCCCTTCTGTCACTGTCTCTCTCTGTTCTGTCTCTCTTTCTGTCTCTAGAGGTGGTCGCCGAGAGCACCTGCAAGGTGTTAGTAGTTGTAGTTGATGTGTCTGTTGATGAAGGTGTGGGTGGGTGGGCAGCAGAGCTGGTATGAGGCCTAGCCTCCCCCCTATCCAACCTCACAAGCTCGTTGTACTGGGGGGAGGCTACGGCCTCCATACCAGCACTGCTGTTGCTTAAGTACTCCTCACTAAACTTCTTAACATCAACAGCCTTCAAATCCAACAGATCTCTTAGAAACTCATTCTGACCTTTCTTTAACTCCTCTAACACTTGTCTAATATCTGTAGCAAAATTGTCCTTTGAATTCTCCAATTGTTTGTCACCAGATTGCCTGTTGAGTTCTAAACTCTTGCTCAGTAGTACCATCCAATTTACTTTTCTACCCCCTCTGTTGTAATACTTCTGAAATACCATTGCATCTAGCCAACCTCCTCTGTCCATAATCTGATCATTGGGAACTCCCATCTCCACCATGATCGATGCAGTAGCCCCTCTGATGCTGTCTGCCTTCCATCTTACTGTGTCTACCTCTCCTATATCCAAAATCCTTTTGCAATCTCCAGAGATTGTGTCTGGGGCAATCCCATAATGATGTCCAGTACCCATCATTTTCTGGTATGCTTGCTTGGGCATGCTACTTCTCCACACACACATGTCTTCTCCATGTTCAGTCCTCATAGGTCTCCCTGACCACATCAGACTGAGTTGTGCTGTTTCCAAATAACGTCTGAAAGCTCTCACTGGACACAGCACTGTGTCCTCTGTGTTAGGCAGAATAGGCTCCCATCTGTAGTTGCCTTTCTGCTTTCTTCTTGTGCATACCCACAGTATTATCTCTTTCACTTTGTTAATTACATCCACCACTGTCTCTGCGAATTTGTATGCCTTTATTCTGTACACATCCACTCT
>JABSRX010000363.1 GCA_013214695.1 Rhizobiaceae bacterium | reverse complement strand
CGTCCTCGGATATGGAACCAGAGGCATCGGCCAGTAATACGAGCTCCAAATCGACCTCTTCTGCCCGGGCAAAGGAGCCCAGAAGAACCAACGTCAAAACCAAAACGAAGCGCATGCGCCCTACCCCACCGTGAGAGGAAGAATTGAGCTTCAGCCTAACAAGGACTCAAACTTGAACTCAAACGCGGTCGGCTGCCATCGGGCCGGCCTGTGAAGCAACAAAGTGCCATCGGGTGTTTGCTGCATAGAAGCGCCTAGCCACATCCGTTTTGTTTTTTTACAAAGTCGGAAAGATGAGGGACATAGTCTTCGGGACCATCCAGACCGGATGCGATTGCCTGGGCGAAGGAGTTCTTTGCCGCGTTGCCAATCGGATTGGACAGGCTGACGCTGTCGGCCATCGATTCCAGATATTTCAAATCTTTCAGCGCGTTCTTCATCGTGAATTTGTGCGCTTCCCGATTGCCTCCGACCACGCAGTCCATGAAGGTTTGATAGAAACCACAATCCATCCGGCTGCCGCGAATGACCGAGTCAAATTGGGCACTGGTAATACCGACCTTCTCCGACAGGGCGAGCGCTTCCGAGTAGAGGGCGGCATAGCCGAGAGAGAGGAAGTTGTTCAGCAGCTTCATTTTGTGCCCGGTACCGGCTGGTCCAATGTGCACGATGGCCTGGGCCCAGGCCGAGATCACCGGCTGGATCCGGTCGAAAATCTCTTTGTCGGCACCCACCATGGTGGAAAGTTCTCCGGCCTCGGCCTGCACCGGTGTGCCGCCTAGCGGTGCGTCCGTAAGATGAAGACCAGCAGAATTCAGTTTGTCGGCCAGGGCAATTGTGTTGGTTGGGTCGGAGGTTGAACAGTCGACAATCACGCCGCCTGGCTTCATGGTATTCATCAGCACAGAAACCACGGCCTCAACTTCAGGTGACACTGGCGCGCAGATATGAACAATTGTCGAGCTGCTGCCCAGCTCTTCCAATGAGGCCGCCTCCGTTGCGCCTCTGGAGACAAGATCTTCCACCGGCGCCCGGTTTCTGTGCGCGATTGCGGAGAGGGAATAGCCGGCCTTCAGGATGTTTTTCGCCATGCCATGACCCATCAAGCCAACGCCTACAAAGCCAATCGTTTCTGTCATTTTTGATTTTCCCTAAATGCCTTTTGCTCGTTTATTTCACATTGCTGTACGCCTGTCGCCCTGACAAATTCGCAATGCGACTATTGCGGTCACAGTGCCGGTAGCCTGATGATCGGCGTTGCAGAGACCCGTGAAAAATGTTCGCATTCTTCAGGAGTAAGCGCCGATGCAATACGACTGGACAGAGCGATTTGTGTTTGTGCTCACGCTGTCGGACGCTTTGCGTCCTTCGCGGTTTTGATTTGCGCTCACGCTGTCGGGCTCCGGCACTGACGTGCCTATGCCCTTCGCTCCGCGGGGGCGCTTCGCGGCTCGCCTATCGGCGGGCTGACACTTTGCCACCGAATTTGCCTCGCCTCGACGACGGCGCCATCTCTCTTGGGTTTGCGATGAAGACGGCAAGCTCCGTAATGCAGGCACATCAGTTTCCGTAGAAGACGGCGAAGAGCCGTCCGGGCCGGTCAGGCCCGCCCCAAAAACAGAATTGCGGAGCGAAGGGCGCTTTAGCGCCCGACAGCGTGAGCGCAAACACAAACCGAGCAAGTTCCACCGTTCCCGCGCCCGCTGAACCCAGCGTCCGGGTATTGAATTTGCAGCAATCATCGAATTTCCCATCAACAATTGCTCG
>JABSRX010000362.1 GCA_013214695.1 Rhizobiaceae bacterium | reverse complement strand
AAATGAGATGTATCTTTTCCTTTGGAGGTACGATAAAAAAATGGTTGCAATGGTAGATAGATATATATGGGTAGAATTTCTCAAAAAAATATTAATGCATGATTTGCACCCATAAGGCACAAAAAAAATTTTACCAGCAAAGAGCTTTTTTTTTTGAAAAATCCAGAAAAAACGATTATTTTCGTCTTAAACAGCGTAAAACACATTATTTTGAGGAAATAACAACTTCAACATATTTACAACATATTTATAAAAACAAAATGATTTGCACACAAAAGGCACAAAAAATATCGTTATTTCAAAAAAAAGTTTCTTCAAAATTTGCAGGAAAATTTTTATATATATGTGCCATTTGTACAACAATAATATAACGTCTATACCAAAAATATATAGCACACATATGAGTGATCTCAAAAAATATATTAAATTATTTGCATCCATTAGGCACAAAATTTAAATCAGTTTTTATGTATAGCCAAAATTTATGAATTTATGAATTTTTACGGAAATTTGTAGAGTGTGCCTGATGTGCCTGATGTGTGCAAATAATCTTCAAAAACGTAACACTAATTTTATAAAGCCCAAAGAAAAAATTTATATACTAATTTGCTTCTGGCAGAAATTCTTCCATGAAATTTATCATAATCGGCAGCAATGATCAAAATTACGCATTTCTGCAGAAAAACGCTAATTTCACGATTTTGACTTTTTTTTTTTTTTTTTGAATTTTTCGCGTGTTAGTATGATGGTTGAATTTCTTTTATTTTTGCAGCTAACTATTGGACATTTCTTATATGCTATAAAACTTTGAAAATATTTGAGATATGTATAATTTGAAGAAAAAAAATTTATTTACGTACATATGGCACATTTCAAATTCACCATTCTCAAAACCCCCTTTTCAAGAAAAAAAAAAGCGAGTGGTACCCATATTTTGTGCCTTATGTGTACAAATACTAGTTTTTTTTTTGGAAAAATAATTTTTTTCGAGACCTTCAACTTTTTTGCAAAATATTTACTAAACTGAAAAACTGATCAAATTACATTTGCAAAAAATTTCTGAGTGCGGCCCTCCGAATCGCGAGGGAAGCAGATCTCTTCACAGCAAAAAATTTGCGAAAAATATCAACATCAGCGTTTTACTGCGTAAAAGCGTAATTTTTGTTTGTTGTCTTGTAATGGAATAATTTTGTGGTTTAAGTCGTGCTAGAAAAATATTATCAGGCGAATTTATTCTTGACATATTCTCCTATGCTTTAGTATTTTTAAAAATATTTGTACACAAATGGCACAGTAAAATTTTGTGGATTTCAAAATTTTGAGAAAAATAAAAGTAATTTTGAAATTGTATTAATTTGTGTAAAAACTCAAAAATTCATAAATTTTAGGCTATACAGAAAAAATTGAATTAAATTTTGTGCCTGATGGATGCATGTACTTTGATATATTTTTTGAAACCATTCATATGTATGCTTTATATTTTTGGTATAAACATTATATGATTGTTGTACAAAAGGCACATACACATTATAATTTTTTTGCATTTTTTTAAGAAATTTTTTTTTGAAATAACGATATTTTTTGTGCCTTGTGTGTGCAAATCATTTTATCTTTATAAAAACATTGTAAATATCTTGAAGTTGTTACTATTGCATAATAATGCGTTTTATCAATGATTTTACGATAGTTATGCAAAAATTATCATTTTTCAGAATAATTCATGAACTTTTCTGATCAAAAATTTTTTTGTGCCTTATGGGTGCAA
>JABSRX010000361.1 GCA_013214695.1 Rhizobiaceae bacterium | reverse complement strand
GCGGTTTTCAAAATCACCCACGAGTTTCCGCCTGCCCGCGCCGCTGCTGGGTGCCGACAGTCATCAGATCCTCGGACATCTTGGACTGAGCGACGCAGAAATCGAGCAACTAGCCAGCGACGGCGTCACAAGTCTCGGCGGCTTCGAAGGAACCGGCACATGATCGACTTTTATTATTGGCCAACACCGAACGGTTGGAAGGTGTCGATTTTGCTCGAAGAGCTTGGCGTCGACTACAACACGATCTTCGTCAATATCGGCCAGGGCGACCAGTTCAAGCCGGACTTCCTGAAGATCAGCCCCAACAACCGCATGCCGGCAATCGTCGACCATGACGCCGATCCTGCTGTTCCGATATTCGAATCCGGCGCCATCATGTTTTACCTGGCCCAGAAGTACGGGCAGTTTCTGCCGTCGGATCCGCTTTTGCAAAAGGAAGTGCTGGAATGGCTGTTCTGGCAGACCGGTAATCAGGGACCGATGATGGGGCAGCACAGCCACTTCTTCAATTATGCCCCGGAAGAAGAGCGCCAAGGATACGGACGCAAGCGCTACGAGGCCGAATCGATGCGTTGCCTGTCAGTGCTGAACACCCGTTTGGAAGGTCGCGACTGGATTGTCGGCGACGCCTATTCGATTGCCGACATGATCAACTTCCCCTGGGTGCTGATCGCCAAAGCCATGCAGTTGCCGCTGGATGACTATCCCCATCTGGTGCGCTGGCGCCAGGCGGTGAAAGAGCGGCCTGCGGTGCAGCGTGGTGTGGCGCTGGGCAAGGACAATCGCCGCCAACGCCCGCCAACCGACGAAGAACGCAAAATCCTGTTTGGACAGAAGGGCTAGCCCGGCGCGCGCGTCAGACTATGATGAGTCGACACCTGTTCATGTGAGGCGCAAAATGTCGAAAACCGCAGAACCCCGGCTGGATTTCTTTTGTGATCTGAATGTGCAACTGGGCGCGCCCATCGAAATGGGCGCAGGCGCTGCCGGTCGTCGCCGCATCATTCCGATCATCGGTGGTACTGTTTCCGGTCCGCATTTTGAAGGCAAAATTCTCAATCTGGGTGCCGATTGGCAGACGCAATTCATTGGTGGAACGGCCCATCTCGACACGCGATACGCCATGGAAACGCTGGACGGCGCCATCATCGAGATCGTCAATCGCGGACTGCGGCACGGGCCGCCCGAGGTGATTGCTGCCATCGCCGCTGGCCAAGAGGTCCAGCCCGAAGCTTACTACATGCGCACCCACGCCACCCTGGAAACCGGTGATGAACGGTACAATTGGGTCAACAACCACCTATTTGTCGGCTCCGGCGCGCGCAACCAAAGCTCCGTCGACATGCGTCTATTCGTTGTCCGGTAGAGGGCCGAAGCTCTAGGCCAGGTCAGCGCATTCAGGCACCGGCGTCACCGCCTTGCCCTGTTTGAAATAGGAAACCAGGTTCTCAACCACCAGATCCGACATGGCCTGGCGGGTCTCCTGGGTTGCGCTCGCCACGTGCGGTGTCAAAACAACATTGTTCATGCCGAACAGCACTTCGGGAACGTTGGGCTCGTCTTCGAACACATCCAGACCGGCTGAGCCC
Source organism: Rhizobiaceae bacterium (assembly GCA_013214695.1). Classification (GTDB taxonomy): domain Bacteria; phylum Pseudomonadota; class Alphaproteobacteria; order Rhizobiales; family Rhizobiaceae; genus Pseudahrensia. The sequence goes on along the minus strand of JABSRX010000361.1, from coordinate 193 downwards.
AACCGACCATCCTGCAACGCCTTGACCATCTCGGCCTCGTCGACAACCGTGCCGCGCGCCACATTCACCAATGTGCCGTCCGGACCAAGTGCCTCAATGACACCCTTGTTGATCAGTTTGTTAGTCGCCGGACCACCGGGCGTGATGACAATCAGCACGTCGCAATCCCCGGCCATCTCAATAAGATCACCAT
>JABSRX010000360.1 GCA_013214695.1 Rhizobiaceae bacterium | reverse complement strand
GGTGCCTCACTTTGGGGCAGGGAGGGGCATGATGCCGAGGAGTACAAAGGCGTGGGTGAATTCCTGAGCTTCTTGTCGAAGGCAAACGTGCAGGCAAGCTGGCACCAGAATACAGGCTATTTGCCGATCACGTTGGAAGCTGGCGATCTGACCAAGTCCCAAGGTTTCTATGACGAGAACCCAGGCACAGATATTGCCGTTATCCAGATGACCGCCAAGCAGCCAACAGCGAATTCCAAAGGTTTGCGGTTGGGCTCGTTTGATCAAATCCGTGGGATCATCGACGAAGAGCTTGAGGCAATCTGGTCCGGCGACAAGTCGGCTCAAGACGCGATGGACAGCGCAAAGGAACGCGGTGACGCACTCCTGCGCCGCTTTGAAACAGCCAATCGCTGATCAACTCTCAGCCCGCCTCGCCTCGTGCGGGGTGGGCTGAATTCTGCCAGATTTGGGTCGGTCATGGAAAAGCGTGTCACATTTCGGGGCTGGTTTCTGCCGCTTGTGCTGATTGCGCCTCAAGTGCTGATTTCAGCGGTATTCTTTTTCTATCCGGCCGCGCAAGCCATCTGGCAATCCCTGTTTATTCCTGACCCGTTTGGGCTCTCCTCACAATTTGTGGGGTTGGGAAATTTCGAATTTCTGCTGAGCGACAGATTTTACCGCGCGGCCTTTTTGACCACCGCAACATTTTCGATCCTTGTAACACTTTGCAGCATGATACCGGCCCTGTTTCTGGCGGTGATTGCTGACCGGTTGATCAAGGGATCAGGCGTCTATCGCACGATGCTGATTTGGCCCTACGCCGTGGCGCCCGCGGTTGCTGGTGTTCTTTGGCTCTTTATGTTCAACACCCGCGTTGGCGTTGTCTCTTGGTACTTGGGGCAGTTGGGATATGACTGGAACCACGTGCTGAACGGCGGCGAAGCGATGGGCCTCGTTGTCGTCGCCTCGGCGTGGGGCCGTATAAGTTATAACTTTCTGTTCTTCTTTGCCGCGCTGCAATCCGTGCCGCGCTCTGTGATTGAAGCTGCGGCGATTGATGGGGCACACTTCTGGCGCCGGTTCTTCGGCATCGTGCTGCCGTTGATCACGCCCACGGCCTTCTTCCTGCTCGTCGTCAACGTGGTCTACGCCTTCTTTGAAACCTTTGGTGTCATCCACACGATTACCGGTGGCGGCCCGCAACAAACGACTACGATCCTCGTCTACAAAGTCTTCTCGGACGGGTTTGTTGGGCAAGACCTTGGCTCATCCTCGGCGCAATCGGTGATCCTATTGCTTGTGGTGGGGCTCTTGACGGTCATTCAGTTCAAATACGTCGAAAAGCGGGTGCATTACTGATGACGCAGCAAGGCGGCATGGTCGAAAAGCAAGGCATGGGCATCTGGTTGACCCATGTCTTCATGATCCTTGGCGTACTCGTGATCTTTTTCCCGATTTGGCTCGCGTTTGTGGCCTCGACGGTCACACAGGCTGACATCATCCGCCCACCGATGCCAATCTGGCCAGGCGATCAGTTCTTCATCAATTACAAAAACGCCATCTTCTCCGGCGTGAACGTGCCCGTGGGCACGATGTTGATTAACAGCCTGATCATGGCAATCGGCATCGCTGTGGGGAAGATCATCATCTCGCTGCTCTCAGCTTTCGCCATTGTCTATTTCCGCTTTCCAGGCAGGCAGACTTTTTTCTGGATGATCTTCATCACGCTGATGCTGCCAGTCGAAGTGCGGATTGTTCCGACATTCGAGGTTGTCGCAGGTTTTGGCATGCTCAACAGCTATTCCGGCCTG
>JABSRX010000359.1 GCA_013214695.1 Rhizobiaceae bacterium | reverse complement strand
GTTGGAGAGTTGGGCATCTACGGCAATTACTTTTGGTTAACTCTAGTTAACCATAATCGAGGCATATTTGCGTAGTAGTTTTGCTCGCATGTAATTCTAGGGCTTGTCATGAAGATCGACCGTATGGGTAAAGATATTGAAACTGGCGCGAAAATCTCGCGGCGCAGCCTGCTGAGACGCGCTGCGTCGTTTGCAGGCGCCGGTGCGCTGACAACGTTGACGGCCGGCAGTGCACTGGCTGAAACAGCGATTGACCGCATTTTGAATTCCAACAACCGCGACCGTTGGGGCGATCAATATGATGCGCGCTCTGGTCAAACAGCGCGTGTCTCGTCCAACACGCCGGTTTTTGCGCCTCAAACCATCGACTACGTGCATCAGGCGATTGCCGAATATCAAAATATCGTGGCTTCCGGCGGTTGGCCCGTCGTTCCCGCCAACAAGAGCCTGAGAATTGGCGTTTCATCGCCCTCCGTTGCGGTTTTGCGCAAGCGGTTGATGATTTCCGGTGACTTGCCGACCAAGGCTGGTTTCTCCAATCAGTTCGATTCCTACGTGGATGATGCGGTCAAGCGCTTTCAGCGCCGCCACGGCCTGCCGGCTGACGGTGTTTTGGGGCGCTACTCCTTTGCTGCCATGAACATTCCGGCCGACATTCGCCTCGGCCAGTTGCAGACCAATCTGGTGCGTCTGAAATCCATGTCGGGTTTCCTCGGCGACCGTTATGTGATGGTCAACATTCCAGCCGCGCAGATCGAAGCTGTCGAAAACATGGTCGTGGCTCAGCGTCACACCGCCATTGTTGGTCGGATCAGCCGTCAGACGCCGATTCTCAACTCGAAAATCTATGAGTTGAACCTTAACCCCTATTGGACAGCGCCGAAGTCGATCATCCTCAAGGATATCATTCCGCTGATGCGCAAGGATCCGAATTATCTGACCGATAACAAGATCCTGCTGTTCGATACCAAAAATGAAGTGGTCGATCCCAGGACCGTGGACTGGTCGACAGACGAAGCAGTCAATTACCGCTTCCGTCAGGAGCCCGGGCGCATCAACGCCATGGGGTCGGTGAAAATCAACTTCCCGAACCCGCATGCGGTTTACATGCATGACACGCCGCAAAAGGGCCTGTTCAACAAGCTGCTGCGCTTTGACTCCTCCGGCTGCGTGCGCGTCAAGAACGTCCGTGACCTGCTGGTTTGGCTGGCAAAAGACACGCCAGATGCCGGACGCGGTGACATTGAGCGGATCATCGCCTCAGGTGATCGCACAGACCTAAAGCTGGTCGAACCTGTGCCGGTCTATTTCACCTATATCAGCGCTTGGTCGACCGACGATGGTGCGGCCCAGTTCCGCGACGATATTTACCAGCGTGATGGTGTAGACGAACTGGCATTGAGCCAGTAAAACGCAAAAAATGAGACACTGAGACGTCTTATTCGGAATAGTGCCACCATCAAGGCACACATATATCTCGAGCAAATTCACCAATGCTGCCGGCGACAGCCGCGCAGCACGTCTACCTTTTGGAGCCTGGTCATGGCCATTGCAGAAAACATGAACTCAAAAGCCGCCGCCGCAACCGACGCATTCTTCAACCGCTCGCTGACAGACACGGATGCAGCCGTGGCTGGCGCCATCAAGGGCGAACTTGGCCGCCAGCGCCACGAAGTCGAATTGATTGCGTCGGAAAACATCGTCTCCCGTGCCGTATTGGAGGCCCAGGGGTCGGTGATGACCAACAAATACGCCGAAGGCTATTCGGGACGCCGCTATTATGGCGGATGTGA
>JABSRX010000358.1 GCA_013214695.1 Rhizobiaceae bacterium | reverse complement strand
AACGCAGACGATGTTTTGGATGTATTGCACCGATTGCTAATGAAGCACGGCAAGCCAGAGTTCATCCGCTCAGACAACGTCCTATGATCGGGATGATTGGCTGATTTGGCATCAGGTCATTGTCATGCTGAAGCGTTCCAGCATGTTTGACTGTGTGTCAGTTCGGCATTTTGGTCAACAACATGTCTCTCCCATAACAAACACAGAGTACGCTTTTGCGGCTCTCACCGTCCTTAAGACGAGATCTTTTGGTCGTTGAGCAGAAGGCCTGAACATTATCTACGAGGTCGGAAGCTCGCCTCTACGGCCCTGTCAGAGAAAGGTCCTTCTGCTGTCGATCATCCCTCAAAGAAGGGACGATAGGGTTCGCCGCGTTTGATGATTCCGTGTACGGTACGGGCCATTTTTGCAGCGATTGCGGTATACGCCTTGCGGCGCAAATGTGTGTTTTGCCGATCCTTGGCGATGTAACGCTCGAACTTATCTCGGAAGCTGTTGGTCTTTTGCATGATGGCCACCTGGCCGGCCATCCATAGCGTGCGGCGTAATCTGGCATTGCCATATTTGGACAGCTTGGTTTGGCCACGGAATGTACCGGACTGGATGGTTGCGAGATCCATCCCACAGAACTTCAGAAACTGGCGGTGATGCTGAAAGCGGCGTAGATCGCCAGCCTCCGCCAGAATGGTCAAGGCGTTTATTGGGCCAATCCCCGGGATCGAAGTCAGCAGTTGATAGTCGCTGTTATTCGCGAGCAGTTCGACAGCTCGGCCCTCAATCTCATTGCGCTGCGCAATCAGGCTGCGCCCTTCGCCCAAAACCAAACGGAACATCCTGGCGGCATCGGAGCCCTGTGCAATTGGCAGGCCCACGGATGATGTGGCATTCTGATAAATATCTGCAAGCAAACGTTCTTTTGAGACTTTGCGGCCGACAACCTCCCAAGCGTCGGAGATGAATGCCTCTTGGTCCATGGCAGAGATAAAGTGCGGTGAAGGATAGCGTTCCAAAAAAGCGAAGAACCAATCACTGCGTGAGCTGCGATGGAAGCGTTCAGCCTCGGGCCAATACAACGGCAGGTAATGGGTCAGCACCCGATGCCATAGCTCGGTCTTGGAACGGGAAACGATGTCGTGCGTCTTGGATAGTTCTTGTAGGTCGTTTGTCCCACAGAGCATTGGGTCATGGTAGAACTGCTCGTTGCCGATCTGCATCATATGCAGGATCACCTGCGCATCCTTGGGGTCGTTCTTGTCCCAACTGTTGTTTAGTGCTTCTCGGGTGCGGGCCAACGCCACTGATGAAACCAACTTCACTTCAAAACCAGCGGTCCCAAGCCTGTATGCGAGAGCGCGGTGATAATTGCCTGTTGCCTCAAAAGCCGCGCGGACAGGACGGTCATAATCTAGAAGTGTAGCGATCAACCGGTCGAAGTCATCAAGCTGGTTCAGAACGGTCAGACGGCGCCGCCGCTTTCTACCCGGAACGGCAATCAAAACTTCGTGGCGGGCCTTAGCGATATCAATGGCAACCAAAACAGGCTCGGTTTGTGCAATAGTGGAATCGGTCATAGTCGGTCTCCTTTGCGGTGTGGTTTGTGCAAAACCACTGTAGAGACCTGAGGCCCGGCTATGACCGCCTGCTTCGCTGTGGAGGCTGCGCAGGAGGTCAAAGCCTCAGTCAGCGCATCATTCCCAAGGTGTTATGGCCCTGAGTTCATCGCTCAAGCTGTACGGGACTGGATTGCTGCGGTTGGAGCAAAGACGGCATACATCGAACCGGGAAGTCCCTGGGAA
>JABSRX010000036.1 GCA_013214695.1 Rhizobiaceae bacterium | reverse complement strand
TACGGCGAAATTGGCCGGCACCTGGCTTTGCAGCAGTCCGGAACCTTTCAACTCATCCATGCCCGGAAGGTCACGGATCTGTTCCAGACCAAAGTGAACCAGAAACTCCAACGTTGTTCCATAGGTCACCGGGCGTCCTGGCGTTTTGCGGCGGCCGCGCATGCGCACCCATCCGGTCTCCATCAGCACATCAAGGGTGCCCTTTGATGTCACGACACCGCGGACTTCTTCCACCTCTGCGCGGGTCACCGGCTGGTGATAGGCAATGATCGCCAGGACTTCCAAGGCAGCACGCGACAGTTTGCGGGTCTCCACAGCCTCTTTCTGCAGCAGGAACGAGAGATCTTCGGCGGTGCGGAATGCCCAAGCATCCCCTACCCGCACCAGATTGACCCCGCGATTGGCGTAAGCCATCTGGACGTCCTGAATCAGCTTGGAAATGTCAGTACCTTCTGGGAGACGGTCGGCAATCGCCTTTTCCGACACCGGCTCGCTCGAAGCGAAGACCATGGCCTCGACAATTCGCACCATGCGCAAGGTTTCAGCACCAGCACCTGCTTCCTCTTCCAACAGATGGGGAAAGGGCAGAACATTGGCTTCCAGGGCGTTGGACATAGAGTGTTATCCTTGTGCGGCTGCGTTGGTGGATTTCGGGGCTGGTTGGCGCATGTAGATCGGCGCAAATGCATCGGTCTGTCGAAGTTCGAGGGTCCCTTCCCGCACCAGTTCCAAACTGGCGGCAAACGAACTTGCAATGACACCCGGACGCTCTTCTGGATCGACCAGGTATTCGTGAAGAAACGCATCAAGGGACGTCCAGTCCTCCAGGCGCCCCATCAAACGGTTGATGATTTCGCGCGCATCGGACAACGACCAAACCTCACGCTGGTTTATCGTAACTGTGCTGACCGATTGGCGCTGGCGCTGCGTCGCATAGGCGGTCAGCAGATCAAACAGGCTTGCCGAAAACTTCTTTTGCCGATCAACAACGACGGGTTCGGGATCACCGCGGGCAAAAATGTCCTGACCGAGACGGTTGCGGTTCATCAAGCTGTTGGCTGCTTCCCGCATGGCTTCCAGCCGCTGCAGGCGGAAGGCCAGTTGAGCCGCCAATTCCTCGCCGGTGGGTTCAGCGTCACCTTCCGGAGCGGGCAGCAGCAGGCGCGACTTCAAATAAGCCAGCCAGGCGGCCATGACGAGATAGTCGGCCGCCAGTTCCAGACGCAGTGCCCGCGCCTTTTCAACGAATTCTAGATATTGGATCGCGAGATCGAGAATGGAAATCTTGGTCAGATCGACCTTCTGGGTGCGCGCCATGGCGAGCAGCAGATCCAAAGGTCCCTCAAACCCATCCACATCGACGGTGAAGTCCGGGTCGTTAACAGCACGGTCTACCGGTTGCGCACTTTCCCAAAGATCGCGCGCTGGGGCATTTTGATTGTTGTCACCGGCATTGCTCACGGCTGATGCGTCGTCCTGATAGCTAAATCTGAATTCAAACTACACGGGGATCGGCGCACGACCAAAGCAAGTGGTGGCGCATTTTCCCTAAATCCCCAGATAGTATGCGGATTAGGCCAGATTTTGACCTTTTTCCGGGCTTTCGACTGCGCGAAAAGGTCAGCGATTTCAGAATGTTTGGCAAATTGGAGCGGCGCGACCAAGATCAATTGAACCATGCCGCGTCTCGCCCGACATGGTTTCGTCGTCTTGGACACAAAAAAGCGCCGGTTTGGAAAAACCGGCGCTCTTTAGGAAATTGATTCTATTTGCTTTTGTTTAGCGGGTGACGAAACAGTCCCCACCAGCGTTCTTCAACTGGCTGCAGATTTGGTTGGCTGTCGCCCGATCTTGTGCAGGGATACGCACACGAACGTAGTTTTTGCCCTTCACTTCAACCTGGCGATAGTCGACGCCGCGGCCATCGAGAATGCTGGCAAAGCGGCGGCTCAGCGTAGCGTAACTGCGCTTGGCGCCTTCAGCCGAACGTTGGGATGAAACCTGGACGGCGTAGGGTGAAGAAACCTGGGGCAAGTCGTTCGAAGCAGGCTCAGGTTTTGGTGCTGCAGCCACCGGTTCAACGGCAGGTTTCACGGCTGGTGTCGCCACAGTTTCCGCCGCTGTTGCAGCAGCTGGGGCCGCTTCAGTGGTGCGCAGGCTGGTCACCGGAACGGTGGTGACCTTCTTGGGCGCTGCGATAGCCGCTGTCTGAATCGGTTCTTCGGTGATGCCGCTTGGCGTTGTGTTGATCGCGCTCTCCACCTGATTCTGCAGTGAAAGCGCCGGTGCGGTCACGCTCGTCGTGCCAACAACGATCGGCTTCGGCTTCGGCGCTTCAGAGCTGACAATTGTTCCGTCCGGGCGCACCACAACAGTGCGCACACTGCGCGGTTTCAGTTCCAATGGGGTCGTGTCACCCTGATTGGACGTGACGCGGGCATTGGTTTTGGCGCCAGTTGGCGATACAGCCACGGTGATGGGCTGCTCTTTGTTGTCGGTCAGGCGCTCCTGTTTGGAGGCAGCATCGCCGTCGCCCACCTGATAAACTGCTTGATCCTGATTGGGCACGACCTTGCCGCCAGCATCAACGGGTTTGACCTTTACGGGTTCGGTCGAGGCCAGCAGGGTTGGTGTGTCGCCTGTCGGACCACCAACAAAATTCCAGGCCAGCGCGGCTGTGCCACCCAGCAGGGCAACGGCAACAATTGCAAAAGCGGCGCGGCGGCCGGAACGGCGTTTTTCACGCCCATGCTCATAATCCAGTTCGTCCAGGCGCAGGCGCAGATCGGCATCTTGTTCCGCCAGACCCGCTTCCATCTGCATTGGTTCGGCTTGCGTATGGGGCGGCTTGGCCTGAGATGACGTTGAAGCCGCAGCAGCAAGTGCTGCCGCGCCACCCAATACGGCGTTGATTTGGTCCTGACTGTTATCCTCAGGCGCCTCAACAACAGGGTCTGCTGCTGCAATAACCGGTGTGGGCTCTGGCTCGAAATCGCTCATCTGAACCGGCGTATATTCCGTATGAGTTGGCGATTCGTTTGCAATATCCGGCATTTCGTGGGCCGGGAACTCGCTCACAACTTCAGCCTTCTGCCAAGGTTCGGCAATTTCCACCGGCATCGGCGGACCGGATGCTTCGGCAGCAGCCATGGCAGCCGGTGCGTGATTGTCTTCAAACACCGGACGGCCCATCAGCTTGGACAATTCGTGCTCGATATCATCGGCTGGAAAGGCAGGTCTTTCTTGAACAGGTGCGACCTTGGGATCAAGGGATCCAGCCGCTTCTTCGGCAAGAGCCTTGTCCAATTCCTCAGCGATCATGTCGCTGAAATCGATGCCGGACATGGGATCATCCAGGCTCTCGGTTGCCGGAGACAGCATTGCAGCAGATTCCATTTGCGCCTGCAGCGTATCGCTGGACACAACAGGTTCCGGAGCCGGTGTAGCACCAACCTGGCCAACAACCGGGTCAGTCAAACCAAGGTCGGCCATCGAAATGTCGGGCTCTGATACGGACTCATTGGTCTGAAATGCTCGAGCCAGTTCTTCTTCGAGATCAAATTCCAGCGCCGGCGCTCCATCGGCCAGCGCGATCTTGTCATCGGCTTCGTTGGACACAAGCTTGGATTGTGATCCAACCAGCGCTGCCAGCTGTGCCAAATCATCGTCTGCCGCGTTGGACGCGAAACAGTCACTACCGAGCCACTCCCCACTCTCAAGTGCCGTTTTCGGGCCCATCAGGAAGTCGTTTTTATACTCACACACTAGCGCACCTATAAATTTTACAGTTGGTCCCTCTGGACCTCACCTATCAAACAGCAGGCATCCCCCGACACCAGCCTACACAGACCAGGTTTTCTCTGCAAAATGAATGCGGCGAAAATACCGGCACCCGCCGGAGTTCGCTATCGCATTTCTTCTGGTGCCGCCGCGCCAATAATTCCCAGCCCTGAGGCAAGTATAGTGGAAACGGCATGTACTAGAGCAAGCCTGGCCAGGGTCAATGGTGCATTTTCTTGGTGAATAAAGCGTAAATCCGGCAAATCACGGCCCCGATTCCACTGTGCGTGCAGCAAACTGGCAAGCTCATAGAGGTAAAACGCCAAGCGATGTGGCTCGTGCGCCAGCGCCGCGGCATCGATGATACGCGGATATTCGGCCATCTTGCGGATCAGCCCGGCCTCGCCTTCATCCGTCAGCAAGCTGAGATCGGCGCTTTTCAGCGCTGCTTCTGAAATATCCAGATCAGCCATGTCCCGAACCGCCTGGCGCATCACACTGAAGACCCGCGCATGGGCATACTGTACGTAAAAGACAGGGTTGTCCTTGGACTGCTCCGTCACCTTGGCGAAGTCGAAGTCCAGCGCTGCGTCGTTCTTGCGGTAGAGCATCATGAAGCGCACCGCGTCACGGCCGACTTCATCAACCACATCCCGCAGGGTGATGAAATCGCCCGAGCGCTTCGACATTTTGAACGGCTGCCCATCGCGGTACAGCTTCACCAATTGGCAAAGACGAACGGTGACCTTTGAGGTGCCGCTGGAAATGGCGCGCCCCAACGCTTCCATGCGTTTGACATAGCCGGAATGGTCTGCCCCCAGAATGAAGATCATTTCCTTGAAGCCGCGGTCGAATTTGTCCTGGAAGTAACCGACATCGGCTGCAAAGTAGGTGTAGTCGCCGTTCGACTTGACCAGCGCGCGGTCCATGTCGTCGCCAACATCGGTCGAACGGAACAGCAATTGTTCGCGGTCTTCCCAATCTTCAGGCGCAACGCCCTTGGGCGGCGGCAGCTTGCCTTTGTAAACGAGATCCATGTCGGTCAGCCGGGCAATCGCCTCGTCGATACGGCTGCCGGTGTTCTGCCCTTCCGGACGGGCGTGAAGGCTGCGTTCGGAGAAGAACACGTCGTGATGGACGCCAAGGGCAGCAAGATCTTCACGGATCAGATCCATCATCGCGTCAATGGCCGCATTTTTAACGATCGGCAGCCATTCGGCGTCATCCATCTTAGTCAGCGCATCCCCATGGGTTTCCGCCAGCTTCTGGCCCAAAGGCACCAGATAATCACCGGGATACAGACCCTCGGGGATGGTGCCGATGTCCTCGCCGAGCGCTTCGCGGTAGCGCAGATAAGCAGAACGGGCCAAAACCTCGATCTGCCCGCCAGCATCATTGGTGTAGTACTCGCGCACGACATCATAGCCCGCAAAGTCGAGCAAATTGGCCAGAGCGTCGCCCACGACGGCACCACGGCAATGGCCGACATGCATGGGGCCGGTCGGGTTGGCCGACACATATTCGACATTGACCTTGACGCCCTGCCCTGTGGCACCGCCGCCATAGGCTGGTCCTGCCTCAAGAATGTCGCCAAGATGCTTCGACCAGAACGCCTCTTCCAGCACCAAATTGATGAATCCAGGACCAGCAACGCTGACTTTGGCAATATCGGCATCTTCGCCGAGCTTTTCACACAGCAGATCGGCAATGGCGCGTGGATTCTGTTTCAATGGTTTGGCCAGCAGCATAGCCGCGTTTGTGGCCAGATGCCCATGTGCAGCATCGCGCGGTGGTTCCACCGTGATGCGCGACAGGTCGAGCTCCACTCCTTGAGTCATATCAAGTGTCTGAACAAGCTTCTTAATGCGTTGCTCGAACAAAGCGAACACGTTGGCCATGGGGAAGATCTCTTGAGGCTATGGGGTGCTGAGAACACCGAATATGGGGCAATGGTTGAACCGTTGCGAATTGGCAGCGGGTTTAACTCAGTTCAGGTGTGTGGTCAAACAGGCGGCGATGTTCTGCAACCGCATAGCGATCAGTCATTCCGGCCAGATAATCGGCTATCCTTGTGGCTCGAGCGAACTCATCCAGCCCTTCCAGCGACCATTGCGGATCCTCCGGCAGTGCCGCACTGCCCTGCCAGAACACTTGATACAAATCGCTCAAAATGGCTTGGGCGGCGGCCACGTTTTTCATCACTGACGGATGCCGGTACATCTTGTCGAACAGGAACGCCTTCAGTTCCTTTTCCTGCTGCTCAAGCCGCGGCGAGAACGATACAATCGCATAGTCCAGCTCGCGCACGGCCTGCGCGGATTTCGGTGCTGCGTTGGCCAGTCGCCCCAACGCTTCCTGGATGACATCTTCCACCATCAGCGTGATCTGCCGTCGCACGATCTCATGGGTTGTGCGGGAATCATCAAGCGCCGGATGCAGATCACGCACCAGCGCCACCAGGGCACCGGTCAACGGCACGTCGACAAGATCATCGAGCTTGAACAGCCCGGCCCGCAAACCATCGTCGAGATCATGGTTATCGTAGGCAATGTCATCGGCAATTGCAGCACACTGGGCCTCGACGGAAGGCCAAGACCACAATTCAAGATCGTTGATTTGATTGTATTCACGGATCGCCGCCGGGACCGGCCCCTCTAATCCATCCCCGTCCCTGTCGGTCAAAGGCCCGTTGTGCTTGACCAAACCTTCCAGGGTTTCCCAACACAGGTTGAGCCCATCGAAGCCCGCATAGCGACGCTCTAGTTGGGTGACCACCCGCAGCGACTGGGCATTGTGGTCGAAGCCCCCAAATTGCTTGAGTTGTTCGTTGAGTACCCTTTCGCCGGCATGACCAAACGGTGTGTGGCCAAAATCGTGGACCAACGCCAGAGCCTCGGCCAGATCCTGATCGGCGTTCAAGGCTCGGGCCAGTGCCCGCGAGATCTGGCCCACTTCGATCGTATGAGTAAGGCGGGTGCGGTAGTGATCGCCGTCATTGTGCACAAAAACCTGTGTTTTGTGCATCAGGCGGCGAAACGCGTCGCTATGAATGATCCGGTCACGATCCCGTTGAAAATCAGAACGCGTCGGGCTGGGTTTTTCCGCGATCAATCGGCCCCTACTGTCGCCCGCATGCGCGGCATAACCGGCCAGACCTTCGGGGTTGGACCGCAGGTTCAGATTATCGGCCCAATTGGATTCGCGTGCAGCTGACATGGCGACTCAATAGCGCAGTTTACAGCTTGCGCCAATTTTCATTCATCGTATTCTTACGATTGACGTCTAAGTTCATACTACCTACATGCAGGGCAACAAGACAGGAATTGAATCATGTCAGAAGCGTCCGAAATCACTGTTCCCGAAGGCGAAGTCGTTGTTTCAACAGCAGCGGCCAAACGTGTTGCCAAAATCCTGGCCACCGAACCCGACATGACCGCCCTGCGCGTGTCGGTTGAAGGCGGTGGTTGTTCTGGATTTTCTTACAAATTTGACCTGACCGACGATGCCCAGGACGACGACATGGTGCTGGAGGCCGAAGGTGCCAAAGTGCTGATCGATCCGGTTTCGCTGATGTATATGGGCGGCTCGGTGATCGATTTCGTCGACGACTTGATGGGTCAGTCGTTCCAGATCAAAAACCCCAACGCGACAGCCAGTTGTGGTTGCGGCACCAGCTTCTCCATGTAGCTGACATACCGACTGCACAAACAAAAGGCCCGCCGGGAGCGATCCAGGCGGGCCTTTGTGTTTTCGGTCGGCTCGGCCTTACGACTTGGCGGCCTTCTGACGAGCACGGTCGGACTTGGCGCGCGCCGGTTTGCCGGCCAGCAGGTCCTTTGCCTGTTTCTGCCAATCCTTGGCGTATTTTTCCGACTTCTCAGCATAGCTGACGACGTCGGCTGCCTTGGTCAGATCGGCGATACTGGCATTGGCAATGCTCGACAAGGTGCCATAACCGAGCTTGGTCAGCTTCTTGCTGAGCACCGGTCCAACGCCATCGATCAAAGCGATGTCGTCGGTCTTGCCAACCTTCGCGCCGCCGGACGCCTTGGGCTTAGCGGCAGCCTTCGCCGCGGGCTTGGCCTTCGGCTTGGCAGGCGTGCTTTTGCTGGCAGCCTTACTTGCCGATTTGGCAGCCACCTTTTTGGCAGCAGGTTTCTTGGCCGCCTTGGCTTTTGCCGGCGCAGCACCCTCGGCCTTGCTGGCAGAGGTCGATTTCGCCGATGATGTCGACGAACCCACACCGGCCAGCGATGCCGCGGTAGACGTTGCGGGCGCTGAAGAAGCGGCACTGCTTTCACCGCTTCCGCCGCTCGCAGCGCTGCCACCACCGGTAATGCCACCAGCAGAACCCGATGCACCAAGTCCACCCAACTGGGTTTCGCTGGAGACGTCGCTGCCATTGCCATCGAGGTCTTCCGGTAACAGCAAGTTCAAAATGATGGCAATTGCCGCTGCTGGCAGCAGGCCGGAAGTCATCAGAATCTTCAACGTGCCCGGCAGATGCTGCACGGCATCCGGCACCAGTTGCAGGCCCAGACCAACCGACAAGGCTGTGGCGAAGATCACCATGTTTCGGCGGTTCCAATTGACGCCGGACAACATGTTGACACCGGCAGCACAAACCATGCCGAACATGACGATAACGCCACCACCCAGCACGTTGATTGGCACTGTGTTGATGATCGCACCAACCTTCGGAATGAGGCCGCCAACCACCAGGAACAGAGCACCAATTGTCACAACGTGGCGGCTCATCACGCCGGTCATCGAAATCAGCCCGACATTTTGCGAGAACGAGGTATTCGGCAGACCACCGAAAACACCGGCCACGGCAGAGCCGAGACCGTCGGCATAGGTCGCCCCTTCGATCTCCTTGTCGGTCGCTTCACGCCCGGCGCCACCCTTGGTGATACCGGAAACATCGCCGACAGTTTCAATGGCCGAAATGAATGCCATCAAACACATGCCGATGATAATCGCCCAGTTGAAGTCAAAGCCCCAACGGAACGGATTCGGCAGTTCAAAGAACGCTGCGCCGCCGACGCCGCCGAAATTCACCTGCCCCATGAACAGCGCAACAATGTAGCCGGCGATAATACCGAGCAGCACCGCAGCAACGGACATAACGCCCTTGGTGAAGAACTTGATTGCCAAGGTGACAACGATGACCACCAGCGCCGGGAACCACATGGCGAAAGTGCCGAATTCGGGCTTGCCCATTTTCGGCACACCGCCGGCGGCGTATTGCACGCCAACCTTGACCAGCGCCAGACCGATCATCAGCACGATCAAGCCGGTCACCAGCGGTGGCAGCGCAAAGCGTATTCTGCCGATGAACATACCAAGGATCATGTGGAAGACACCGCCGATGATCACCCCGCCCATCAGGCCCCCGAGCCCTGCAGTGCCGAGGCCAGCAACGGCCGGAATCATCACCGGCAAAAACGCAAAGCTGGTGCCTTGAACAATCGGCAACTTGGCACCGACCGGCCCCATGCCGATGGTTTGAATCAGTGTCGCAATGCCGGCAAACAGCATCGACATTTGGATCATGTAGCGCATATCGGGGAAGCCGAGGGCTCCCTGATCGGAACCAAACCCTATTCCTGCCGCCCCACAGACGATGATCGCCGGTGTGACGTTACTGGCAAACATCGCCAGCACATGCTGAATCCCCAATGGCACCGCTTGCCCCAGCGGCGGTGTATAATCCGGGTCGCGGAGTTGCTCCGGCGCCCCAATTGACTTGTCAGACATTTTTTCTCTCCTGGGGTGTGTTTATCAATAATCGTCCGCAGAAATGCGATTCTGTTCACCCCAGGCAGAATTTAGCCCCGCAACGAAACGGTGCAAAACTAATTCGTTTGCTCTATTCACAGCCCCCCTGGCATTGGCAGCAGCCAAAAATGCCAATTATGATGGGCAAAATCGCGAAAAATTCGCCAAAACCACTGGAAGANCCGCGCCATGAAAATCGCCTCCTGGAACATAAACGGCATCAAGGCTCGNCATGATGTTTTGGTNGAATGGCTGCAGCAAACCAGCCCCGACATCGTCTGTCTGCAGGAGATCAAGTCGATGGATGAGGCGTTTCCCGGCACGCGAATTGAAGAACTCGGCTACAATGTCGAGACCCATGGACAGAAGGGCTTTAACGGCGTCGCCATCCTGTCGAAACTTCCCTTTGACGAAGTCAATCGCGGTCTCCCGATGCTGCCGACAAGCACGATCGAGGATGAGCAGGCGCGCTTTATCGAAGGGGTGTTCTCGCTGAATGGGCAAGTGCTGAGAGTGGTGTCGCTTTATCTGCCCAACGGCAATCCCGTCGATGATCCGCGCAAGTTCGACTACAAGCTCGAATGGATGGATCGTCTTCATGGCTGGGCCGCGGCACGTCTGGCCGAAGAAGAGCCGTTCATTCTGGCCGGTGACTACAATGTCATTCCACAGGCGGAAGATTGCTGGGACCCGCAAGTGTGGCAGGGCGACGCCCTGTTTCGCCCAGAAACCCGCTCACGATTTGAGGCCCTGAAGGGTCTGGGATTGACCGAAGCGCTGCGCGCCTCGTCTGATGCTGCAGGGATTTATACGTTTTGGGACTACCAAGCCGGTGCCTGGCCAAAAAATCACGGCATCCGCATCGACCATCTGCTGCTGTCGCCGGAAGCGGTAGATGGGTTTGACGGTTGCGAAGTCGACAAATTCGTCCGCGATTGGGAAAAGCCATCGGATCATGTGCCGATCTGGCTGGACTACAACGTCTGAATTTCCAGCAGCCATCGGTCGCCGGCGGAGCGCTGACTAGTCTTGCGCAGCCAGTCCGCTGCCAAGCTCGGCATCGTCTTCACGATCACCATTTTCGCCACGAGCAACCTCGATTTCACCACCGTTTTGCAGACGTTCTTCGCGGATGAAAAAGCTCCGGATGGTACGACGGGTGGTTTTCACCTCACCCTCTGCGCTGTCCGGCGCCTTATCCAGGTTCAAGCTTTCGATGATCTTGTTGGCAGCACTGCGCTGGGCCGCGCTGGCCTTTGCAAACGCCTTTTGCTGCATAACGCGGATAGATTTTGCGCTTGAACGGGCGGAATGGGCCATTGCCTTGGTCATGAAGACGAGGCCGCGTACCGGATTGGCGCGCACGCCCTCACCGTAAAACAGCATCTCGCCCAGTTCGGCCTGTGCACGGCGGTGTCCTTTTCGGGCTGACAATCCAAACCAGCGCACCGCGCTCTTCGGCTGTTTCACACCCAGCGCACCCTGTCGATAGAGCCGCCCCAGTTCATACTGGGCATTGCGATCCTTATAGAGAGCCGCAGCGCGATAGAAATGAGCCTCCGCACGCCAAGGGTCAGCCTTGATCCGCGTGCCTTCGATACCGGTCAGATTGTAGCGTCCCAGCGCTACGACAGCGTGCGCCACGTAGGGCATATCAACCTGACGCGGGAAGCTGTCACTGTAGCGTGACGCAATCTTGGAATAGAGCTGGTAAGCGGCAAGATGGTCTTTTTCCATACCGGAACCGGTTTGGAACATGCGCGCCAGTTTCCATTGAGAAGCCAGATCGTTTTTCGACGCACCAAACCGGAACGCGCCAATCGCCTGTTCCATATTGCCCTTTTTCAGCGCCTGAAAACCGAACCGCAATATGGTGCGTGGTTCGTCATTTTCCTGAAACGTCTTTTCAGGATCGAACGCATGGACAGATCCAGCCGAAGCGACCATTGCTGCCAGGGCAAACGCCAACACAAGGCGTGTTGGAAGCGAGAGAATACTTGTACAAAAAATCCGCATATCAGGTCGTTGCCGCCAGACCATTGACTAGGGAACTATCAGGAAACGAGAACAAACACGTCTCTTCAAACTCTGCCGCGCCAAAACCTGTGCCCATCAGGGGCCAGATATCGCAAGTGCGCAGATGTATTGCCTGGTTGAACACCATAATCATCTTTTCAATTTCACAGACGTCATCAGGCTTAAAACTGGCCGAAAGTGTCGACCTCAACTCAATGAAAACCTGGCCATCCGTGGGTTAACGCCCTACTCGTCCGGAAGCTTCCGAAACGCGCTAAGAACTGCTTTGTAATCGCAGTGATCCTGATTTGTGGTTTAAAAACGGCAAAAATCGCCACAATGTCCCGGGTTAGGCCACTTGGTGTGCCGGTGTTGCAAATTCAACACATTTTCAGCTGAACGGCCTGATCCTTGCGAAACCGGATCACGTTTGCGCTTATCGCGCTCTGGCAATCGCCTGTTCGACGAGATTCTGCATTTCTGCAAGATCGGCCGGACGCGGATTGGTGCTGGCAGCCGCATCCTGCAGGGCTTTTTCCGCGATGCGAGCAGCACAATCCCCCGGCACGCCGATCTCACTTAAGGACTTGGGAATATCCAGCGCATCCAGAATGCGCTCAATTTCGGCAATGAAAGCATCAGTCGAAGTATCTTTCAGCCCCATGGCCTGAGCCATGCGCAAAACCTTGTCTTCCATTCCCGGCAGATTGAAACGCAACACCACCGGCAAAATGATCGCGTTGGTCAGGCCATGTTGCGTGTCATACTCTGCCCCCACCATGTGCGAGATGGCATGCACATGTCCCAGCCCCTTGAGGAAGGCGACGCCCGCCAGACAAGATCCAACCAACATGCCACCCCGGGCGGCCACATTGTGCGGCTCCCGCATCACCACCGGCAGCCATTTACTGATCAGGGCCAAACCTTCCAACGCCAGGCCGTCGCACAGGGGATTGAAGCCAGGCACCGAATACGCCTCGATGGCGTGGGTCATCGCATCGGCGCCTGTCCAAGCCGTCAGATGGGCCGGCAGGCCCAAAGTCAGTTCCGGATCGAGCAGCGCCAGCGACGGCGTCAAGTCGGGATGGTCGATGCAGAACTTCATGCCCTTTGTCGTATGCGTGACCATTGCAGTTGCTTCCGTTTCTGCCCCCGTGCCGGCCGTTGTGGGGATTGTGATCAGTTTCGGAAACGGCTGATCCGGCCCAATTTCCGGCACCGGCTTCAGGTAGTCAAAGTCCCAAAGGTCGACATCGTTGTTAGCGGTCAGACAGATGGCCTTGCCGCCATCCATCGCACTGCCCCCGCCGATCGCGATGATTGCGTCATGCCCGCCGGCCCGAGACACCGCCCGTCCAGCGCCAATCTCATCGTCTCGGGGATTGGGAGAAATCTCAAAGAAAACGCCACAGGACAGCTTGGCGTCGGACAAAATCGACTGCAGATCTGCCACGAACGGCAAATCTCTGCTGCCCCGGTCGGTGACAATCAGCGGATTGGTGACGCCCATCGCCGCGCATCTGGCGCCAATTTCCTTCAGTCGACCGGGACCATAGGCGATCGGCACCGGGAATATCCAATCCTGAGCCTGCAAAAGCCCTTCTTCCTCGTTGATATGCAAGCTCCCTCCTTAGGCCACGCTCATGGCGATAGATCACTTTTGGTGTTGGCGTGCACCATAACCGCGAAACGTCTGAATTCGCCACCTCCCATTATCGAATACCAACATCGATGCACCACTGGCCTTCGCCAGTTGTTCATTTTTGAGTATCGGGTCTCGACAGGTGCAAATTCACAACCCATGCTGCGGCCCGACGACCAAGAGTGGAGGGTTGGAGTTGACACATTCGCCTGATGAGGACAGCGGCCATTTCGAAGCCGCCTATTCGCTTGAGAACAATGATCAGACCCGCGATCACTATCGGTCCTGGGCCGATACCTACGACAAGGAAGTCTCCGAAGTGAACGGCTACGCCCAGCCGCAACGGGTGGCCGAAATGGCGGCCAAGATCGCACCCCACAAGGAAGTAAGGATCCTCGATGCCGGCTGCGGTTCCGGACTTTCCGGCGTGGCCCTCAAGGCAGCCGGCTACAAGCACATCGACGGCTGTGACTTCTCACCAGAAATGCTTGAAAAGAGTCCCGAGAGACATTTGGGAGGGAAAGGTCCA
>JABSRX010000357.1 GCA_013214695.1 Rhizobiaceae bacterium | reverse complement strand
GGCGAGGATACGATCTCCGCGCGCGGATTTTCCAGTCCGATCCGGTCCATGGCCTCGCGGAAGAGTTTACGGTCTTCAGCCATTTCAATTGCATCGGCGCGGGCTCCGATCATTTCGACCCCGTGCTTAGAAAGAACCCCCGCCTGTTCAAGGGCGAGGGCACAATTCAAAGCGGTCTGTCCGCCCATGGTTGGAAGCAATGCATCCGGTTTCTCGATCTCGATGATCTTTTCGACGAAATCCGGGGTGATCGGTTCAATATATGTCGCGTCCGCCAGGCCAGGATCCGTCATGATCGTCGCTGGATTGGAATTCACCAGAATGACCCGGAACCCTTCATCCTTGAGCGCCTTGATCGCCTGAACGCCGGAATAATCAAACTCACATGCCTGACCGATAATGATGGGACCGGCACCGATAACGAGAATGGATTGAATATCGGTGCGTTTCGGCATCTTGCGTGTCCTTCTCTTCGAGCGCTGAGAACGAACAGCGCGCAAACGGCTGCCCTATAGCGGGGAGTCGGTGGGGCGGGCAAGGAGAAAAGAACGATTGCCTGATGAAATTATCGAATACGCTCGAATGGGAGCCTCCCCGGAATGAAACAAGCCGCCCCGATTGGGACGGCTTGCTCGGTTTGGGTCGTTTGAAAGTTCCCAGAGATTACCAGGTGTAGCGTGCTTTCAGGTAGTAAGAACCACCATTAAACCCGCTTGGCGAAGACTCTGGGTAGAGCTGGCCAAGACCCGCTGCATTTGGGTTCTTGTCTGGGAAGTTGTCGAGGACATTGTTCGCACCAGCGATCAACTCGATCTGGTCGTTCAGGTAATACCCCAATTCCAAATCGATATTGATTTCCGCACCTTGCGTTCCGGTGCCGTTGCCCGTGTCTTCCCATTCACCAAAATAGTTGGCACGTGCAAGGGCACGCCACTTGGTTTCGGAGTGTGAGAAGGTCAGCGAGCCTTTCAGCTCAGGAAGCAACTCTTCCAGAGCGTCAACACGGCCAGCACTGATTGGGTTGATCGAACCCCGATCGTCAACCTCTGTATCGATATAGGCGAATGAAAGCGCCACATCGGAGTCGCCGGTTTCGGTGATCTGCAGCGGCAGTGTACCCACCACTTCAACACCTGATGTCGTGGTGTCAAAGCTGTTTGAGAAGTATCGGAACTCGTTCAGATCTTCGAAGCCGGTGAAGTCAGACCGCGTGATCGCGCCCGCATTAGACAATTGGGTGATCCCGTCGCTCACGCTTGTGAAGGCTGCGAGTCCATTCTGTCCGCCAAGGAAATTCAAGGCATCGAGGAAGTTCACGTTTGCCGAGAGGGCAATCCGGTCTTCAACCGCGATGTTGAAATAGTCGACGGTCCAGGTTGATGGTCCGACATCAAATGCTGCACCGAGTGTGAAGTTCTGCGCAGTCTCGGTTCCCAGTGTTGGACGGCCGCCGTCACGTGCCTGAATGAAGTCGGCTGCAAGCTGTCCTGCAGCTGATGACAATGGCAGTGTACCCTGGTCCACCAGGACACCGCCGACATTCTGGGTCGTCACGTTAGTGACATTCGCTTGTCCAGCTGTTGGCGCGTGGAAGCCGGTGGAGACCGTACCACGAAGACGGAAACTATCGGTGACCCGAAAGAGTGCACCAAGTTTGTAGTCCGTTGTGTCTCCGAAGGCATCATAGTCTTCATAACGAACCGCACCCTGCAGGGTCAAAGCTTCTGTGACATCAGCTTCAAGATCGACATAGAGCGCATAGCTTTCTTGTGAGTTCGTGCTTGAGGCTGTGAAACCAC
>JABSRX010000356.1 GCA_013214695.1 Rhizobiaceae bacterium | reverse complement strand
GTATTGCCGGAACGCAGCTCCAGCCGTTCCAGACCGGTATTGGCTTTCAGCGCCACATGGACGTCGACGGCAGGCGCGGGGGTTTTGACAATGTCTCCCATCATCGCCTCCGTGGCCGCCATCGCAGCGGCATCCGGTTGACCCTGGGGGTTGCGTTCAAAGATCACCGACCCTTCCGGCAGGTCGGCGCGTACATCCATATACATGCGGCAGCCGGTGGTGGCGTAGTGATGGCGCCGGCGCATCGCTTCAAATATGCCGTCGCGGGTGTTCTCTTTGGCGAGGAAACAGGTCAACCCGCCATAGGCGCCAAACAAGCCGGCCCCCGGGAAACTGGCGCCGGGGCGCATCTTGTGCCCATCACTGTTGGCGACAACCCCAACGCGGCGGCCGAGATCAATGCTGTCGGCCATGATCCACTCAAACGTGCCCCAGGCGGAATGGATCTCATAGGCCGTTTCGATATTCGGGTCGTGGTCATAATGGATATTGGCATAGCGCCCGCCGACATGCCCGTAGACGACGCAGTCGATGTCCCTGAGTGATTGGAACAGATCGGTCAGCGTCTGGGCATCGCTGTCCAGTTCCGTGCGGTCCTCCAAAAGCGCATGGGAACAACGGACGATCGCTTCGCCCTCGTGGCGGAAATAGACGTTGTGGTCGCCACCCACCGCCGTGTTGCCGGACCATTCATAGCCGGGGAACACGGTGAAGCGGTGCGGCTCGTCGCACTTCGCCGTCATCTCATTGAGGTAGGACCAAAACGTGCTGTTGATTTGAAAGTCATTGGCCTGGTGGGCGGTGACATCGAGAAACGATTTGTTGCGGGCAAAGTCGAGATAGCCTTCCAGTGTGCCGATGCCGATGGTTTCGCCGGTCTGCCCGTGCAGGTCGCCCCAGTAGCCCGCAACGTCCGCCTGCTTGATCATCAACGGACCGGCGCGTGCGATGCGGCTGTCGCCGTCCATCACATCAATCCAAAGCTCGCCTTCGTCGCTGACCTTCAGATCCTCCAGTACGATCGAGCGTTTCGATCCGTCGAAGGTGATGGTCTCCGGCAGGTTGTCCACCGGCAGGGATGGTTTAAGCGTCAAAGTGGCTGCGACCTGTCGGGTCGGGTTACCCCAGGCGTCCTCGGCCTTAACCCCGAGATGGAAGGCCTCTCCCGGGCGGCGCTGACTGGGCAAAACGGCCTTCCAGACGGTGGCGGGTCCTGCAATGATCGGCACCGAAAACTGTTCGTCGAGCGGCACAAAATTATGGGTCGCCTGAATGTCGGCCAGCACCTTGAACTCGAATCCCGGCTCGGCAAAGGTCTGCATTTTCCAGCCCGGCGACCCTTTCGAGGTGTCGCCAATGACAATGGTGATCGTGTCGCCCTGTTTCAGATATCCACCGCGGACATGCACGGTCAGAATCC
The DNA here is from genome assembly GCA_013214695.1 of Rhizobiaceae bacterium. Classification (GTDB taxonomy): domain Bacteria; phylum Pseudomonadota; class Alphaproteobacteria; order Rhizobiales; family Rhizobiaceae; genus Pseudahrensia. The sequence continues at coordinate 381 of JABSRX010000356.1, read as the reverse complement.
GCATCCAGGGCCGTTGGCCGGTCTGGTCGAATGTCAGCGAAACATTGGATTCGCCGTCCGTGCTCACCGAGACATAGTTTTCAGCCGCCGGATTGCTGGTTTGCAACAGGCCGTGATCGGTTAGTTTGCGCCAGGCAACGCGGATCCCGCCATTGTCGTCGATACCGATCTTGCCGACCGTGTAGGTCAGGGTGAAGGTCTGAAAAGACCGGATTTCGACCGGATCCCTGGGCGACAGCGTGGCAGTGCCATATAGATCCTTATTGGTACCAGGCTGCGAGGAGGGCCAGTTGTCTCCCACCAAACCGCTGTCAACGGTGCCATCCAGGGGCAGGTCTTTTGTCATGCCAGGTTCTTTCTTCGACTTGCGTGCGGCGCAGC
>JABSRX010000355.1 GCA_013214695.1 Rhizobiaceae bacterium | reverse complement strand
CGATCCGCAATCATCGAATTTCCCATCAACAATTGCTCGGAGAGGATGCTTCCAGGCACCAAATCCGTAGGTAGTTTGTATAAGCGATGCCTGAAAGCACCCAGTTCGGATCTTTACAGGGACATCCGAAGACGACCTGTTCAACGCTGATGACACGGGGTCTCGATCTGACACCCATGCTTGGCCACTTTTCTAGAACCAAAAATTCATCCCAAGTTAGGGGCAAATTTTAGTTGGAGATCACAAACCGCTTAGATTGACGACCCTTCCCCCGTCCCCAACTCCCCACTAAGCTCCCTGACGACGCCTCAACGTCGCCTGACCAAAACTGGAGATCGGCCCATGAGCGACACGGTGCATGAGACGGAACGTTTGTTGCTGCAGACTTGGGCGTTGGACGACTTCGACGCCTTTGCGCCGATTGCCCGCGATCCGAAGGTCATGGCGTTCATTGCGGAGGGCAAGCCTTGGCCTGACAGCCGCATTGGCTGGTTCATGGGGCAGCAAGCCGCCCACCAACATCATTTGGGATATTGCTGTTGGAAGATGGTCGAGAAAGAAGGCGGCGAACTCATCGGGATTTGCGGGATCGCTCCCTTGGCCGATCTGGATGAAACCGAAATTGGATGGTGGTTGAAACCGTCACACTGGCACCAGGGTTTTGCCTATGAGGCCGCAAGCTGCGTTGAGCGGGCCGCGTTTGCCGAACATGGGCTGAAGAAGCTGGTTGCGCGGGTTTATGAGCAAAACACCGCCTCTGTTCGGCTGATTGAAAAGCTCAAAATGACGTTCTCCCGCCGACTTGATGAAAACGGCAATGGCACCGTCTTGCTGTTTGAGAAGCAAAGACCTCATTAGCAATTACCCGCCCCCTTCCCATCCTCCGCCCCCTCGCCTAAACTCCTCTTAGAGCGCGCACGCCGCGTGCGCTTTGGGGCGTGATTTCCCCTCCAGAAGCGGTCCGACATTGACCGCAACAGTGTCTCTCCAACCTTCGGGTCGGGGAGGCTTTGGCGCATGTCCAAGAGGCTCCCCCCGGGGTGTTTCTAAAGGCCTGAGCGGCTGTTCTTGTGGCGGTCTACGAACTCCCCGACTACCAGAGGTTTTGCTTTGATCTCAAAGCTTTAGTCGCCGCGCGCAGCGTTCGCCGCAATCGCCGCATGCGATGCCTCCGGTAGTCGATTGTCATCGACATAGCGGAGGACTTTTCATGCAAAACGACTACAATTTCTGGGCCGATCTGTTCGACACCTACCAATCCCTGACCGTCGGCCTGCAAACCGGCTGGATGCTCGCCCTTTTGATCTTCGCGACGATCGTCACCATGCTCATCTTCCGCCAGTTCGACAACATCTTCGACCTGTGGCGGCGGCGGCAGCGGCGGCTGGACAAGCGCAAAAACGCATCCGACGCCGGCTACCAGATGATCAACGCCCTGCCCGGCCCGCTCGGGGATCCCGGGCTCTACCGGGTGATGGCCGACGAAAACGGGGTGCCCTATCTGGAACAAGTCGGCACCGTGCCCCAGCTGGACTGGGATGGGTCGGATAAGGAGTGAGGGGGATACGGAGACGGGAGCGGCAAGCGGAAAGTTTGTGTTTGCGCTCACGCTGTCGGGCGCTTTGCGCCCTGCGCTCCGCGGGGGCGGCGCATAAGCGCCGGGCCGCTCTTCGCGGCCCCTACGGAACCATCCGTATAGAAGGTAGCAAACACTGAGATCGTCGATGGGCCCGTGCAAGACGGCGAAGAGCCGTTCGGGCCGGTCAGGCCCGCCCCCGCGGAGCGGCGGCGCAGCCGCCTGCGTGAGCGCAAA
>JABSRX010000354.1 GCA_013214695.1 Rhizobiaceae bacterium | reverse complement strand
CATGTCAATATAGATATTGTGACACACACATATATTCAGTACATGTCAATATAGATATTGTGACACACACATATATTCAGTACATGTCAATATAGATATTGTGACACACACATATATTAAGTACATGTCAATATCTATATTGTCGAAGACACATAACATTCAGAACATGTATCATGATTGGCTCCAAGGTTTAACTCCCGCAGCTCAGAAGCTCCCACACGACAACCAGGCAGGCTGATGACTGAGTTAACATTCGAGATGCCTGGTTATTGTATGGGAGCTTCTGAGCTGCGGGAGTGAAGCCTGGGAACCAATATGTGATGTAGCATAGACTTGCCTTGTGTTCTTAATTGATAACATGCCCACCCAAAGTGATACATGGTGTATCACTTTGGGTGCGCCTCTTATCAATTAAGAACACAAGACAAGTCTATGCTACACTACTCATGATTTGAATGTCAATATAGATATTGTGACACACACATATATAGAGTACATGTCAATATAGATATTGTGACACACACATATATAGAGTACATGTCAATATAGATATTGTGACACACACATATTACCTCTGTTAGCGTTGTACTTCTTCAGCTTTAGGGCTTGCGGGTCATCCAAAATCGATCCTTCTTTGACCATCGCAAACAATCGCAACCACATCCACCAGAGTTCGTAATCATCCAGAATCACTTTCAGATAACACCGTGTGTTGTTCCACGTCTTTGATCCGAAGACAGTCATGATGACCTCCCGCATGTCAGCTGCAGAAGTCCCTAAGAAGTCTGGGGAAGCAATGTTGTGAGCAGAACTTTCCTGGACTTTTTGCACTTCCGCCTCCGTGTTCAACACTTTAACGTCCGTCTTGCCAAACTCCTTCATCACGAAGCTTCTGCCGGTTGTCAACCGCTCGATCAGGGTCATTTCATGAAGTACATGGGAAATATCGTTTGCGTTCTAAAAATGTAACATTAGTAAAATATATGATTTGTCAATGAGGTATTACCACTGCAAGAAAGGTGCAGTACTGCCGTTTGGTCGATTCATCCAAGTGGCCCATTGCATACAGATGCGATTGCATGAATTCTCGAGTCTATGTAAGAGAGAAACTGATATATTGCATAATCAAACAATGATTGGTACCTTTGCCACCATTTGAGACTCAAGTGAAGCCAGTTGACATGCACGCACCATGTGTTGACCCTTGTATGCATTCCAATCATCCAGACCCCGAACTGTCATGACGTCCATTGCCATAACGTCAGTCTTCGACGTGTTCAGGGCAACACATCCACATGGATTGAGGTCTGCGTTCGGCTTCTGTACTGCTTGCTCCTTCAAAAAGTCAGCAAACATCTCGTTCATCTCTCGCTGGCCATACTCCTGGCCAAGATTCGTCTTAATCTTATCGGTCTTCAATCTGGTCAGCTCCCCAACATATCCTCCAATGCCACATTCATTCCAGATCTTATCCTTCATAAGTGCCCACTCACTTGTTCCCTCTTTCAGCTCGGACGTCTCAGTATCGTCATGGATGAGATTCTTGAACGCACCCTCCGCCCCCGATTGCGCAGAAGCCCGGCTTTCCTCTTCCTGTCTTTCTTTCTTCTGTTTGTCAGTAATTGTTCGCCTTGTTTTTCTTGGTTTTCTTGATTTTCCTTTCCTGCCTTGCTTACTCTTCGGCGTTCTATTCCTTCTTTGGTGTTGTGCAAGGATCGCTTGTTGTCGTTTCGAACCTTTGTCAGTCGATGAAGCACTATCTTCTTCCTGACTACCAGCATCATCCTCATCATCATTATCATTAGCATCAGCAGCAGCCGA
>JABSRX010000353.1 GCA_013214695.1 Rhizobiaceae bacterium | reverse complement strand
CTACACTGAACCCTTTTTCATCACCCCTTCGCCGGTTTTAGGAAGCTTAGCGCCGGCTCAAAGTTCCCGAGGGGTCTTTAGGATTTTACACACAAATCCTAAACTTTCCCTTTTCAAATTCTCTTGCATAAAGTTATTTTCGTTGCAGTTTTGACATTTTGTGCGCGACTGGGGCCTCATCGCCCGCAATTTGGACTTTGCGCCGTTTTAGGTTCTCCAAAGGGAGACTTAATTATTTTTGTGCATTTTTGTGCATTTTTAATTAGTCATTAGTGCTGAGTACTTCAATTCTCCTTTCTTTAGTCTTCTGACTTTAATTCTCTCTACTCTTTCTCTTCTTCTTCTCTCACGATCATGGCATCGCCTGCCAACAATGTGGATCCGGGTCCTCCTAATGAGCCGGATCCAGCGGCGGACGATGCCTTCCCTTGGTTGGATGGCAAGGACTTCCTTGCCCAGTGTGTCCCGGTAAGGGGCACCCTGGTCGAGGCGGTCTCCGAGGGGGTGGGCAAGGCCTTTTTCGAAGTTATTACTACTAATAAGTTCGTTTCCGGCTGGGCCTTCAAAAAGTGGCGCATGATTAGGGCGTCCCCCCACGCGCTCGTCACCCAAATTGCCCAGGGGCTCAACAACAAGGTGCATATATGCGCCGCCTCGCCGTGTACTCTTAAAAAAGAGGCACTCCACTTCACCCACGCCCGCATTATCGATCCGGAACTCATTCCTCCGGAGTTGCAGGGCGTGGATGGAGTGGACGAGGAACCCTTGGCCGAGGAGTTTGGCAATGGCCCGCTCCCCGGCGTCCCCAACATTAATGCCCCGGCTCCGCGCCCCGGCGTTCCCAACACCGGGGTCGCGCAGACTTTCCCCGCATGGGGTGCGTCTGCGTCTGGGCCCCCTATCAATGTCCAGGAACAGGTTAGGAGGCTGGTTTCCCAGTTTCCTACCCTGTTCTCCCCTTCTGGGCGGGCTTTGGACCCCCGAACCGAGCTCCAGGAGTCGCGCCGTCCTCAGGCAGCTGAGGGTGGTGCTGGTTCCTCCAATGCTCCTCCCCCCACCTCTACTAATCCTCAGGTTGCAAACCTTTTGGATGCCCTGTCAACCCTTGTCTCATCTGATAAGGATTTTCCGGACGGCCCCGGGACCAAGCTAAAGACGCGCACTCGCATTATGCGAGTGCACGCCGCCCGTCCCGGGGCCCTGTACCAGGAACTGCTGGATCGCCAGCAGGAGTTGATGGGAACGGTAGGGAATTCGGGGTCCTTCCGCTCTTACATATACCAATTCTTGATCGCCCCCTTGGGGGCGACCAAGATCGGTGTCCGCAGCCTGCGCGAGCTCAAAACCATCGCGCTCGCCCTCGACTATATTTCGGACCGGAGGATCAAAAGTCTTTCCGATGTTCTCGCCCAGCGCTTTCTGGCGCTCGAGCTCTCCATACAGACCAATTCGTGGCAGCACGCCCGTTGGTTGGAGCTCATTCCCCCCGAGAGCACCGGACTCCTCCAAACCACCGATCTCGTCGAGGCCCGCAAGTACGAGAAGCTTCTCCACCCCAAAAAGGGGGCGGACAGCTCCTCCGACGACGAGCCGCCTCCCCGCCCGCGCCGCAAGGCCGCGGCGGCAAAGGCTCCCGCTCGTCCGGCTGCGGCGGTCAAGGCGCCGCTGGAGTGAAGTCTTGCATCCCGACTTCTCCGGTTGCGCCTGGTGCTCACAAAAAAGCTAATCATAAAGCTAAAAGGTCTAAGGGCCCCCTGCCCATTAAGCACCCCTTATTGTTAGGGTTGCTTCGGCGGGGTGCCCCTCTACTTGCCCTAGGGTC
>JABSRX010000352.1 GCA_013214695.1 Rhizobiaceae bacterium | reverse complement strand
TTTTTTTTTTTTTTTTTTTTTTTTTTTTTTTTTTTTTTTTTTTTTTTTTTTTTTTTTTTTTTATTTTTTTTTTATTTTTATATAATATTTTTTTTTGTGGTTGTTGTGGCTGTGATGGGTAATCAATATAAGACTTTGATGGTGTTTCTGTTTATGGTGGTTCTTCCCTGACCGAGAAACTGTTACTATCATTTGGTTGCTTAGTTTCTTGTTGTTGGACTATCCACATCGTCTTAATTGTTTCCTCATAATTACTTCCGTATCTTCCTTCTCTTGACTTTTGTTTCGTCTCACGAGAAGGGGTACAGGGAGTTAAATTAAAATTGGAAGGAAACGTCTAACCAATACCCTTATTTATTGTTAACTCTTGTCTTTTTGTCTAGGGTAGACTTTGGCTACCATCGGTAGACGGCAGTGGGCCCGTGATCTCCACTACCAGCAATCTTCCTCCTGTCCTTTCATCCCGACAATATATCTTCTTTACTTTTGATTTCGACTTCAAAAGAAGGTTTTGTCCTCTCTTTCTTCTTTTTTTATTTATTTATTTATTTATTTTTTTATTTTTTTTTCTTTGAGATTCCAAGGAAAAAAATGTTTAAGGGTAAAAAAATAAAATAAAATAAACAAAATAGGAATAAGGAAATCAATAAACAGATCTTTTGAATCACATGGTTTTTGTCAATCTTTCCATTCATATGGGAGATAGTGAATTATTTATATGAAAGGGCCTTAGTTAACTATTAAATACCTTAAAATGCATATTTCATCATGATATGTTTATGGTTATCATAGCTTCTTTCATATAATGTATTGATTGATTTGTTCTAAATTATATATTCTTCTGATATTTCTTAGAAGGTTTTTACACTTTGGAACAGGAAAATTCAGGCAAGTAACATTTACAAAAAAAATTAAATACTTAAATTAAAAGATATTACTAATAAAGTAGAAGTTAATTAGCTTAGCACAAAGACCCTTTATCTTTCGGCCGTTAGCAAAGCATGGCAAATCAATATAGGACAACTAAATATTTAATAACAATCATTAACAAATACTAAATTATTAACATTAAGCAAAGCTAATACATTACCTATTTGTCTACTCTATTTCCATTCTTTATGATATCATAGACAAAATCTTTCACTTTATAATCAACCTTCTGTCTGACGTCGGACTTTACATTATAATATATCACTTTTCTGTAACTATAGTGTTTCAATCAATAGGGTTTAGATGGCTCTTGGTTGGCGTCGGGATATCGTGGACTCAATTCCGGGAGTTTTCCCTTCCAGAGGCAGAGCTGGAAGGCGCTCACCTAGCCAGTTGTTTCCCCCTTGGCCTTTCTAGAGCCTTCTCATTCCTGTGAGGGTTGAGTCTTTGCGGTGCCTGTAGCGGGCTGGGGGTCATCTGTCCCTGATTGGTTTCGGTTAAAATGACTTCATAAATTGAAGCCTAGATAATACTTTTTCAACATGCAAGTAACCCTTTTTTCTATATTATTTTTTTTCTTTCCTTGATTTTTTTCTCTTCCTTTTCTCTTCTCACTCTATTTTTTTTCTCCTTTCCTTCTTTCTTTTTTCCCCCATTTGTTAAATGAAATAAAAAAGGGAACACAAGTTGCATGATTTAACATATCATTATATTTTCTTTTCTTCTAGAATAGTGTATACATAACATACTGACAAGAGCCACACCTAGAAAAGTCCATGCTAAAGTAGGTTAACCAGTGGCGATTAGAACTGATCCACTACGGATGGGACAGGGGTGATGTCTGACCCGGCGACTTCGACTATTTGCGATGTCCATATTGGGAACTGACTATC
>JABSRX010000351.1 GCA_013214695.1 Rhizobiaceae bacterium | reverse complement strand
TTTCACATCTGCTGCACTAAGCCGCTGCTACGGCTTCTCGATACCCAGCGATGCCGGATCCACTTTCGCGGCTTTGAGGTCCCAAAGGGTCCAGGCAAAGGTGCTTTCCAGTTTCTTGAAGATGGCCGACGCCTCGTCGCCGGACTTGCCGGAAACATCGTAGTTGTTGGCAGTTGCCCATTGCGCCACCACGTCAGAGGCGATGGCCTGATCAAACGCGGCTGTCAGCTTGGCCTTCACAACGTCGGAAGCCGAGGCATGGACCGCAAATCCGATGGCCTGTTTCAACGGGAGATATTTGTCGAGGCCGTCATACATGGAGAAAGCCGACGGAATGTCCTTGCCATCGAATGTGACATTGTCCGGCGTCAGCATTGCCAAGGGCTTCAACTTGCCACCCTTGATCAGGGGTGCCTGCTCGGCAAGCGACGTGACGACCAAGGCCACCTCACCAGCAATTGCAGCTTCCTGTCCTGGAGCCGACCCTTTGTAGGGTACGAATTTGAACTTCGCGCCAGAACCGTTCTCGATGGCCAGCAAATTGAGATGGTGGATCGAGCCAGAACCGGAAGCGGCCGCTGGTATGGTGTTTGGTGCAGCCTTAGCCGCATCCACCAGTTCCTGAAGCGAGTTATAGGGCGAGTTGGCCGGCACCGAGATCAGGTCTGGAGAGCCACCAACGATAAACGGATGCCAGTATTCAAACTTCTGGTCCCAACCGCCCTGAACGGCTGCCGTGACATTGGATTCTGAAAGGCCAACGAGTGTGTAGCCATCATTTGGCTGGTTCATCACATAAACCATGCCGTTGGATCCGGCGACGCCGCCGGTCTGGTTGATCACACTGATGCCGACCGGCAAGTGTTTTTCCATCTCAGCCATGATCATGCGGTTGATGGAATCGGTGCCACCCCCGGCTCCCCAGACCACCGCGGTGGTGATGTCACGGAAAGGATATTCCTGTGCCGCGGCATGACCTGCCGCCGAAGCGGCAATGGCAAAAGCTGCCGACCATTTCAGAAAAGTGCGTTTCATTTTGGTTCCTCCAAACAATCTGTAATTTCGCATAAATTTACGTATACATTAAATTATCCATTGTCAAATGCATCGATGAAGACTACGAAAGCGGCGCCTTGGCGCACTCTCAAAGCCACATCTTTTAGGAACTAGATATGAAACAACCCATTGAAATTGCAGTGTTTGAAGGCGACGGGATCGGGCCGGAGATTATGCGTCCAACCGTCGAACTGCTCGAGCAACTGGGCAAAAGTGCAACCAGTTATGCCCTCAATTTCAACGCCCACCCGGCCGGCGCGGCCCATTACGCAGAAAGCGGCGTCTCCCTTCCGCAGGCCTCACTTGAGGCAGCAAAGGCAGCCGACGCAATCCTTCTGTCGGCGATGGGATTGCCCAGCGTGCGCTATCCCGACGGCACCGAAATCTCGCCGCAAATTGAGCTGCGCAAGGAGATGAACCTCTATGCCGGTGTCCGCCCGGTGCGCGTCACCTCAGGCCAAAACTCGCCGCTGAAACTGCCGAAAGGAACCGCCATCGACTTCGTGCTGATCCGCGAAAGCACCGAAGGTCTGTTCTGGTCCCAGGGCAGGGGCGAGGTCTGCGAAACACAGGCCAGCGAGAGATTGGTGATTTCGAAAGATGTCAGCGAAAAACTGTTTCGGTTCTCCTTCAACCTGGCCGAACACCGCAAACGCACGGGTCGCGGCAAAGGACAAGTGACCTGCGTCGACAAGGCCAACGTGTTCCGCGCCTTCGCCTATTTTCGCGATCTCTTCGACATGGAAGCGGCCTGTCATCCGCAGCTTGGCGCCGACCAC
>JABSRX010000350.1 GCA_013214695.1 Rhizobiaceae bacterium | reverse complement strand
GACCTGACCTGGACCTGACCTGGACCTGTACATCTGAGGAGATGTCGTTACTGGAACTGACCTATAGCGTTATGTGTGTATATGTAGGTATGTAGTGTTATGTAGGTATATAGTCGTTATGTCGTGTTTATGTGCGTTTTTGAAGAAAGTCGGACTTTTCGCACATATAGATCAAAAGTGTCCATTTTGATCAAAACAGCGTTTTTTGACTTGCTCTGCGCTTCCCAAATAATTTTTGAAATACTACCGCGGCTGGAGAGTACTTTCCGTTTGTGTTGGTTTGTTTTCGCTAGCCTCTAAGTATGTCTATATTATATTAACCCAATCCACATTACATCACATTTACATGGCTAGCAGAAATTCTATTCATTCATACATGAATGTGCTTCGGCAACAGGTGTACCTCAGAAGAAGAAGCAGAAGTCCTATGGGCGGATTCACTTTTCTTAAGGGTCGACTCTTGTCTCCAACCGGAAGTTCTTGACAGGTCAACAACGTTCAGATGCCTACCGTTAGCACTTGCCTATTGCATGCAAAAGCGTTCCCTCCCCTCGAGGAGGGCAGGAAATACAAGATTGTTCCAATGGTTAATCTGCTTACGCATACGGACTTAAAGCATGGGTATAAAGGCTACCGTAATTGCTTTGCAATGTAATCAACGCCTTTCCTCTGGCAAGCTTTAAATCGAGGAGCATCGAGTAAATAAGCGTCGCGTATGTCGTGCTTGTCGGCTCACGGATGAACTAGTTCATAACGATGAAGTAAGAGCACAAGACGGAAGTTCCTTGGCGAGCGTGTAGGTATTGGTAACCTACGAAGTACATAGCAGATGCATGTCTTCTGCTCTAAGCATAACGCGTATGTCACATAGCGTAACATAACACTTAGTCCTCTGATAAGTTCGTTTCACGAGCAAAGCATCGCATGCACGATCGAATGATGACCAATGAAGAGGTTTTAAGCTTAAAACTTGTTCGTCGTCCATCGACTAACAATCTGGACTCACATTCAGAAGCTCAACTAGTTGAGTTCTGGAACTTGAGCCATGGCGATTGCGCGTCCAAGGTAGTGTGGGTTCGCAAGCTCCCTACGGCTAATTATAGCCAGCAGATACAAAGGTAGGTGGTAGCCAATATGAGGTCTTTGTCCGAACCTGGATCTGGACCTGGACCTGTCCAGAAAGTGCCGGATCCTGGAAAAAGTGCCAGAATCGTGTTTTTCACTGTCAAAAACGTGTCCAGAATGGTCCCTCCAGATGGCTGTTTTTCGAGCTAGGAAGTGCTTGATTTTGATCAAAAGTCGTCCAGATCGGGTTTTTTCGGTTCCTGGCTCACCAAAGCACATCTTCTGGAAAAAGCCCATTTTTCGTTTTTCGACTTTCTGGACTATGTAAAAACCCCGCAGCAACTGGGCCGGAGTCCCCGGGGTGGGCAGAAAAAACGTGTTTGACCATAGGGCCATGGTAAAAAGTGCCTGAGAAATCTCTTTACCGAAACAGGGCTCCTCGAGGGGAGCGGTGCCCCCTTTTTTTTTAGGTGTACGGACCTAGGGCGGTTAATTTCCCGAAAAAATCCCTAATTAGTTGTCTTATATAGCGCTCGGGAGGTCGATTTCCTGAAAAAAACGGTGTTTTTTTTGAAATAAAGTCGATTTTATTGGTCTGAGAGGGGTCTTTTTAGCTCAGGATCTGGACCGGTTCTGGACAGGTTTTGGGCAAGGAAAACAGCCGTTTTCCGGATCCTGGCCAGGATCTGGACCTGGACCCGACCTGGACCCGACCTGGACCTGACCTGGACCTGGACCTGGCCAGGATCTGGACCTGGACCCGACCTGGACCTGAC
>JABSRX010000349.1 GCA_013214695.1 Rhizobiaceae bacterium | reverse complement strand
ACACACACAGGCTCTTGAACGAAATTCCATTCTTTGGCTTAGAAATTCGAGGACGGATTCGGGGGTTGCGGGGGCTAGCCCCGTAGCCCGCCGAGTATTTTGAGACGCGTGTTGGCTTTGGCGCGAGCGCGGCACTCGCTCTTCCTGCCCACCGACTTCGCAATCTCGCTCTTCCTGCCCTTTTTGGCGACGGCTCGCTCGTCAGTTGGGGGCGCTCCGCGGAGGAGAAAGGAACGCACCATCACACTGGAGAGCAACGAGCGACGAAATGGACTTCCTCACCGATCATACTTCGTATTAATCATCACTCTGTTGGCGATGATTACTGCACTGCAACTATTGGGGCAAGTACTGAATATCTACACCCAAGAGCTCGTCCCCGCAAATAAAGCCCAGCTGCTGGTGGTGGCAGCTCATCTATCATCCACCCTCGCCGTCGCGCACTCGGAGCCGCTGGACCCGAAGCCAGCGTTGGGGGCTGAAGCCTTCGCACCACCTCATCCCGTGAGCAACTCTGTCGTTACTCACAAGGATGTCACTCTGGAGTACGACGGCACGTTCCGAGGACTTTGTCGGTTCAAGTCGCCTGGACCCGGCCACCAATGGGTTGCCATATCGCGCCCGCCTCTCGTGCACAAGGCGGTAGGACTCCGCCAGATCCCGCCTGGGGCCCTCTTCAAGGCGACCTTGCTCCCGAAGGCCGGCCGTCTTCACCCGTACGTGGAGGAGTTGGAGCTCATCCCTACCCTTCCGCAGCGGCCACCTCCATCGCCGCAAGCTGTGCGCTCTTACGCCGCGGCTGTGTCTTCACCCCCTGTGGCAAGGCCTCTTCCGACTGCTCCGCTGCAGTCATCCCAAGTCGCAGACCCTCGTGCGGCCGTCTCTTTTGTGGCAAGTACGCCTTCGGATTTTGTCGAAGTACGCCCGACCGCTCCGCCGCGGTCGCCTCAAGCTGTGGCAAGTCCGCCTTCGGATATTGTCGTAGCACGGCTGACTGCTCCGCCGCCGTCGCCTCAAGCCGTGGATTCTCACGCGGTTGTCTCTTCTGTGGCACATCCACCTCCGGATATTGCCGAATCTGGCCCGACTGCTCCGCCGCGGTCGCTCCAGGCCGTGGATTCTCACGCGGTTGTCTCTTCTGTGACTCATCCGCCTCCGGATGCTGTCGAAAGCGTCGTCTCTGGTGATGACGCTCGCCGCCCCTCGCGACCCCCCAAGGACCGTTTGGAAAAGAATACAAGCTCACTAGAAGACAAACTTCCGGCTGCGCAGCGTTCTCTTCCAAGTACTCCATGGAAGAACGTGAGGTCGCAGCAGGCCGCACCGCCCGTCGTTGAATCGGTGCAGCCGCCCCACCTATCGTGGAGCAACTCTAGTTCAAAGAACGACACAAAGATCGACCCATCGCCCGAGATCGTGACGCAAATCCCGATTTCTGGACCCTCCAAGGAATTCCGGGCTCTCTGGGAAACGGTCATCGAGGAGGCCCGGTCCTGTGACTTTCCAACCGTGAACTTTGAGCTCCGAGCTGTCTGGGAGATGGCAACTGCTGACGCAATCGTGCGAAAGGGTTGGCCATGGATGCCTGACCAGGAGGAGCTTTTAAGCTATGAGCAAATGGACGCTCGAAACGCCCGTTGGGAGGAAGAGGACATGTATGCCGATTATTGTCCGTGGTGATCGTGATTGACGAGTGTGCCACACGTCCCTTGTTCTTGTGTGGGAACGACGTGTAGGAAATAAACACACACACACACACACACACACACGAACGACACAAAGATCGACCCATCGCCCGAGGTCGTGACGCAAATCCCGATTTCTGGACCCTCCAAGGAATTCCGGG
>JABSRX010000348.1 GCA_013214695.1 Rhizobiaceae bacterium | reverse complement strand
TGCTGTGGGGAGGCCAGGGCGGAAGTTGAGGGCAGAAAAGTTGAGGGTGGGTAGCAACTTCACCGCTAACAATGTGTACATTGTATTTCGTTAGGAGAGCGGGCCATTGACAGGGTGGGTAGCAACCACTTTGTTCAACTTTGCGGTTCTGCACCGGTCATAGGAGATACAGCCGGATTGATTCCATTTCCCGATATCCCAATAAAATCCTTTCTAAAATTAGTTGTATTAGGTTCCCCGGCCAGCAAAAGAAAGTAAAAGAAAGTAAATATTATGATTTAATCATAGCGCTTCGCAAATAAGAATGTTTGTAGTTGGTTTGTTACTTGATGTTGTTTGTTATGGATTGTTGTAGTTTGTTGCGGGTTGTTGTGGTTTGTTGTAATTTATTGTTGTTTGTTGTTGTTGTTGTTTCGTTTGTATTGTTTCTTTCTTGTATGGTATTTGAATGGCTTGGATTTTTTACGACCCGCAAAGGAATAGAGAATAGGCTATAAGCCAACATTCTCGGAAATCTTATTTCCGAACACTCTGTATTTGTATTTGTTTGTTTCCAATTATGATTCTGTCGCGTTTGGTTTTGTTTGTTTCGTTTTGAAGGGGTAGGGAACTGCAGTGTTGTGGTTTGTTGTTGTAGTGTTGTTTGTATTGTTTCTTTCGTGTATGGTATTTGGATGGCATAGTTTTTTATGCCGGGCTAAGGGATAAAGAATAGGCTATTTAGCAAACATTCTCGAATAGGCTATTCAGTAAACATTCTCGGAAACATCATCAGGATTCGAAAAACCGAGTTGTAAGAAAGTCAGAGTATGATGAGCATGTTAAAGCTATTATATTGAACATTTCCTTTGCTTCATCGTGTTCTTGTTTCGCTTTGGTTATTGATGTGTGTGTGTTGTTTGTTTGTTGTTGGTTTGTTGTTTGTTGTGATTTGTTGTTGTTGGTTGTTGTGGTTTGGTTGCAGTTTCTTATTGTTTGTTGTTGCTTGTTGTTGTAATAGTTTTGTTTGTATTGTTTCTTTCTTGTATTGTATTTCATTGGCTTCGCCGCACGACTTGCAAAGGAATAGAGAATAGGCTATAAGCCAACATTCTCGAAAACAATTGTTGTTTGCTTATTGCATGTTTGTTGTTTGTCTGTTGTTTGATTGTGTTTGTTGTGGCTTGTTGTGGATTGTTGATAAGGTAAGCACTTGTTTTGTTTTTGTTATTGTTTCGTTTTTGTTTATTGTTGTTTGCTTGTTGTTGTTTTGTTGGTTTGTTGTTTAATGGTTGTTGCGATTTGTTGTGGGTTGTTGTAGTGTGTTGTAGTTGATGTTTCCTTTTTGTACGTACTGGGAATTGTTGTTGTGGGCTGTTGTGATTTGTTGTAGTTGTAGAAACATTTCTACGACCGGGTAAGGAATAGAGAATATGCTATAAGCCAACATTCTCGGAAACAATTGTTGTTCATTTATTTGTTGTTTGTTTGTTGTTTGATGTTGTTCGTTGCGGCTTGTTATGGATTGTTGTTAAGGTAAGCATTTCATTTGCTTTGTTTTGTAATTGTTCAACTTTTCTTCATTGTTATTTGTTTGTCGCTTGTTTGTTGTTGGTTTATTGTTTGGTGCTGTGTGTTGTTAATTGTTGTCGGTTGCTGTGTTTTTGTAATCCTGGATGGTGACCGGACTAAGGAATAAAGAATAGGCTATTCAGCCAACATTCTCGATAAAGAATAGGCTATTCAGCCAACATTCTCGAAAACCGAGTTGTGAGAAAGTCAGAGTACGATGAGCATGTTAAAACCCTTATATTGATTATTTCCTTTGCTTTGTCGTGTTCTTGTTTCGCTTTGGTTATTGATGTGTGTGTT
>JABSRX010000035.1 GCA_013214695.1 Rhizobiaceae bacterium | reverse complement strand
TCTTTCTCGCGCGGCAGCGTCAACACCACATCGGCGTGCTGCGCCAGCGTGGAATTTGGATCAGCCGTCAGCGCCACCAGCGGAATGGAGAACCGTTTTGAGTAGTCCAGGGTCCCGCGCAATTCAGTGGTCTCTCCAGACCAGGAGATGGCGAGGATCGCGTCGTCGCGGGCGATCATGCCCAAATCGCCGTGATTGGCTTCGGTTGAGTGCACGAAAAATGCTGGTGTCCCGGTCGAGGCGAGCGTTGCCGCAATCTTCGTTGCGATATGGCCGCTTTTGCCGACACCGGTGACGATAACGCGCCCCTGAATATCGCGGAATGTTGCAATAGCGTCGCTGAACGGGCCGGCGAGCCCGTTGTCGAATGCCTTGGCAAGCGCCGACATGCCGGCGCTCTCGATTTCCAGAGTCCGTTTGGCAGACTGAAGGATCTGGGACGTGTCTAGTTCGCTACTCATGGCGGTGTCGTATCGCAATTGCTGTCAAAGGTGAACGTAAATTTGCGCCCTTACACGCCAAAAAAAGAAAGAAAGCATTAACCACGTCCGTTTACATTTTGGTAAGCAGCGGCATACGGCGAAAGACGTGCCACTTTCAGGCCTTTGAGACCCGAATCCGCTGATTGGTAGGATTCCGAGGAAAGCTTTCCGTCGATTATGGTGTCATCGAGCAAATTCACCTGGTCTGTCTTTGCGGCCACGCTGTTGCTGTCCGGCACGGCGATGGTGTCGCCCCATGCCTGGGCGCAGCAGACGAGCGGAGATGGTCAAGTATCCGACGATGGCAGCGTCGGGGCCGACAGTGATCTCACGACTCCAGCCGATATCCAATTTTCGACCTCGGTCAACGGTGAAGACGACGACAATCTCGACGATTTTGCGCCCGAAGACGATGTTCTGACGGCCGACAGGTCGCAGAGGAACACTCTCGATTCGTCCGATGACGATGGCAATCAACGGGCGCGTGCGACCGGCCAGGTGGGCATCATTCAGCCAGATGGATCGGTGTCACCTTTGGCCAATCAGCGGGTCGGTCCCGTTCAGGGCGGAGGCGGCAATCTTGACGATTCCCCTTACGATGCTCTGGGCATCCGATTGGGCACCTTTACTCTATTTCCCGTGCTCACCCAGAGCATTGGTACAACAACAAATGGCAGCGCCTCGAACACCGGATCGAACGCCACCTTCTCCCAAACAGAGGTGCGCGTATCAGGCCAGAGCGATTGGGCTTTGCATGAACTGCGCGGCGACATCGGTGGGTCCTACCAGACCTATCTGAACGGCGACGTGGAGGACTTTTCTGCTCTCGACGCCAATTTGGAGCTGCGGCTGGACCATAGTTACGACATCACAACGCGGTTCGGGGCTTCCTACGATCTGACCACCGAAAGCGCGGAAAGCGACAACCTGTCGGTTCCCACGCCGTTGTTTGTCACAGAAGATCCCGATGTCCACAGGTTGAGCGGTTTCGCGGAGATCGAAAAGCAGGCCGGCCGGGCTTCAGGCCGCTTGCGTGGCACGATCACCCACGCAACATATGAGGACGCATCGATCAGCGATGGCTCGTCGCTTTCGCAGGATGACCGGGCCAATACGCTCTTCGAACTCGAAGCGCGTGCCGGCTACGAAGTCTCGGAAACCTTCCAGCCCTTTGTTGAAGCGTCACTTGGATCGCGGCACCACACAAAGGAAATTGATCGAAACGGCAACCGCCGTGACAGCATCGTCTATGCCCTGCGGGGTGGTGTGGCCTTTGATCAGGGCGACAAACTCAGTGGTGAGATTTCGCTGGGCTACAGCAGCGAAAAATTCGACGATTCTGCGATTGATGATCTCAATGGATTCACGGTGGATGCGTCGATCAACTGGTCACCGCAGCGCCTGACCACGATCACCACAACCGCTCAGACCGAATTCACCGGGTCGACAAACGCCAATGAGGCGGGCTCTGTGACCTATGCGCTGACCGTCGGTATCAATCATGATTTGAGACCAAACCTGTCCTTGAACGCCAGCGTTTTGGCGTCCTTGCGGGACTATGATGGGTCCGGGCGTCAGGATGAGCTGCTGCAGGCGCAGATTGGCGCTGAATGGCGCCTTAATCGCACCGCTGCAATCGTCGCCACATTGGGACACGAGATCCAGGACTCCACAGATGCGGCATCAAGCTACGATGCAACGACGGCACGGATTGGGCTGCGTCTGCAAAAATAGGCGGGGAGCTACTGCCCCAGCATGTCCTGAATGATCTTGCGCACCACGGGACCGGTGTCTTCCCGGTCCAGCGCAAAGGCGACATTGGCTGCGATAAAGCCTTCCCTTGATCCGCAATCGAAGCTCAATCCATCGAACTTGCAACCGTGGAAGGGCTGGGTTTCGCTGAGGCGCAGCATAGCGTCGGTCAGCTGAATTTCCCCACCCGCGCCGGTTTCCTGGTTTTCGAGCAAACCGAAAATCTCGGGCTGCAGAATGTAGCGGCCATTGATGAACAGGTTGGACGGCGCGTCTTCCTTCTTCGGCTTTTCGACCATGCCCTGGATCTCAAATCCACCGGCAACCTCGGCACCCTTCTTGATTACGCCGTAATTGGAGACCTCTTCGGGATCGCATTCTTCAACCGCGATGAGATTGCCGCCGGTTTCATTGTAAACATTCATCAGCGAATTCAGACAGCCACATTTGTCCGATTTCATCACCATGTCGGGTAACAACAACGCAAACGGTTCGTCGCCGACAATATCGCGGGCGCACCAAACTGCATGGCCCAGACCCAGAGGTTCCTGCTGACGGGTGAAGCTGGTGCGTCCAGCCTCAGGTTGGCTGTCGGCCAGAACTTCCAACATGTCTGCCTTGTTGCGTGCCTTCAAAGTCGCGCGCAATTCGGGCTGAACGTCGAAATAATCCTCGATGACCCCCTTGTTGCGCCCGGTAACGAAGACAAAATGCTCGATTCCCGCCTCGCGAGCCTCATTTACCGCATACTGGATGACCGGCATATCAACGACGGTCAGCATTTCCTTGGGAACCGACTTGGACGCCGGCAGAAAGCGGGTGCCGAGACCGGCAACGGGAAACACCGCCTTGCGGACCGGACGGTTTTGAGAAGAATAGGACAAGTGCCACCCCCACCTGTTGATTCGCACGCGATCGATTTCGATCAACTATATCAAATGCTCAAACTTTGATCACTTTTGGCAGGCTTAAGTGACCAAAGAAAGAATCGTGATCCAGTGGGCATGAAACATGGTTAACCGCAAGTTAACAGGAACAACCTATGACAAGGCATCACAATTGCCCGGATTCCCTGTGAGGCTGCCCATGAAACGACGCTTGCTCCGCTCTTTGATACTGATTGTTATTGCAACAATTGTTGCGCCTTTGTTTGTGTCACTTGTCAGCCCGCAGGCATACGCCGATGCAGGATTTCGCAAGTGGAAACGTGATTTTGCCGCCTATTCTCAACGCAAGGGGATCAGAAAAAGCACCTTCAACAAGGCGTTTCGCGGCATCGATAAGCCGGATCCCGAAGTGCTTGAGTTGGCGCGTTACCAGCCCGAATTCCGCCAAAAACTGTGGATGTATTTCGACAGCCGTGTGAACGAAACCTCGGTCGAACGTGGCCAGCAGGAAAAGAAGAAATGGGCCCGCTGGCTCAACCTCATTGAGCGCCAATATGGCGTCAGTCCGAACATCATCCTGGCCATCTGGTCGATGGAGTCGACCTATGGTGAGGCGATGAAGCGTCCGCGTTCTCTACGCAGCATTGTACGTTCGCTGTCGACCCTGGCCTATGCCGATCGCCGCCGACGCAAATTTGCGCGCAGTCAGTTGATATCGGCATTGAAAATCCTGCAGAGCGGCCAGATCGGCGTGGATCAACTGCGCGGCTCCTGGGCCGGTGCCATGGGCCATACCCAATTTATCCCATCCAGCTATCTCGCCTTTGGTCAAGATATTGATAAGGATGGGAAAAAGGACATCTGGAACTCCATTCCGGACGCGATGGCAACGGCCGCCAATCTGCTCAAACGCAATGGCTGGCGTCCTGGCCGTACCTGGGGTTATGAGGTGCGGGTGCCGAAGAGCGTGCGCAGTCAGGCCGGAAAAACCCGCAACCTGAACTCTTGGGCCAAGCTGGGCATCAAACGCGTGGCCGGGCGCAAATTCCCGCCATCGAATGATCGTGCCGTGCTGATGTTCCCGGCTGGCAAGTCAGGCCCAGCTTTCCTGATGCTGCGCAACTTCTTTGTCTTGAAGCGGTATAACAATTCCAACAAATATGCCCTGGCGGTTGGCCATCTGGCGGATCAGATCGGCGGTGCCGGGGAACTGATCCACGCCATTCCCCGTCCGTATCCCAAATTGCCGCTGGCTCAGCGCAAGGAATTGCAGCGTCTTTTGCGGGCCATGGGCTTGTATGACAAGGACATCGATGGGAATATTGGCAGCGGGACGAGAGCCGCCATTCGGCGGGCGCAAATCCAGATGGGCCTTAACCCTACAGGATTTGAATCGCCAGGTTTTCTGGCCCGTTTGCGAAAAAGAAGCTAAGGTCTCAATGAGAGTATTGGGAACGGTCTGCCGGTAGGAGCGACTAGAAGTGTACCGTGTTCGTCAACTTGCCATTGCGGTGACGTTTGTTCACCTGATTGCGATATTGGGATTGCCGGCGGTCACCCCAGGCTCGGCCTTGACGGGCCTCTATGGTGTTGCGCCGGCGCATGCGCAAAGTGCGCAGCCCAAGAAACGCCGCAGCCTGTTCAGCATTCTGTTTGGCAAAAAGAAGACGGCCAAAAAGAAAGTCACCGCCAAAAACCGATCCCAGCGAGGCAAAAAGAGCCGCGCTTCCAGTACTGCGCGCAAGGCAGCTGCAGTCGAGATCCTGCCCAAAAGCGAAGACGCCAAGGTCATTTTGGTGGTTGGTGACTTCTTCGCCAGCGGCCTTGCTGATGGTCTGACCACAGCACTGGCCCAGGTACCCAATCTTAGGGTTGTCAACAAGACCAAAGGCCTGTCGGGCTTTGTGCGCACAGATATCGTCGATTGGTCGGTGGATCTGCAACCTTTGGTCGACGAATATAAGCCGAGCTACATCGTTGCCATGTTGGGTTCAAACGATCGCCAGCAAATCCGTGTCGATGGCCAACGGTTGAAAAAGCAAACGCCTGAATGGACCGCGGCCTATACCGAGCGGGTGAACAACCTTGGTAAGGCGTTGAAAGACACGGGCATCAACTATGCCTGGGTCGGGCTGCCGCCGGTACGGTTCAAGTCGATGACCAAAGATTTCCTGGCCTTCAACGAGATCTACGGCAAAGCGGCTACTGGTCTCCGCGGGCAGTTTTTCGACGTCTGGGACGGTTTCAGCGATGCTGAAGGCAATTATTCGCGCTCCGGCCCCGATATCAACGGTCAGATCGTTCTGCTGCGCTCCAAGGATGGTATCAACCTGACACGCGCCGGTAAGCGGCGTTTGTCTTACTATGTCGAAGGCGCCATTCGGCGTTTATTCGGTGCCGATTTCGGTGGACCGGGGGCGCTTGCTGGAACTGGATTCGATGCAGGCACCATATCCATCAAGTCTCCCGACTATGATCCCGCCAAGACCGGCAAAACGATTGTCGTGCGCTTGAACGACCCAGCCGCTGATGGCGGCGATGTTCTGGCCGGTGAGAAAATCGACTTGTCGAATGGGCCAGCCCAGCTCGTTGCGGTACCCGCTGTGGCGGATCAGCCAACAGAAGCCGCCATTGCGGTATCGGGCAGGGTCGACAATTTTTCCTGGCCGCCACAGGACGAAACCGTTCGACCGATCCGCCCGGTTTCAGTGGCCCAGCCACAGGCGCCAAGCGAGCCCTTGTTGCCAGAGACGTCCAGTCTTGAACGGACCTTGGAACAAGCCGCCGCGCTGCAGAACTAACCAGCCCATAAAAAACAAAAAAGCCCACATGCCTTTCGGCAGGTGGGCTCGTTTGATGTGCAGGAAGCGCGTTTAGCGCGGCAGCACGGTTGACCCCATCAGAGCCTTATCAACCGCGTGGGCGCATTGACGGCCTTCGCGGATCGCCCAGACCACCAGGGACTGGCCGCGGCGCATGTCGCCTGCAGTCCAGACTTTGTCATGGCTGGTCTTATAGGCATTGGTGTCCGCCAGAACGTTCTGGCGCGGATCAAGGTCGACACCCAACTGCTCCAGCATGCCCTCGGTCACCGGGGACACAAAACCCATGGCGAGCAGCACCAGATCGGCCTTCAGGTCAAATTCGCTGCCTTCGATCGGCTGGAATTTCTCGTCCACTTTGACGCATTGCAGGCGTTTGACCTGACCGTCTTCGCCTTCAAACTGCTGTGTCAGAACGGAGAACTCGCGGTCGGCGCCTTCTTCCTGCGAAGAAGAGGTGCGCATCTTCAGCGGCCAGTTCGGCCATGTCATCAGCTTGTCCTCTTTTTCAGGAGGCGATGGCATGATCTCCAACTGGGTCACGGACAGAGCGCCCTGGCGGATCGACGTACCGATGCAGTCGGAACCTGTATCACCGCCGCCGATGACCACGACATGTTTGCCGCCAGCCAGGATCGGCTCGACATTGCCGTTGTCTTCGCCGCCATTGCGACGGTTCTGCTGGGGCAAGAAGTCCATGGCGAAGTGGATGCCATTGAGATCCCGTCCTTCGATCGGCAGATCGCGCGGCTTCTCGGCACCGCCGGACAGGATTACCGCGTCGTGTTTGTCGACCAACTCGTCAATTGTGATGTCATGGCCGACATGAACGCCGGTATGCATGATGACGCCCTCGGCCTTCATCTGTTCGGCGCGGCGGTCAATATGGCTCTTTTCCATCTTGAAGTCAGGAATGCCATAGCGCAGCAGACCACCGATCTTCTGGTTCTTTTCATACAGATGTACTTCGTGACCGGCACGGGCCAATTGCTGTGCTGCAGCCATGCCGGCGGGGCCGGAGCCGACGATCGCAACGGTCTTGCCGGTTTCACGGTCAGGCACCTGCGGTGTAATCCAACCGTTTTCCCAAGCCTTGTCGACAATCGCGCATTCGATGGATTTGATCGTAACCGGGCTGTCAATCATGTTCAGCGTGCAGGATGCTTCACAGGGAGCCGGGCAGATACGGCCGGTAAATTCCGGGAAGTTGTTGGTTGAGTGCAGGTTCATCGAAGCCTGTTCCCACTCGCCGCGATAGACCAGGTCATTCCAGTCTGGAATCTGGTTGTTGACCGGACAGCCCTTCAGCCCTTTCACGTCGTGACAGAAGGGGATGCCACAATCCATGCAGCGGCTTGCCTGATCCTGCAAAGTGGCTTCCGGCAAAGGAATGATGAACTCTTTGTAGTTGCGGATCCGATCGGATGCGGGACGGTATTTTCTGTCCTGCCGGTCGATTTCCAGGAAACCTGTCACCTTACCCATGTCTATACTCCTCAGTCGGCGTCGCCCGGCTGCAAGCCAGGGCGCCCAAATTCAATTTATTCGGCTGCGACGCCGGCGGCATTCTGGGCCGCTTCGATTTCAGCAAGTGCCCGGCGGTATTCGGTCGGCATGACCTTGACGAATTTCGGCCGGAACTCATCCCAGTTGGCGAGAATTTCGGCAGCCCGTTCGGAGTCGGTATATTGCTGGTGGTTCTCGATCAACTGGCGCAAACGCTCATCGTCATGACGGGTCATGTCCGAAGAAACGTCGACGCGCCCATGATGCTCGATATCACCGCCATGGTGATGTTCCGATTCCATCAGATCGTCTTCTTCTGGAACCGGTTCCAGCTCCACCATCGCCAGGTTACAGCGGTTGGCAAAGGTACCGTCTTCGTCCAGCACATAGGCGATGCCACCCGACATGCCCGCAGCGAAGTTGCGGCCGGTATGGCCAAGGACCGCCACGACACCACCGGTCATGTATTCACAGCCGTGGTCACCAACGCCTTCGACGACGGCGATAGCGCCGGAATTGCGGACCGCGAAACGTTCGCCCGCGACACCACAGAAGTAACATTCGCCCTCGATCGCACCATACAGAACCGTGTTACCGGCAATGATGGACTTGGTCGCTTCAATCTGTGTCGCTTCCTTCGGCGGATAGACGATCAGCTTGCCGCCTGACAGGCCCTTGCCGACATAGTCGTTAGCCTCGCCTTCCACTTCAAGCGTGACTCCACGCGCCACCCAGGCACCAAAGGCCTGGCCGGTCGTGCCCGTCAGTTTAATGTGAATGGTGTCTTCGGGCAGTCCGCCATGGCCATACCGGCGGGCTACTTCGCCCGACAACATGGCACCGGCGGAGCGGTTCACATTGGAGATTTCCAGATCCAGCTTGACCGGCTCGCGGTTGTTGAGGGCTGGCTTGGCCAGTTCGATCAGCTTGCGGTCAAGAATGTCGTGGATGTGATGAACCTGATCTTCGTTGTTGTAGATCGGCACATCCGGCCCCATGTCCGGATCGAAGAACAGACCACTGAAGTCGAGGCCCTTGGCCTTCCAGTGGTTGATTGCCTTGTCGCGATCGAGAACATCGAGCTGGCCGATCATCTCGTTGAAGGTGGCAAAGCCCAGCTCGGCCATCAGTTCGCGCACCTCTTCNGCAACGAAGAAGAAGTAGTTGATCACATGTTCAGGTTTGCCGTTGAAGCGCTTGCGCAGGACCGGGTCCTGAGTGGCGACGCCGACCGGGCAGGTGTTGAGATGACACTTGCGCATCATGATACAGCCGGAAGCGACCAGTGGTGCGGTGGCAAAACCGAACTCATCGGCACCCAGCAGGGCGCCCACGACCACGTCACGGCCGGTGCGCAGGCCGCCATCGACCTGAACAGCGATGCGCGAACGCAGCTTGTTCTTCAACAGGGTCTGGTGGGTTTCCGCCAGTCCCATTTCCCAGGGCGAACCGGCATGCTTGATCGACGTCAGCGGGCTCGCGCCAGTGCCGCCTTCCATGCCGGAAATGGTCACGTGGTCAGCACGCGCCTTGGCCACGCCGGCAGCAACCGTACCGACGCCGACCTCGGAGACCAGCTTGACCGAAATGTCGGAAGTCGGATTGACGTTTTTCAGATCGTAGATCAGCTGCGCCAGGTCTTCGATCGAATAGATGTCGTGGTGCGGTGGCGGTGAGATCAGACCCACGCCGGGTGTCGAGTGGCGGACTTTGGCGATCACCGCGTCAACCTTGTGACCCGGCAACTGACCGCCCTCGCCGGGCTTGGCGCCCTGAGCCATCTTGATCTGAATCATGTCGGAATTGACGAGATATTCGGTTGTCACGCCAAACCGGCCGGAGGCCACCTGCTTGATGGCGGAGCGCTTGCTGTCGCCGTTGCGCATTGGGGTAAAGCGTTCGATTTCCTCGCCGCCTTCACCGGTGTTGGAGCGACCACCAATGCGGTTCATTGCAATCGCCAGATTTTCGTGGGCTTCCGCCGAAATCGACCCATAGGACATGGCGCCGGTGGCGAAACGCTTGACGATTTCGGAAGCCGGTTCGACCTGATCAATATCGATCGGCTTGCGGCCGGTTTCTTCTGCCGGGCGCAGGCGGAACAGGCCACGAATGGTCAGCAGGTTTTCTGACTGCTCATTGATCGACTTGGCAAAGGCCCGGTAATTGTCCTGGCTGTTGCCGCGCACAGCGTGCTGCAGGTTGGTCACCTCGTCGGAGGTCCATGCATGGGCTTCACCGCGCTGACGCAGGGCGTAGTCGCCGCCGACATCGAGTGCGTTGCGCAATACGGGCACATCGCCATAGGCNGCGCGGTGACGCTCAAAGGTTTCCTTGGCGATTTCCTCAAGGCCGATGCCTTCGATCGTGGTCGCAGTGCCAACGAAATACTTGTCGACGAAGGCGCTGGAAAGGCCCACGGCGTCAAAGATCTGGGCGCCGCAATAGGACTGGTAGGTCGAGATGCCCATTTTCGACATGACCTTCAGCAGGCCTTTGTCGATGGATTTGATGTAGCGCTGAACCACTTCCTTCTCGTCGACTTCCTTGGGGAAGTAACCGGCAGCGTGCATTTCGGCCAGAGTTTCAAAGGCCAGATAGGGGTTCACGGCTTCCGCGCCATAGCCCGCAAGCGCTGCAAAGTGGTGCACTTCACGCGGTTCGGCTGATTCCACAACCAGGCCAACCGATGTGCGCAGGCCACGGCGGATCAGGTGGTGATGCACGGCAGCTGTTGCCAGCAGGGCTGGCACGGCAACGCGGGCCGAGCTGAACTGACGGTCCGACAAAATGATGATGTTGTCGCCACCATTGACGGATTTTTCCGCTTTGGCGCAGAGGCGATCGAGGCACTCTTTCATGCCTTCCGGACCCTGTTCGGCGTCATAGGTGATGTCGAGAACACGCGAAACGAACTGATTGTCGCCGATATCGCTGATGTCACGGATCTTCTGCAGGTCCGAGTTGCGCAGAATAGGCTGGCGTACTTCAAGACGCTTTTCGTTCGACTGGTGCGAGTGATCAAACAGGTTGGGACGTGGTCCGATGAAGGAGATCAGGCTCATCACCGATTCTTCACGGATCGGGTCGATCGGCGGGTTCGTCACCTGGGCGAAATTCTGTTTGAAATAGGTGTAGAGCAGTTTCGCCTTGTTCGACATGGCCCATATCGGTGTATCAGTGCCCATCGAGCCGAGCGCTTCCTGACCGGTGGTCGCCATCGGAGTCATCAAAACCTTGATGTCTTCCTGAGTGTACCCAAAGGCCTGCTGGCCATCCATCAGATCCTGGCCGGTATAGCGGCGCGGCGAAGATTTCTTGCCTTTCAGCTCTTCCAGAACGATCTGTGTATCGTCCAGCCACTTGTCATAGGGCTTGGCGGAGGCCAGTTGGTTCTTGATTTCCTCGTCGGATACGATGACGCCTTTTTCCAGGTCGATCAGCAGCATCTTGCCGGGCTGCAAACGCCATTTTGTCACGACTTTGCTTTCATCGAACGGCAAGGTACCGGCCTCGGAGGCAAGAACAACCGTGTCATCATCGAGCACAAAATAGCGGGCAGGGCGCAGACCGTTACGATCAAGCGTGGCGCCAATCTGGCGACCATCGGTGAAGGCCACAGCAGCGGGGCCATCCCATGGCTCCATCATCGCGGCATGATATTCGTAGAAGGAACGGCGCTCTTCATCCATCAGCGGATTGCCGGCCCAGGCTTCCGGGATCAGCATCATCATGGCATGGGGCAGGGAATAGCCGCCCTGATAGAGCAGCTCCAGGGCGTTGTCGAAACAGGCGGTGTCGGACTGACCCGCGGCAGAGATTGGCCAGAGCTTTTCGATGTCGGTGCCAAACTCCGGCGAAGCCAGCGTGGCCTGACGCGCGGCCATCCAGTTGTTGTTGCCGCGCACCGTGTTGATCTCACCATTATGGGCGACCATGCGGTACGGGTGGGCCAGCTTCCAGGACGGGAAGGTGTTGGTCGAGAAGCGCTGGTGAACCAATGCCAGCGCCGATTCAAATGTCTCGTCGCGCAGGTCGGCGTAATATGGCCCAAGCTGGTCAGCCAGGAACATGCCCTTATAGATGACCGTGCGGGACGACAGGGAGACGGCGTAGAAGTCTTCCGAAACTTCTTCATTGCCGGCAATCGTATTGGTGATAACGCGGCGCAGGACATAGAGACGGCGCTCGTATTCGTCATCGCTCAGACCGTCAGGACGGCCAAAGAAACACTGCCAGTGACCAGGCTCAGCAGCCATGATTTCAGGGTCCTGAGACAGGCCTGCATTATCGACAGGAACGGCGCGCCATCCAATGACCTTTGGCCCTTCGGCGTTAGCCGCTTCTTCGACAATGGCCTTCACTTTGGCCAGTTGATCGGCGTCGTGAGGTGTGAAGAAATAACCGATGCCGTAGTCCCCTTCGGCCGGCAGTTCAAAGCCCAATTTGCTGCATTCGCGGGCAAAGAAGCCGTGCGGAATCTGCACCAACATGCCGGCACCATCGCCCATCAGAGGATCTGCACCGGTAGCGCCGCGATGTTCCAGATTTTCCAGAATCCGAATGCCGTCCTTGATGATCTGATGGGACTTCTTGCCCTTCAAATTGGCGACAAAACCCAGACCACAGGCGTCATGCTCGTTGCGCGGATCGTAAAGACCCTCCGCCGCGTTGCGCGGTTTTTTCGAATTGGCGGAGGTAGATTGCGGATTTAGCCCATCAAACAGATTATGTGTGTTGGTCATCATGCTCTCCTTACAATTCGGACCAGAAGACGCCTTCTTGGCTTTCGAATATCACTTGGCACAAGAAATACTCTGCATCACCTACGCGCGATGCCGCACTTATCTGCCATGTTTGTTTGTGCTCGTGCCACTTTTACAGCACGAAGGGTTTCCGGAAAGTCCCGGACGCTGGGCATGGTCTAAACGAGAATGTCAGGAAATTCAAGATGGGTAAGCAAGACTGTCCTATTATGCGTTAGTGGCAGAAGCCAGCCTGCATCTGGTGAGGTGATGGGACCTCAGGGGGCGCCAAAGCGGCAAAACGCGGTCGATTTGGTTGCATATGTGCGAATTTTTGCAAGAAAAAGCCCGATATCGGGGCATTGGCCGATACCGGGCTTTAAAGATCAAATCTCAAGCTGCAGCGACCCGTTTGATGTCCCTGCAGCTGCTGTGGATTATTATTTCTTTTTTGCGGACTTTCCTTCGATCTGGCGGGCGCCATTGCCGGAAATTTCGATTTTACGGGTATTCATGGCTTCCGGGATCTCCCGCACCAATTCGATGTGCAACAGGCCATTTTCCAAATGGGCGTTGCGGACTTCAACATGATCAGCGAGCTGGAAGCGGCGCTCAAAGTTGCGCGCGGCGATGCCACGGAACAGCATCTCGCCTTCATCTTCGTCTTTTTTCTGCTGATTTCCCTTCACCAGAAGGGTGTTTTCCTTCGCCTCAAGCTCCAGATCGTCTTCGCCAAAGCCGGCGACCGCCATTGAAATGCGGTAAGTGTTTTCACCAGTTCTTTCAATGTTGTAGGGCGGATAGGCGGGGGCGGACTGTTCTGGCTGACCCATCGAGTCGAGCAGGTTGAACAGGCGGTCAAAACCAACGGTTGATCTGTAAAGCGGGCTAAAATCTACGTGTCTCATCTTGTTATCCTCTTTTGAGCGATGACTGATTTTCAGCGGTTCTACATTTCCAATCGGACAATGCTGCAAATCGCTACAGAGCCGGTGAGGGCCTCTGCGCCATCAATATGGGTAGGTAAATTGGCAGTTCAAGTCGCCGTTCACGACCTGCTCCCAATGATTTTGCTTGAGCAACGTCGCGCAAGCGGGTAGCAGGGCGGTCATGTCCGAAGAAGATTCCCCAACAGACGAATATCTGTTCGCAACCCCTGGAAATCCAATTCCCGAGGGGACCAAGTCGGGCATTGTGGTAACCCCTGACGATATCAAAATCCGCTACGCCCGCTGGGAACCGCATATCCATCCGTCCAAAGGCACCGTTGTAATTCTGCATGGTCGCACGGAATGCATCGAGAAATATTTCGAGACGATCGAAGACCTGCGGCATCGTGGATTTGGCGTTCTGACCTTCGATTGGCGCGGGCAGGGCGGTTCCAGCCGCCTGCTGCGCGACCGTCGCAAGGGCCATGTGGAGAATTTCAACCAGTATCTGACCGATCTGGAGACAGTGCTCACCGAGATCGCCCTGCCAGACTGCAAGCCACCACATTATATCATGGGGCATTCGACTGGTGGACTTGTCGCCTTGATGGCGGCACCAGCCCTGACCAACCGCATCCGTCGTATGGTTTTGGCGGCCCCTCTGCTGGCCCTCAACAGCCTGCCGATCCGGCAATCGCGGTTGCAGAGCATATTGGGCGCGTTGACCTTCTTCGGTCTGGGACGGCTGAATCTGGCCCGGGACCGCAGCCCGGAAAATCAGCGCCAGTTCCTGTCCAACAAACTGACATCGGACACGGCACGGTTTGAGCGCAATCGCCGGATCGTCGAAACCCACGAAGATCTGCAGGTCAGCTATCCAACCATTGCCTGGGTTTTTGCCGCCTGTCGCGCCATGGCGCGGGTGAATGCCCCCGGATATTCCAACGCCATTGGCATTCCGACTTTGATGATCTCTGCCGGCAACGACCCCATCGTATCGCCGATGGCCGTAGAACTCTTCGGCCGCCAGATGCGGTCAGGTGCTTTCCTGACCATTTCAGGCAGCAAGCATGAAATCCTGCACGAACGCGACATCTACCGCGAACAGTTTCTCGCGGCCTTTGATGCCTTTGTCCCCGGAACCGAAGTCTAGCTCTTGAAGCTCTCTGTTTAAGCCCAGAATGCCTCGCGCACCGTTGCATTGCGCGGACCTTCATGGGTGTGGACGGTGACCTTAGTGCCGTCATCCCAATGGGTCATGCGCACCATGCCAATGGCCACGTTGGTGTTGAAATCCGGCGACCAGGCGGCGGAAGAGACGACACCAACCTTCTGATCGTTCGCCGTGACCGTCCACTGACGGTCGCACACCGGCACCCTGTCGCCCTCGATATCAATCGCGCGCACCTGTTTCACCGGCCCTTCCTTGGCAACGCGCAGCAGGGCGTCGCGGCCAATACAGCCAATCGCCGTTGTCGTGCTGCAGAATTTGCCGAGGCCACATTCATGCGGCGTGTTGTCGTCGGTCATGTCATTGCCATAGGACAATAGACCGCCTTCGACCCGTTCAATGCCGTTGGGGCAGCCGGCATGCACATCCATGTCCTTGCCGGCTTCCATGAGGGCATTCCAAAGCGGCATGCCGATGTCGCTGCCCTCGACATAGATTTCAAATCCGCCTTGTTTTGAGTAGCCGGACCGGGCAACGACCAAATAGCGCCCCTGGAATTCCAACTGCATGTAGCGGAAAAAGCGGATGTCGCGCACCTTGTCGCCAAAAACCGCCGCCATCAGATCATCAGAGCGCGGTCCCTGAACCGCCAGCGGTGACACGTCCGGCTCGTCAACCAGCACGTCGAGACGGTAACCATAGGCCAGCCCCTTGACCCAGTAGAGCAGGTCGCTGTCGGCAATCGAAATCCACCAACGGTCTTCAGCCAGCTTGACGACCACCGGGTCGTTCAACATGCCGCCTGTCTCGTCGACGATCGGCATATAATAGCATTGGCCCGGCAGCATTGCCCGCAGGTCACGCGGGGTCAGCAACTGGATCAGACGACCGGCGTCCGGTCCGCGAACCTCGACCTGGCGCTCACAGGACACATCCCAGACCTGAACGGCCGACTTCAGATGGTGATAATCCTCTTCGACCGAGCGAAAAACCGTCGGCAGCAGCATCCGGTTGTAGACGGTATAGGCCTTCACACCGGCGGCTTCGACGCCATCGGAAAACGGCGTGCGGCGGAGTCTGTGAGAGGGGGAAATCAGGGCCATGAAAATCGTCTCCAAAACGGCTTGTTGCGCGCGGCACTTGGCGTTTGCCGCGCCCTGTCGTCAATGCTGCAAGCTGACGCAGACCGAAATCAATTTGTCCAAGCGCCCACACATTTGCAAGCGCGCATATGCGACAGCGCGACTTTGGATCGCTGCAGAAAATTCGTCATTGAAATTATCCCGGCCGTCAAATAAAGCGCTGATTTGACATTGCAATGAAAAAGCAGAGGACGACGGACTATCATGGCATTGAAAATCGACCCAACCCGGTTCCAAAACCTTTCCGTTGATCCCCAGGATGACGGCGTCTGGGTGGTGACCCTGAACCGCCCCAACAAGCGCAACGCGCTGGACATCGCCACCATCGAAGAACTCGTCGACTTCTTCTCCGCAGCACCGCGTGCCGGGGTTCAGGCGGTCGTCTTGGCGGGCGCCGGCGACCATTTCTGCGCCGGACTGGATTTGATCGAACACCATGACGAAGACCGCAGCCCTGCAGACTTCATGCATGTGTGTCTGCGCTGGCACGAAGCCTTCAACAAGATGGAATATGGCGGCGTACCAATTATTGCAGCCCTCCAGGGCGCGGTTGTCGGCGGTGGCCTGGAGCTTGCCAGCTCTGCCCACATACGTGTGATGGACCAAACCGCCTATTTTGGCTTGCCAGAGGGTCAGCGCGGCTTGTTCACCGGCGGCGGCGCGACCATTCGCGTATCCGACCTGGTCGGCAAGGCCCGCATGATCGACATGATGCTCACCGGGCGGGTCTATCAGGGACAGGAAGCCGTGGACCTCGGACTGGCGCAATACATGGTCGAGGAATCAAGCTTCGACAAGGCGATGGAACTGGCCCGCCGCGCCGCGCAGAATCTGCCGCTGTCGAATTTCGCCATCTGCTCGGCGGTCAGCCACGTCCAGAACATGTCAGCGCTCGACGCCGCTTATGCGGAGGCCGTGGTGGCCGGCGTGGTCAATACCCAGCCCGACGCCCGCGCGCGTCTCGCCGCCTTTGCCGACAAGAGCGCTGCCCGCGTCCGCCCCAACAAATAGCGGGTGGCGAGCGGCGAGCGGCGGGCGACGAGCGGCAAGGGGCGGCGGCCTGAACAAGCGTCAGCCGTTCAGCAGCGCAAGAGCCTCTTTGTGGATGTCCTGATTGGCACAGGCGAGGATCGCACCGCCCTGCGAAGCATCGCCGCCTTGCCAATCGGTCACCATGCCACCGGCGGCCTCGACAATCGGGATCAGTGCGGCAATGTCATAGACATTCAAGCCGGACTCGATCACCAGATCCACCTGCCCAGCGGCGAGCAGACAATAAGAGTAGCAATCGCAGCCATAGCGAAACAGCTTCACCTCTTCTTCGACCTTAAAGTAGGCCTGTTCCCACTCTTCGCTGAACAGATGCGGTGACGTGGTCATCAAGGTGGCGTCTTTGAGGTTTTTGGTCGATTTGGTCGTCAAAATCTCACCCGCACCCCCGTCAACCGACAGGCGGGCTTCGCCACCAACCGAAATATAGCGTTCGCGCGTGAACGGTTGGTCCATGGCGCCGGCAACAGGTACCCCATTTTCATACAGTCCAATCAGGGTGCCCCAGACGGGGATCCCGCTGATGAAGGCGCGGGTGCCATCGATCGGGTCGATGATCCATTGCAAGGCGGCATCCGGGCGCGACCGCCCAAACTCTTCGCCGATGATTCCGTGCTCCGGATAGCGCTTTTCGATCAATTCGCGAATGACCCGCTCGGCTTCCCGGTCGGCTTCGGTGACCGGGTCAAATCCCGCATCCAGCTTGTTGATCACCCCCAGTTTTGAGCGAAACAGGGGCAGTGTCATGGCGGCGGCGGCGTCGCACAATTCACCAAAGAATGACGTCAGTTCATCATTGGGGGGCAAGGACATGCGGGATCGGGTCCGAACTACTCAGCGGCAATGGATTCGCCGTAAAATCCGGAATCCGGTAGGCTAATCACGTGGGCGATAACGGTCTTGATGTCTTCCGCCAGGGCGGCGAAGCCAACTGTCGGTTCCAAGGTCTTCTCATTGACGTAAAGACCGCGATTGATTTCGATCTGCACCGCATGCAGGCCCTTCAGGGGGCGGCCGTAATGCTCGGTGATGAATCCGCCCGCATAGGGCTTGTTGCGGGTAACCGAATATCCAAGTTCAGAGAAATGGCGCATCAGACCGCGGCTGATATCGCCGTTACAGGAAGTTCCATAGCGGTCGCCAATAATAATGTCCGGCCGGTTTTGCCCTTCATTGCGGGCACCGTTGGACGGCATGGAATGGCAGTCGACGAGGATCGCATGGCCAAACGTCACCGACGTGCGGGCCATCAACCCGCGCAGGGTCGCGTGATAAGGCCGATAGACATTTTCGATCCGCCCCATGGCGTCGGCCAGCGACGGACGCTTGCGGTAGATCTCGACATTCTCGGCGACCAGACGCGGCACCGTCCCCAATCCGCCTGCAACGCGCATTGAGCGGCTGTTGGCATGGGCCGGCAGGGTCTCCGCAAACAGTTTCGGGTCCAATTCATAGGGCTCGCGGTTCACATCCAGCCAGGCCCGCGGAAACTGTGCAGCAAGCAGAGGTGCGCCCAATTCAACGACACCGGCAAACAACTCGTCGACAAACACATCTTCTGAACGACGGATGTCGATGGCCGACAATTTGGAGGCGGCCAGAAAGCCGGAAGGATAGACACGGCCGCTATGGGGCGAGTTGAAGACAAACGGCACCCGTTGCTCCGCCGGACGGTGCAGGCGGAAGGCAGGGTTTGAATCGTTGTCGAATTCAGCGCCAGGCAATGTTCGTTTTCTATCCTTTTGGTGTTGCACCGATTTTGTCAGGTGACGATCCACCTGTCCAGCCGTAGAAATTAGGGGTTGTTTGCCATGATCTGGCCATTGTTTATTCGATATTTACCTCATTCGGTTCAAATGGGTGCCGATGATTTGCAATTCGCCCGAACGCCGCGTGGGGAATCGCCTTTAAACGAGTCGGTGGGACAAGCATGAACAAA
Source organism: Rhizobiaceae bacterium (assembly GCA_013214695.1). Lineage (GTDB taxonomy): Bacteria > Pseudomonadota > Alphaproteobacteria > Rhizobiales > Rhizobiaceae > Pseudahrensia. The sequence continues at coordinate 1,382 of JABSRX010000035.1, read as the reverse complement.
ATTCTCCTTGCGGAAGATGACAACGATATGCGCCGTTTTCTGGCCAAGGCTTTGGCCAATGCCGGATATGACGTCATTTCTTACGACAATGGCGCCAGCGCCTATGAACGGCTGCGTGAAGAGCCTTTCACCTTGCTGTTGACGGATATTGTCATGCCTGAGATGGACGGCATCGAGCTGGCCCGCCGAGCAACCGAACTGGACCCGGATCTGAAGGTCATGTTCATCACCGGTTTTGCTGCTGTTGCGCTGAATCCGGAATCCGATGCGCCAAAGGATGCCAAGGTTTTGTCCAAACCGTTCCATCTGCGCGACCTGGTCAACGAAGTTGAAAAGATGCTGGCCGCCTAGCACCCGGCAAGGGTGCATTTTTCGCAGTTTTGGGATAAACTTGCAGTTGACGGAGACCCCGCAAGTGTGGTGTATCCGGCGCGGCCTCAATTTTCACAAAGTGAGGTTCCCGAACAGGGTCGACTTTAGGTGACGACCCTCCGTTCAATGGACGGGCGATTAGCTCAGCGGGAGAGCACTACATTGACATTGTAGGGGTCACTGGTTCAATCCCAGTATCGCCCACCATCAAATTCAACAGCTTAGAAGTTTTTGAGTTATTGGGGCAGCGTTCTAGGTAACGTCTAAGGTAACAAGTTCCATACATTTGACCGCTCCGCTCTCAATTGTGGGCAAAATTCAAAGATTGAAAGTGGCTCGGTCCGAATGTTGGATGCGAGAGCGCAAACCAAATTGCAATCACAATCCACCGATCTAGATCAGTCGTCTGCTTAGAGCCCAACCTTGCCATTCGATCCATGTCGCAAAAGCGTTACGCAGTGCACGTTTCAGGCATCAAAAGGCCACCCGGTCACCGCCTTTTGGATTGATTATATTTCTTGCTTAATCGGGTGGAAGGAGAAGTTCACGGAGCCTATGTTCATCGAGCACATTTCGGCACTGAAAGTTGCCGCCGGTATGATCCTGTCCTGAATGGACAAGGTGATCGAACCGCCCGTTGAGATGTTCGCCACCGCGTTTGTCACCTGCTTGATGCGCGGCAGGAACGCTGCGAAGTCGTCATGCGTGTAAGGCAGCGCATCCGACATGGTCGGCGTATAAATGGCGCCCGTGATTGCACAGGTAATGATCGTTTTGTTCTTCGCAGCCGCTGTGTCCTCCTATTGTTTGAATTCCTGAAAGTTATGACCCTTGCGGGTACTTCCGTTGGTTCTTCAGCCCAGGCTCTTGCGAGAGCCAAGTCCAGGAACATGAAAGTCGAGAGGAATGTGTTGCCTGTTCCGAGACTGGCTTTGATCAGCCCCACCTGAGTGGTCCAATTTGATTGTTAGTGCATGGTCGGCCTCTGGTCCATCGGGACGATGGTTTCC
>JABSRX010000347.1 GCA_013214695.1 Rhizobiaceae bacterium | reverse complement strand
AGAAAACAGTGGGACACCAATAACTTCCAGGCTCCTAGCCAGCATAGAGGAGTGGAAAAAGTTTGCATCAAAAAACACGTTAAAGACAATACAGGGAGGACTGAGCCTGCCCTGGTCAGGAAGGAGAAGACCACACAACAGGAACATTCAGTTAGTAGAACAGAAGGACAAGAAGAGACATGCAGAGTCTACAACCAAGCAACAAGCAGCAATGCAGATACAGATACAGGAGTACATTCAACAGGGCACACTGGTGGAAGTAGAGAAGGAGGTTGTTCAAAACTACCTCCAGTATTTTCCAGTGGCAAAGAAAGGCAGCGAAAAAGTCAGAGTGACCACTGCCTTCTGCAGTGTAAACAAAGCAACAGAGGACCCTCCCAGGTTACATTTACAAAACCCATCAGGGGTGAAAGATCACATCAGAGCCAGAGATTGGCTCTACCACATCGACCTAACAGATGCTTTCAATCACATCAGCATCAAGGAGGGGGACACGTATTACCTTTGCATAAGGTTCAGAGGGAAGTCATACAGATGGAAAGGAGCAGGGTTTGGACTCAAACAAATACCAGCAGTATTTTGTCAAATCCTAAGAGAGGCACTACTACAGTTCAGAAAGAAGTATCCAAAGGCACGAATAGTGGACTACATGGACGATTTGTTACTATTGTGCCAAGACAGACAGGAGGGGAGAAGACTCACAGCACTGTTAGTACAGTGGTTACAGAAATTGGGTTGGCTTGTGAACAGACCCAAGTCAGAACTAGAAGGGAAACAAGTACTGCAATTCCTGGGGTTTCAGTGGAACACACTACTGATGCAGATGGAGTTGCCACAGGACAAAGCAGACAAGCTGTTGAAGACAGTGAAGAAGTTAATACACAGGAACAAATGGATGTTAATGGAAGTACAGTCAGTAGTGGGAATACTGCAAGCTTACAGGCCAGCAATCTACAATTGCAGGATTCACACAAGGGGACTACAGAGTTGGTTACACAACAAGACAAAGTACACAAGTCAGAAGATGGACAAGACACCAGAGGCACAGGAGGACCTGAAGTGGTGGGCTCTGGAAGTGAAGCAGGGACTTACTCCTCAGCCTTTTCAGGACACGAGTCAGGAGTACAGTCTGGTGATAGAAGCAGACGCAAGCGATACAGGCTGGGGGGCAGTCAACAGAAACACAGGGGAGGAAATCTCAGGGTGGTTCACAGTGGAAGAAGAACACAGTCTGAGAATAGAACTAAAGGAGATTCTAGCAGCAGTAACAGCATTGGAAAAGTGGGGAGTGAAGTTACAAGACAAAACAATACTACTAAGGACAGACAGTACAGTGGCAATGAGTTACTTGCAGCACCTCAGAGGGGGGAGAAAACAGCACTTGACAGCACCACTATTCAGAGTGTGGAAGAAATTGAGAAAACGCAGAGTACAAGTGGAAGTGGAATGGATCAGCACAACAGACAACTGGTGGGCGGACTACCTATCCAGGATAGAGAGAAGCAGGAGGGACACAATTTGCAACCCTCACCTGATGGCAAAGATGGCACAGGATCTGGGGATGAAAGCTCCTCAGATAGACCTATTCAGCAACAGGCACAATTCTTTGTGCCAACAGTACAATACATGGAGAGAGGAGCCAGGCTCTCACAGGACCAACACACTAAAGACAACAGCTCAGGACTATCAGGGGCTGACAACCATGTGGGGTCACCCCCCATGGAAGCTAATACCAAGAGTGATTCAGTGGTTGGAGAGGGAGATTATGCCAGAGAAGAAGGAGATACTAATGTGCACGCCTTGTTGGATAGGGAAAACGTGGCACGCGAGCTTAAGCTCAATAGCAAAGGCAGTT
>JABSRX010000346.1 GCA_013214695.1 Rhizobiaceae bacterium | reverse complement strand
CGACAACTTCGACGTCAGGATTACCGATCAACATGGTCTCGGCAATTCTGGCACGATCAGTGTCACAGTGAATGGCGTCAATGACGCACCGGTCCTGAACAGCGGCACATTCACGCTGCCCGACATTGCCGAGGACAACAAAACCTCGGCCGGCGACACGGTTGCCAACATTGTCGGAGCCGCCATTACTGACGTTGATACCGGTGCTGTCGAGGGGATTGCGGTCACTGCGGTCACCGATACCAATGGCAAGTGGCAGTTCTCAACCGATGCCGGTGCAAATTGGTCGGACATTGGAGCTGTAACTGACAGCGCGGCGCGGCTGTTGGACAGCGCGGCCAAAATCCGCTTTGTGCCCAATGATGATTACAACGGAACGGCGGGTACCATCACCTTCCGTGCCTGGGACACGACCAGCGGCACCAATGGTGGCACCGCCGACGTCAGCACCAATGGAGCGGGAACCGCCTTCAGCAGCGGTTCTACCCAGACGGCGACGCTGAATGTGACGGCCGTCAACGATGCGCCTGTTGCTCAGGCTGATACAGCAAGTGCAGTGCGCGGTGCTCTCGAGGCGGTCATTGTCAATGACGACCACGCAACCGCGCTCGGCACAAATGCCACCCAGGTTCTGACAAATGACGGTTCCGGGGGGCTGTCGGCGGCAAACGCAACGGTCGTGCCGAATGCCCGCAATAATGATGTGAAGCTCGCAGATCTGGATGGCGATGGCGATCTCGATGCGCTGACGTCTTCCTTCCAGGTTTTGATCAATCAAGGTGGCACTCAGTCGGGAACAGCTGGCACCTTTGTCACCAGCAACATCGCAGGGGTAAGCGGGTCGGCCCAAGGGTTGGCTGCTGGTGATATCGATGGCGACGGAGACACCGATTTTCTGGCTGCCAACTGGCCCACGACGGCCAATCAGATATTGACAAACGATGGCTCGGGTGGGTTCACGGCGACGACGCTTGCCGGTGGCAACAATCATAGCCGTGACGTGGCACTTGCCGACGTCGATGGCGACGGGGACCTCGATGCAATCGTCGCTAATGATACTGCCTCAAATCAGTTGCTGCTCAATCAGGGTGGCATTCAAGCCGGAACAATAGGCACATTCGCGGATTCAGTTCTGCCATCCATCCATGTCAGTCAAGCTGGTGTGATCAGCATGGATGTCGTTTTTGCTGATTTTGATGGTGATGGCGATCAGGATGCGGTGATCGCCAACAGCGGTGGCGCCAATGAACTGCTTCGGAACAACGGTTCAGGAGTTTTCACCGCGGAAACGCTGGCCGGTGGTACTTTCGAATCCACAGCCATGGCTGCGGGCGATCTAAATGGCGACAACCATATTGATCTTGTGGTGGTCAATAACGACGGACAGGCCAATCAGGTTTTGATCAATGATGGTTCGGGATTCTTCACCGCAACTGCGATTGGAGGCTCGAACGGTCACAGCCGGGACGTTGCCTTGGGTGACATCAACGGCGACGGGCACCTCGACGCCATCGTCACCAATAACGACTTTGACACGTCGGCGGAGGACAACCAGCTCCTCATCAACAATGGCAACGGCACCTTTACCGTTTCAAACCTGCCGGGTGGGGGCAATGCTTCAAACGGTGTCGCCCTGGGGAATCTCGGCCCTCTGCTGACAGGTTCTGTTGCAACCAACGACAGCGATGTGGATTCCACCGGGCTAACCTATGCGCTCACGACACCTGTCGACGGTCTGACTTTCAAGGCGGACGGTTCTTGGAGTTTTGATACCGGCCACCCCAGCTATGTCCATATAGCACAGGGCTCGTCCGTGAACGTTGTTGCAAATTACACCGTATCGGACGGTATTGCAGCGCCGGTCG
>JABSRX010000345.1 GCA_013214695.1 Rhizobiaceae bacterium | reverse complement strand
GATGTATTCAAAGATGGCGATCTCAGCGTCGCGAGTGTACATTTGGAACGTTTCCACAGCAATTCAACCTTGATTGTCTTGAAGAAGGTTTCCCCCGCTGCGTTGTCGATGCAATTGCCGGTCCCACTCATTGAAGCCTGTAATTAGCCCCACATACGCGGTTCAATCTGAGTGTAAGTGTATGACAGGCCTCTGGTCCATCTGGACGATAGTTTCCGGAGCCGGTGGGCGATAGCCTAAGGCACTATTGGACCTGTCACGTTTTAGTGCCGCCCCAAGTGCTCGTTTATGCCACTTTCCGTTCGAAGGCGACCGGGCTTTTCCAGCCCAGTGCTGAGTGTCGGCGCCGTGGATTGTAGAAGCCGTTGATGTATTGGAAGATGGCCAGTTCGGCGTCTCTGCGCGTTTGCCACGACCTTCGCCAGATTAGCTCTGCTTTGATGGTTTTGAAGAAGGTCTCGACAGCGGAGTTGTCGTAACAATTGCCTTTGCCGCTCATCGATACCTTGAACCCGTGCTGGCGCAGTATCTTCTGGTAGTCATGTGAGCAGTATTGCGACCCGCGGTCCGTATGGTGGATGCAGCCTTTCTGCGGTTGCCGCAGTGCGACCGCCATCTTCAACGCCCGGATCGCCAGGTCGCGCTTCATCCGGTTGCTGACAGCCCAGCCAATCACGCGCCTTGAATGCAGGTCCAGAATGACGGCCAGGTAAAGCCATCCTTCGCGTGTCCAGACATAGCTGATGTCGCCGGCCCATTTCTGGTTCGGTTGATCGGCATGGAAGTCCCGGTTCAGCAGGTTGGGCGCGATGTTAAAGGCGTGGTTGCTGTCGGTGGTCACCTTGTATTTCTTGGATCGTTCGACACGGATACCATTCTCGCGCATCAAACGTCCCACACGACGATGCCCGACGTTCAGACCAAGTTCTTTCAACTCCTCCGTCATTCTCGGCCTGCCATAGCTGACCAGGCTGAGACGTGATTGTTCCTTGATGTGGGCCAGGACAACCATGTCGGCCCGCTGTCTTGGGCTGGCTGGTCGGCTGCGATAGGCACGCAGGCCACGTTCGCTGACATCCAAAACCTGGCAAAGGCGGTTGGTCGGGAATTCGCGGCCATGCTCTTCGATGAACCGGAACCTCATGGCTTTTGGCTCGCGAAGAAGGCCGTGGCTTTTTTTAGAATATCCCTCTCCTCCTTCAGGATACGGTTCTCACGACGAAGCCGTTCGTTCTCGCGGGCAAGGTCCAGATCTTTGTCAGACACAACATCCATGTCGCGATGCGCCGTGACCCATTTGTTCAGCGTCGACAGGCCAACGCCCAAGTCAGATGCCACCTGCTTTCTGGTCAGCCCGCTCGTCAGCGCGATCCGCACGGCATCAGCACGGAATTCGTCCGTCCTTTTCAGTCCCATAGTTCGTCTCCTTTGCTGCAATAAATGCTATCAAAGGAGCGGCATCAAACCGCGACAGGTCCACTTCTGGACGCAAGACTTCAAGCCCTTGCAGATCAATCCACAGGATTAGATCCTGTAGCTGATTTGGCATCTCTCGAGAACCATAGATGAAGTTCCTCATGATCAGCTTGAGCCGCGCATCAAAGACTTGGTCGGACACCTGCGCAGTGGTGTCGA
>JABSRX010000344.1 GCA_013214695.1 Rhizobiaceae bacterium | reverse complement strand
AATCAGGCGTTTTGGTCTTGATGTGCCGCATACCCTCCGCAACACTCTCGGCTGTTATGACGTTGAAACCGCGACTGGTCATCGCGCGTGACAAACGTTGTAGGAACGACTTTTCATCATCCACCAACAAGAGTGTTGGCCCATCCGTTGCGGCTTCAGCCGTGTTGATTGCATGGTTCATTTACTGAATCTCTTCATTTGAGTGGGAACGGTTTAGCTGTAATCGCCAATCAAGGAACTTCGTCAAATCGTCGCAAACGCTTTGGCACACTGCCGCGTCAAGAAGCGTTCCGGCAGGTTGGTGGCAGTTTGGAGTGGACCGGCTGCAACACAAACTACAGCCCTCGGGCGGTTAGCTGCGGGCGGTCAAACGCCACCCGCAGCACTTTGTAATTTGTGCCTTAGGAGGCGGGCAGCAGCACTTTATCAATGACGTGGATTACGCCATTGTCAGCGGCAACATCCGCGCCAACGACCTTTGCATCATTGATCATCGGGCCGGAAGCCAGGCTAATTTTGACTTCACCACCCTGCACTGTCTTCGCCATCATACCGTCCGAAAGATCGGTGGACATCACTTTCCCTGCAACCACGTGGTAAGTCAGAACGGCGACCAGCTTGTCCTTATTCTCGGGCTTCAACAGGCTTTCGACGGTACCGGCCGGCAGTGCGGCAAACGCCTCATCGGTTGGCGCAAACACGGTCAGCGGTCCATCACCTTTCAATGTATCGACCAGGCCTGCTGCTGTAGCAGCAGCCAGCAAAGTGTTGAATGAACCGGCTGATTTTGCCGTATCAACAATGTTGGCAGCAAATGCTGAAGCAGAGATCACAGAAGCCACGGCGGTAGCGAGAGCAATTTTCACGATTTTCATAGTTTTTCCTATCTGAGGAGGTGAACAATGCCCAAGCTACGTAATCCCGAAGGAGCAGGTTTTCGTGCAGGGGTGCGGCAAAGTAGCCGTTTCGCTAACATTGCGTTGGTCGGCTGTGCAGACCTAGTGTTTTGGGTGCAGACAGACGTCAGGCTGGCCTTTACGATGGTCGAGGTTTGTCGCCTCGGGTGTTCACACACGGCGCCTACGACGCGAGGCCGGTCTTGCTTTCTTCGGCAAAATGAGGCGCGTCTTCATATTATCTCCATTCAGGCAGGGTCCTATTTTTGAGATGCAACAGCAACGTCCAAATGTCTCTGCAGTCACCGACAGTACCGAATTACGCCGATGGTATTGGACCAAAGAGGAGCTTCTGGGTGAATGTCGTCGTCTCGGTTTGCGTGTGAGCGGTGGCAAGTTCCAGCTTCTTGACCGAATTGCTCACTTTCATGAAACGGGAGAGACCGTTTTCCCCGGTGACAAGAAACCAACCATAACGTCTAAATTCGATTGGCATTCTGCCACGCTTACGCTCGATACGGTAATCACTGACAGCTATAAAAACAGCCAGAATGTACGTCGCTTTTTCAAGATGCATGTGGGCGAGCATTTCAAGTTCAACATCGCCAGCATGGCTTGGATGAAAGAGAATACTGGCAAAACGCTCGCCGATGCTGTTGAGGCAATCAAATCGTTGGAGGCAGAGGCAAAGAAGCCCGGTTTTCAGTCAAAGATCGCTGACCATAACCAATTCAATCAGTACACGCGCGATTTTCTCGCCGCGAACCCACAAATGAGCTTGAGTGACGTCCGTCGCTTTTGGGCATTGAAACGGGCTTGCCGTCGGACGACGGCAGACACAGGTATGACCCCTCGGATCTATTCCTAAAGGGCAAGGACGACTGAATCTGTTCCTATAAGCAGAAGCGGGCACAGCCGCTACCAAAGTCCGGTTTGTCCGGTGGATTCAATGGATCGACGCAACACTTTAATCTTTTTGGAAAGATGGAG
>JABSRX010000343.1 GCA_013214695.1 Rhizobiaceae bacterium | reverse complement strand
CTGCTGTTTCAACATCTTTCAGCCCCAGACCAATCGGATGTCGCCGGCAAACCGCTCGTCCAGGTCTACGTACCTGTATTGACCGCAGCGCAGCGACAGGGCGAGCAACTTTTCAACGAGAATTGCGCCAGTTGCCATGGCGAAAATGCCGCTGGTCAATACGGGTTGGCGCCTCCTCTGGTTCACATCATTTATGAGCCAAACCATCACGGTGACATGGCGTTCCAATTGGCAGCGCAACGCGGTGTGCGGCAACATCATTGGCAGTTTGGCAACATGCCAGCTGTTCCATCGGTAACCCCACAAGACGTGGGCAAGATAACGGCATACGTGCGAGGGCTACAGCGTGCCAATGGGATTAATTGAGGAGCCTCAATGGCTTTGGGATTGAAACTTTTTCGGGTGTTGGCGCTGCTATCCTGCGCCTCCCTGGTGGTTGCCGGAGGCAACTGGGTCCACCATGTTCACGCAGAGCAATCGCACGCCCATAGTTCAGAGCTGTTGGCGCAGATGCCGCATGCTCACATCCATGATGATGAACACAAAGATGCGCCACTTGAAAACCTGATCCATTGTGGCTCTGACCATGTTTGGTTCGAAGCCGCCTGGTCGTCACCCGATTTCCAGGTGGTTGCAGCGGTTGCAGAACAGCCAAACGTTTCGGCAATTCCCGCCTATATTCAGGTGGAAAAGCCACCGCCACGTCCGATTGTGAACTAGGTTTCAAAGGGCCTAATTTTTGGATCAACCAACTCACGATCGGAACTTATCATGAAAAAGAAATCCATAGTTGCGGGCATGATCGCAGCATCAGCTCTAATCGCCGCCGGTGCCTTGGCGCACAGCGGCGCAACCGGCATTGTAAAAGAACGCATGGACGGAATGATGGCCATGGGTAAGGCGCTCGGCACTGTCGCAGACATGTTCAAGGGTAACGCCGCATTTGACTCCGCCAAGGTCGCGGAAGCCGCCCGCGTTGTCGAAGGTCATGCAGCCGAAATGGGCTCCCTGTTTCCCGATACCCAGGCGTCCCGGGAAGGCAAAGGCACCGAAGCATTGCCATCTATTTGGAAAAGCAAAGACGACTTCTTGGCGATTGCCAAGGATTTGGAAAACAAGTCTGCCGACTTGGCCATGGTCGCAGCGACGAACGATCAAGCCCAGATCAGGCGTACCTTCGGTGAGATGGCCAAGACCTGTTCAGCCTGCCATTCGGATTACCGAAAGGCCAAAAACTAAACTTGTTTGAGGCTCGTATTTTCGGTGGGAGAGGTTGAGATGTTGATCCTCCTCTCCCACTGGTGCGACCAGAGGTGCTGGTGAACTTCGGTTTTCAAACCGTGCCACCAACGTTTAGGGAAACTCTTTTGCGATGATCAACCGACGCAGACTACTTCAATCAGCAGGTGCAACCGCAGCCGCAATCGGCCTGCCCAGACTTGCTCTTGCTCAAGCTGGTGACGGGCAATTTGAGCTGCGGGCTCAACCTGCCCAACATGCTTTGCCAGGCGAACCGTTCGCCAAATCCGCTCTGTGGCTATACGACGGCAAGTTGCCGGGACCTGAAGTTCGTGTCCGAAAGGACGACACGGTACGCATCAAGTTCATCAATGAGTTGGATGAACCGACTTCTATTCACTGGCATGGGATACGCATTAGCAATGCCATGGATGGCGTTTCCGGCCTGACGCAGGACCCGGTCCAACCAGGGCAAAGCTTTGACTATGAGTTTGTAGCCCCGGATTCGGGAACCTACTGGTATCACGCCCACAACAAGAGCTGGCAACAGGTGGCACGCGGGCTTTACGGCCCCCTGATCATCGAAGAACCGGATCCAAGCTTTGACCGGGATCATGACATCACCCTAATGATGGACGACTGGCGCTTAG
>JABSRX010000342.1 GCA_013214695.1 Rhizobiaceae bacterium | reverse complement strand
CCCTTCCATTGGTGCGACTTTCATTGGCTCAGCTTTCTTTGGAATGCTGTTCATTGGAACACTCGGATCATCAGACATGCTCAGTCTCCATGGTTCGATTTGCAGCAATCTCGGACAGATCAGATTCGAGCGTGTTAAACCGTTTGCCACTTACAGCATGGCGCGCGTGCCGGCCCGTCAACATTTGCCAACGGCGGATGATGGTATCGCAATAGATTGGATCCAGTTCGAGCAAGCGGGCTCGCCGGCCGGTCTCTTCTGCGGCTATCAGCGTTGTCCCCGAGCCACCAAACGGATCAAGAACTATGCTCCTGCGTTTCGAGCAGTCTTTGATGGCGTCGGCAACCAAAGCAACGGGCTTAACCGTTGGATGCATTTCCAGCGCATCAAGACGATCGCTGCTAAAACTGTTGATACCTGGATATTCCCAAACATTGGTCCGATAACGCCCGGTCTGTCCAAGTTCAAAGGTGTTAATGTGTGGTGCGGTGCCGTTTTTGAAGACAAAAATTAGTTCATGGCGCGAGCGATAGAAGCTGCCCATGCCGCCATTGGATTTCGCCCAAACACACAGGTTCTTGAGTTCAGCATAGGACGCTTCACCCGCTGCCAAGGTTTCCCCCATGTGGCGCCAATCCATACACACGAAGTGTATGGAGCCATCGGAAGAGTTGTTCGCCAGATTTGTGAAGACATCTTCGAGAAAGCCGGAAAATTCCGACTTGGACATTTCACCGGAGGCCATCGCGAACTCGCGGTGCTGTATCTTGCCCGATCCGCACACATGACCCGAGATCGGGACATTATACGGCGGGTCAGTAAAGACCATCGATGCCGGATCATCGTGCAAGAGTTCCTTGTAAAAACCCGACTTCGTTGCATCACCGCACAATAACCGATGCGATCCTAATTCCCAGAGATCACCAACCCTGGTCACGCATGGCGCTGCCGGATCGGGATCGACATGTTCGTCGGAGGGATCAGTATTCTCGGATAATTTACTCCCCTGCCCCTCAATAATCCGGTCAACTTCTGCCAGTTCAAAGCCGGTCAATTCGATCGAAACGTCAAGATCAATCAAACCTTGCAGCTCAATCGCCAGCATGTCGTGATCCCAACCAGCATCTTCCGCCAAACGGTTGTCGGCGAGAATGTAGGCCCGCTTATCGGCATCGCTCAGGTGATCAACTCGAAGGGTGGGAACTGTGGCCAACCCAAGATACCTGGCTGCTTCAACCCTTCCATGACCGGCAACGATACCGTTGTCGGCATCAACAAGCACCGGATTCACAAAACCAAAGCGTTCAATGGATGAGGCTATCTTCTTGATCTGCCGCCTATTGTGCATGCGGGCATTTCTCGGATTTGCCACCAGGCGATCAATTTTTATCTGGTCGGTTCCTGCAAGACCATCGATGGCCCCTCGCCCGACAGATTTTATTTTACTCTTACTCATATTTGACCCTTTTTGGGGTTGTTTAAAGACGCGCAGTGTTACTTACCTTGAATAGTTCCTTCAGTTCAGGATTTTGGGCGGCCGCGCCGGATTTCGGGAGCCTGCGTTAGAAACTTCTCAACGGCTTGTGCCGTCGCGGCGAGTTCAACCACCGTAATCACACGTTGATGTTCTGGCATGGCGCTGGAAAGAGCCTGGCTCAATGCTTTAGCGCCATTGCAATATTCGGGTTCGAGGAACAGAGGGGCACTGTGACCTTTCAGGTTCGGCGAAGAAAACACCTCGTTCATCTCAAACTTCTTGATTAGGAGGAACAGTCGGCCGTCTTCACGGTAGCGACGCCTGGCATTCAAGTCAGGACCAGTCAGCATATGCGGAAACCGCTCTTCCAAATTACTTCTGAGATGGCGCATCAGGAAAACAACCTCAGACTGTTTGA
>JABSRX010000341.1 GCA_013214695.1 Rhizobiaceae bacterium | reverse complement strand
GTACTGCCGGCCAAATACTTCCCTGATTTGACGTCGGAAACGCTGCTTCCCAACAATGTCTATCAGTTCTACAGCACCTATTACGGCATCATCGTGGCCCGGGTTAATGAGCAATTGCGGGCAGTTACCGCACCTGACAAGGTGGCCGACCTGCTCACCCTGCCCCAGAAATCGCCTCTGCTGGAAATCGACCGTCGCGCCATTGCATTGGATGATCGGGTTGTCGAATGGCGCCGGTCCCTGTGCCGCAGCGACACCATGCACTACCGCAACGAGCTCAAGTGAAGAATAACCGCAGTTGCCGCTGTAAACCCTAAGGTCAATTGGCAATTGCATGATCATGAGGAAAGCGCTAGGGAAAGCGCCAAATGAGCCGCCATGATCTGGCGATATGTCTCTGATCAGCACTGAAGGAAAAGACAAAAGTGTCTACGTTTGACAAAGTCGCCGACATTATTTCGGAAACCAGCGAAATCCCGCGCGAAGAAATCACACCTGATAGCCACACAATCGACGATCTGGGCATCGACAGCCTTGATTTCCTGGACATCGTATTCGCGATCGACAAGGAATTCGGCATCAAGATCCCGATGGAAGCCTGGACCGAAGAGGTCAATAACGGCAACGCGTCGACCGAAGACTATTTCGTCATGAAAAACCTCTGCACCCGCATCGACGAATTGGCTGCTGCCAAGGCATAACGCCCCGTCGATCCTGCAGATCCGCTCGAAAGCAGAAGAGCCGTCATGCACCTTGAATATTTTCAGATGATCGACCGTATTGACGCGGTCGATCAGGACGTGACCACGCTTAACGCCCACTCGACGGTCCCCGAAAAGAGCCCGGTTTTTGAGGGCCATTTTCCCGGCATGCCGCTGGTTCCCGGCGTCCTGCTGATCGAGACCATGGCCCAAGCCTCTGGCTTCCTGGTGATGGCGAAAAACGGCTTTGATGCCATGCCGTTTCTGGTTGGTGTCAAACAGGGCAAACTGCGCACCTTTGTCGAGCCACAAACAGAGCTCGAGATTGAGGCCAAGCTGGAACATGACGGATCCGGCTTTGCCGTCACCAATGCGTCGATCCGCTCCGATGGCAAGAAAATCTGTGACGCACAGTTGACCTTCAAAACCATTGCCTTTCCAGATGAAGCATTTGGTACAATGGTCATCGAACAGGCCAAAAATCGCGGTATGCCCGCCCACCTGCTGCCGTAACGGCTGTTCTAGAGCCAGTCTTGTCTTGATTGAATCTTTCTGTTTGTGCCCCGAAGGGTTGATCGGCAAGGCGCCTGTCGCAGCGCGTATCGGGGATACGGGCAAGGCAGGCAACGCGGCCGACGGCCCTTCGCGGCACAAACCCTGCGGGCCGGGCCTTTTTGCGCCATCATCATCGCCGGATCGCTTGCAAGTCCGGCCAGGACGTGCGGCGCAACCCGGCGCAATGCTGACGCAAAAACTCTCCGGCAGAATGCTTCAATCAAGACAAGACTGGCTCTAGCATTCATTATAACTGATATACCCACTAGCCCTGCGTGGTTTTGCGGCTTATTGGTTGCTTCGATATAAGTTTAACTCTCATTGATTTGGAGCCTCACATATGGGCGAACATTCCAATCCCGTCTGGATCACTGGTATCGGCCTTCTTTCCGCCCTTGGCGAAGGTCCCCAGGCGCACTGGGATGCAATGAACGCGGCAAAGCTGCAAAATGTTGAAACCAAGGACTTCGCCCCCTACCCCGTGCACCGGGTGGTCGAAGTTGATTGGGCCCAGCAGATTTCCCGCCGTGACATGCGCCAGATGGAACCCTGGCAACAAATCGGCACCTATGCGGCTGGCCTGGCACTGGACGACGCTAAGGCGAAGGAAGACCCTGATCTTCTCGGCGTGATGGACAT
>JABSRX010000340.1 GCA_013214695.1 Rhizobiaceae bacterium | reverse complement strand
GCCCGGCTTGAGGTCGCAGTGGACGATGCCGCGGCTGTGGGCGTAGTCGACGGCCCCGGCGGCTTCGGCATTCTTGAAGTCTTCGAACTGGCGGGCAATGCCGGCGATGCGTTCGTCAAAGATGGCAAAGGCGACACCACCCGGTTGCGCCAGAACCGCGCGGGCAGCCTCGGAATAGCCCTGCGCTTCGTTCCAAAAGCGATTGCCGTCGCTGTTTACATGAATGCCTCCCTCGGTGATCACCGCCCAGGTGATCAGGATGCCATGGGGGTGCGCGACATTGCCGTGCCCCTGATAGGAACCAAGATGATGCATTCCGGCACCCAGCGAAGCGCCCCACTGGATGGCCTCGCCGCGATTTCCGTCGTGGCCAAACCAGACGCCATCCTTAATCTCCGGCATGTGCTGAGTCACCAGATCGCGATTGCCACCAAAGCCGTTGCAGGCGAGTATCAGCTTGCTGCATCCGATACTTTCGGTCTGCCCGTCGGGACGCTCTACAAGAACGCCGCAAATCGCATCTTCAGTGGCATATAGAGTCCGGGCCCGTCGCTCACAGATGATATCAATGCCGGCTCTTTCGCAGGCCGACCGCAGGGCGTCGATGAGTTCCGCTCCGGAGCGGGTGGGCAATCCATGCATGCGCCGACGGCTATGGCCGGGATAGTCGAAATCATTGACCAATGAAAACGGTAGATCGTGTTCGTCAATCAGCCATTCGATAACACCTGCTGCGTTGTCGGTCAGGGACCTGACAATCACCGGGTCATTTTCATCATTGGCCTTGGCCTGGATGTCGCTGGCAAACAGTTCGGAACTGTCTTCAATTCCTGCGGAAGCTTGGAGACGGGTTCCGGCAGCGGGTATCAGGCCTGCCGATAGTGCCGTGGAGCCTGCCGGAACGGCATCAGCCTCAATCACCAATGGTTCCTGTCCGGCCTCCTGCGCCGACAGAGCGGCAATCAGGCCACAGGCACCCGCGCCAATGATCAAGGTCTGGCAATCCAGGTCAAACTCGGCCGGAATTTCCCTATCAACGCTTGGAGGGATCATACTTTGCGCCAGATTCAAGCATTTCGGAGGTGCCGAGGACGTCATTGAGACCAGTGAAATCGAACATGTTGTCCGCAAACGGGCGGTTGCTGCCGTGTTCGTGCAGGCTGGTGTAATATTGCTGTGCAGTGCGGGCCAGCGCGCGAACAATTCCACCGGGGAAGATGACGATTGAAAACCCGAGTTCTTCCAAGTCCGTGGCCGTGGAAATCGGCGTTGCGCCTCCCTCCACCATATTGGCGAGCAGTGGTACGCGCTTGCTGAAGCGATCCGAGATAAAGGACATTTGTTCCCGTGACTGGGGTGCTTCAATGAACAGCACGTCGGCACCGGCTTCCAGATAGGCTTCTGCGCGATCCATGGCCGCGTTCAGCCCTTCAACGGCTATGGCATCGGTGCGGGCCACGATTAACGTCTCATCGCTCGAACGGGCATCCGCCATTGCGGAGATCTTTCCGATCATTTCGGAGCTCGAAATCAGGGACTTGTCGGAAAGGTGACCGCATCGTTTGGGATAGGTCTGGTCCTCCACCTGCAAGGCGCTGGCACCGGCCCTTTCATAAGTCCGCATGGTCCTTTGGGCGTTGAGCGCATTGCCGAAACCGGTGTCGGCGTCGATGATCACGGGCAGGTTGGTACGGTCTGCGACCAGAGCCATGGTATCTGCCATTTCTGACATTGAGGTCAGGCCGATATCGGGGCGCCCCAATCGCGTATACGCGACAGCGGCACCGCTGAGATATAGCGCCTCAAAGCCAGCGGCTTCAGCCAGCGATGCAGTGAGGCCATCATAGACCCCGGGAGCACAGAGGATATTTTGTGATTGCAGGCGTAATTTCAGGCTCAT
>JABSRX010000339.1 GCA_013214695.1 Rhizobiaceae bacterium | reverse complement strand
GGTATGGGGTTCGGAATGACACATGCCCCAAGGGTTTGGATGGAACTACTCAGAGCACTACTACTACCATGGAAAAGAGTGCAGGAGAACATCTGCCTTCAAGACTACCTGGACGACCTGTGGGTATCAGGGGAGACACAACAGGAAGTGCAGGAGGCACTGGACAGCCTACTGAAGTATCTGGAGATTCTAGGACTAACAGTGAACAGAAAGAAAAGTCAACTGACAGCAGCACAATTAGCAACATACCTGGGACTAATTTGGAATTTGAAAGACTGGACAGTCTCACTACCAAAGGAAAAGAGACTGTCACTACTACAGTATGTGGACAAGACAAGGAGAAGAAAGATGATTCTACCCAAGGACATACAAAGGATTCAAGGGAGCCTGATGGCTCTCTTGATAACAACAAAACAGTCGAGATACCAGATAAGACCTCTGCAGATTTTTCTCAGAGGGAAGGACATGTACAAAAAGACGCAGAACACAATGGAGCTGCACAAAGCACTGATATGGTGGAGTCAAGTTCTTCAGAAGGAGATGTCAGCAGAGATGATCCCCAGTGGGACCCCCCAGCTGCACATACAGACAGACGCAGCAGACAACGGGTATGGAGCAGTGAACACCACAGACTCATTGGAGTTCAGCGGCCATTGGACAGAGAAGGACAGAGCCAAGAGAATAGAGTGGAAGGAGATGGCAGCATCAGTGATGGCACTACTACACTGGTGCAAAGACAGGTACAATCAGGTGATATGGCTGGAGACGGACAACAGCATTGTCCAGTCATATTTAAACGGAGTCAAGGGTGGGCGTGTGACTTATCTCAACAAGGAGATGAGACCAGTATGGAGACTGGCAAGGAAGAACAATCTGACCATCAAGGTCACATGGATCAAATCAGAAGAGAACATCAGAGCAGACTGGCTCAGCAGGCTGAGAATCAACAGGATGGACTACTCACTAAACATGAAGACATTTCTACAACTAGATCAACTACTGTTCAAGACCAGAGGGGTGAGGATAACACTGGATGCATTCTCCACTCTGGAGAGCAGGAGAGTGCAGAGGTTTGCAAGCAGGTTCGGCAGCCCAGGAGCAACTTGGCAAGACACACTGAGCATCACCAAGGAACAGACCAAGGGGGAGGTGCTGTGGATGCACCCACCTTGGGCTTTGATAGAGAGGACCCTCAGATGGTGGCTCCAAGTAAGAGTAGAGTGTTTACTACTAGTGCCATTGTGGCCAAACTACAGCTGGTATCAGGAATTATTGGGTTTGATAAAGGAAAACAAAAGAAATACATCTTGGATCCTAACACCCCAGCAGGGGCTGTACGAGGACTACTTGGGGAGACCATGCACACAGCCAGCCTGGGACACTGTCTGTGTGTACTTGCAGGGTTAAGCAATGAGATTGCAAAGGAAGCATCTTGGGACACTACTATGGCTTTCACTCAGTTGGTTAAACCTAAGACTGCACTGAGTCACACAAACATAGCTGGACACATTATCATTACAGCCAGACCTATGGGATTTAACTTTTGGGACTTAACTGCAGACACTTTTGCTAGAGTGGTACTGCAGATGAAGAAGAACAACTTTTCCAATGATCAGATGAGAAAGGTGAGAGGACTGGTGAAGTATCTACCACACTTAAAGGTGAGCAGACAACTACAAACAGTACTACAGGATTGCAACAGGAAAAGTAAAACAGCCAAATATGATGACTTTTGGGATGTACAAGCATTCATGGAAGAACTAAAGCCTACCATGAGAAGATTACAATTGAGACTGCCAACCAGTGACAACAAGGGAGTTAATTTATGGACAAAGGGAGAAACACCCAAACACTGGCTAGAAGATGCAAGAGGACCAGTGCTGAGCCTGGTCAGACTGGCCCTATTA
>JABSRX010000338.1 GCA_013214695.1 Rhizobiaceae bacterium | reverse complement strand
ATTGTCGACACCAATGCGCCCTATGAATTGGTGCGCAAAATGCGGGCCAGTTTCTGGGTTATTGGCCCGCTTTTGGCCCGCGCCGGCGAAGCACGGGTTTCGCTGCCCGGTGGCTGTGCCATTGGCACCCGGCCCATTGATCTGTTCATCGAAAGCCTTGAGGCGCTGGGTGCAACAATCGACATTGATGCTGGCTATGTAAACGCCAAGGCGCCCAGTGGCGGCCTGAAAGGAGCGCGCTATCGTTTCCCCAAGGTGTCTGTTGGCGCAACCCATGTGATGTTGATGGCCGCCAGTCTGGCAAATGGCACGACGGTGATTGAAAACGCGGCGCGTGAGCCGGAAGTGACCGATGTTGGCGAATGCCTCAACGCGATGGGTGCCAAGATCTCTGGCCTTGGCACGTCGACCCTGACAATCGAAGGGGTGACCTCATTGCATGGGGCAACCCATCGGGTGCTGCCCGACCGGATCGAAACCGGCACTTTTGCGGCTTGTGTTGCGATGACCGGCGGCGATGTCTTCTTGAAGAACGCGCAACCGAACCTGTTGCAGGAAGCGCTGAATGTGTTGGAAAAAACCGGCACCGAAGTGGAGGCCAATAATGAAGGCATTCGCATTCGGCGCAATGGTGGCAAGATTCAGCCGGTGGATTTCGCAACCGATCCATTCCCAGGCTTTCCTACCGATCTTCAGGCGCAGTTCATGGCGTTGCTGACCCGGGCCGACGGTGTCAGCCATGTCAGCGAAACGATTTTCGAAAATCGTTTCATGCATGTTCAGGAGCTGGCGCGGCTTGGGGCAAATATTGCCATCAGCGGCCAAACTGCGACTGTGACGGGTGTGGAGCGACTGTCCGGTGCGCCGGTCATGGCGACGGACCTGCGGGCCTCGATGTCCTTGGTTATCGCTGGCCTGGTCGCTGACGGCGAGACCGAAGTGAACCGCGTCTATCACCTGGACCGTGGATTTGAGTTGCTGGAAGACAAGCTTGCAGCCGTTGGGGCGGATATTCACCGCATTTCCTCAGAAGGCTAAGAACGGGCCACGCGGCGAGCGCCTAATCTTTCTTCCTTTTTGTCAGCAGCCGACGTGCGACGATGGGCGCCCGTGGACGGATGATGCTGGCCAAAGCGGCTTCCAGTGGCAGCTCGTCAGATCCGGTTCGTGCTGCCAGCAGCATGATCTCTGCCAACGAGGCTGTGGTTTTCTGCAGCGCCTTGACCAAGTCTTCTCCTTGCCTGGAACCAACGGACAGAATGTTCCCCAGCATCAGCGCCGCCGCCAGGTCGCCCATGCCATTGGGCGGCCCATCGGCCTTGCGGTGTTCGGCCAGATATGCGGCCTTCGCTTGTGGCGCGTTGGTCACCAGCATGTTGCCGATATGGCCTTGCATCATGGCTGGCGCAGATGTGGCAAGAACATTGGTGATGCCAATTGATTCAGCCGCTTGCCGCAATTCTTCCTGATTGTAAGGCAGGCCGCGCTGGGTGAGCCATCCCAGTTCAAAAGGGTTGGGCGTGACCAGGTCAGCATCGGGCAACAGGAGGTTGCGCATGGCTATGGCCTGATCTTCTGGGACGTAGAGCCGACCTTCGCCGCCCTCAGGTGCATCGCCGATCACCGGGTCCAAAACATACATGGCGTTGGGGTTCTTGGCCTTCACGGCTTTGACCAGGCGCGCCACGGCGTCGACTTCTTCTTTGCCACCGAGATAGCCGGACAGAACGGCGCCGACTTCGTTGAGCCAGGGTGCATTGATCAGATCGTCCATCAATTGATGAAATTCCGCTGGCGGGGGCGTGATCCTGTCCGCCGGGCCATGGCCGGGATGCCAGGGCAGAATCACCGTCGGTACGATCCACACTGGAAAACCCATGACTTCAAGCGCAAAGGCCGCCGCCCGGTTG
>JABSRX010000034.1 GCA_013214695.1 Rhizobiaceae bacterium | reverse complement strand
TATGGCGCCATCGATGCCGAACTGGAGCGGCAGCAGGGGAGCAATGTCTGGCTCACCTTTGCCATGCGGGAAGGCAAGAACCGGGAAGTGAAAAACGTCCTTGGTGCTCTAGGGCTGAATGTGAATCGTCTTATTCGATTGTCCTACGGACCGTTTCAATTGGGTGACCTTGAGGCGGGACAGGTTCGTGAGGTGCGTGGGCGCACATTGCGCGACCAGTTGGGCGCCAAGTTGATCGAGCAATCCGGCGCCAATTTCGATGCGCCATTGGCATCTCAAAAAGAGCGTAAGCAGGCGCCTGCCAAGAACCGGGCTAACAAATCTGCCAAGCGGAAGGCTTTCGACCCGTTGGCGCGACTGGACACCAAAAAGCCCGAACGGGAAGGGCGTTCAGGACGCGGAAAACCCGCCCAAGAGCGTCGCGGTGGTGGCGCAGGACAGGGCAAAAAGGCGCGTGGCAATGCGGATCGTCGGCGGTAGTCTGCGCGGCCGTCGGCTGCAAAGCCCCAAGGGTCAATCGATCCGTCCCACCACGGACCGTAATCGCGAAACCCTGTTCAACATTTTGAACCATCGTTTTGGCGAGCAATTGCAGGGCAGGGTATTGGACATATTCGCTGGCACAGGCGCGCTCGGTCTGGAAGCATTATCGCGGGGCGCTGCCTCAGTGGTGTTCGTTGAAAAATCCAGTCAAGGCGCCGCGCTCATTCAGGATCACATCCAGAGTTTTGGCGTTGATGAAACGGCCAACCTGTTGCGGCGCGATGCAACCCGACCTGGAAAGCCTGAAAATGGGCACCAGTTCGACTTGGTTTTTGCAGATCCTCCCTATGGCAAGACGCTTGGTGAAAAAGCGATTGCAGCGCTTGCGCAAAACGACTGGTTGGCCCCGCACGCCATCGTCGTGCTGGAGGAGAAAAAAGGGGCTCTGCCCGATGATCTGGTCGGTTTTGAGCTGCTGGACCAGCGCAATTTTGGCGAAACCGACATCGGCTTCTACCAATTTGTCACAGCGCGATGACGAAAATTTAAAGTGCAATGGCGCGAGCCCATCCTATATCCTGCCACAAAGCACCCATTGAATGGCCGCGAGGCCAGATAGTCCCAAAAGAGGATGCTCGATGAAATCCCAAATCAGAAGAACCGCAATCGTTTCCGCCCTGTTGACCGCATTTGTGGCGGCGCCTATTGCACTTCCAAATGGCAACAGCGCCCTGCTTGGCAACACGGCTCATGCCGCGCAGGAAAAACTGGGGCCGGAAGTCAGTTCCTTCTTCCTTGATAATGGCTTGCAAGTGGTGGTTATTCCCGACCGTCGGGCGCCCGTTGTCACCCATATGCTCTGGTATAGGGCCGGCTCAGCCGATGAACCACCAGGTAAATCGGGCATTGCGCACTTTCTGGAACACCTGATGTTCAAGGGTACGAAAACGGTCGCCAACGGCGAATTTTCGGCCCGTATTGCAGCCATCGGTGGTCAAGAAAACGCTTTTACCTCAACCGATTACACCGGCTATTTTCAACGCGTCACACCTTCCGCATTGGAGGAGATGATGACTCTGGAAGCCGACCGGATGGAAAATCTGGTGCTCACAGATGAACTCATCCTGCCGGAACGGGATGTGGTGCAGGAGGAACGCAACTCGCGCACCGAAAACAATCCTGGATCCCTGCTTCGCGAAGCCATGGCGGCGGCGCTTTACCAGAATCATCCCTACGGCATTCCGATCATCGGTTGGCAGCATGAGATTGATACGCTGACCAAAGAGGACGCGCTGGCCTTCTATGACAAGTTCTACACACCCAACAACGCCATTCTGGTTGTGGCGGGCGATGTTGATGCAGAAACCGTTCGCAGCCTGGCTGAAAAGACCTATGGCAAGGTGGCGCGTCGCGCCGAGCCGGGTGTGCGCAAGCGTCCGACCGAGCCAACACCCCAGGCGGCACGGCGCATCGAAATGGCAGACCACCGGGTGAGCACGCCGAGCTTCCAGAGGCTCTATCTTGTGCCTTCTTACAACACGGCAGAGCCGGGTGAGGCGGAAGCGCTGGATGTCCTGTCCGACATTCTGGGCGGCGGCTCCACCAGCCGTCTGTACAAGTCCTTGGTGATCGATCAGCAGATCGCCACCAGTTCCGGTGCCTGGTATCAGGGCGGCGCGCTGGATCATTCCAGCTATGGCTTCTACGGCGCACCGAAACCGGGCATTTCGCTGGAAGAAGTCGAAGCGGCGACAGACAAGGAAATCGCCAAATTGTTGGAAGAGGGCGTCACTCAAGAAGAGGTTGAGCGCACGACGAGACGTCTGGTCAAGCAGGCCGTGTTCTCGCAAGACAGCCAGGCCTCACTGGCCCGCATCTATGGCGGTTCGCTGGTTCTGGGCTCAACCATTGAAGACATCGAAGCCTGGCCGCAACGCATCCAGGCCGTGACCGCAGAGGCCGTCAACAAGGCGGCACGCAAATATCTGCAAATGCCCCGTTCGGTAACCGGCTACCTGTCTCCAAAACAGCAGGAGGGATGAGGCGATGACATTTGTGTTGAAAATGAAGACCTTGAAATATGCGGCTGTTGTGGCCGGTGGCGTGATCCTGTCTGTCTGGGCGACCCTGGCGCAGGCTGTCGAGATCAAGCCCATCACCAGTCCGGGCGGCATCAACGCTTTGCTGGTGGAAGATTATACCGTGCCGCTGATTTCGGTCTCCTATTCCTTCAAAGGCGGCTCGACCCAAGATCTGCCCGGCAAGGAAGGGACGGCCAAGCTGTTGACCAATACCCTCGATGAGGGCGCCGGTGAGATAACCAGCCAGGATTTCCAGATCCGTTTGCAGGACAATGGCATGGGCTATTCCTTCAGCGCGGGGTACGATTCATTTTCCGGTGGCATCAAGGCCTTGCGCAGCGACCGGGAAGATTCGTTTGAACTGTTGCGCTTAATGCTGAACGAACCTCGTTTCGATGAAGCACCAGTAGAGCGTATGAAAGCCTCGCGTCTAAATTCACTGCGGGCGCGTCAGGCCAACCAGCAATATTTGACCGGCAAGGCCGTGCGCGAAACCCTGTTTGACGGACACCCCTATGGCCGCCCAACGGACGGCACGATTGAGACCATGGGTGCCCTGAATGGCGATGACCTGCGCGACTATATGAGCCGCGTCTTTGCCCGTGACAATCTCGTAGTGGGTATTGTCGGTGCGATCAGTGAGGAAGAGGCCGGTGCCATGCTGGACAAGGTTTTCGGCGCCTTACCCGCAAAGGCGCAACTGACCGAAGTGCCAGAGATCAACATTGAAACCGGCACAAAAAAGCACATCGAATTTGACACGCCGCAGACCAATATCCGCATCGCGCTGCCTGGCATTAAGCGGGAAGACGACGCGTTCTTCGCCGGCTATTTGGCCAATTATGTGCTCGGCGGCGGCTCGTTCAACTCCCGCCTTTACGAAGAAGTGCGCGAGAAGCGCGGGCTGGCTTACGGGGTCTATTCCTATCTTGGCACATACGATCATGCCGGCATTGTAGGCGCCGGTTCGGCAACACGCGCCGACCGCGCCCAGCAGACCGTCGACATCATCCTGGCGGAAATCGAGCGTATGGCGACTGAGGGGCCGACAGCCGAGGAACTGGAAAAGGCCAAGAAATACATCCGCGGCAGCTATGCGATTTCCAACCTCGACACATCCGGCAAGATTGCGTCCGTTCTGGTGGCCATTCAGCAGGCCAATCTCGGGATCGACTATATCGACCGGCGGGCAGAGTATATCGATGGTGTCACCTTGGATGATGCCAAGCGCATTGCAGCACAATTGTTCGGTGGCGATCCCACAGTGATCACCGTGGGTCGGTCCGTCGAATGAGCGAGCCACGGCTGGCGATTGCCTTTGGCGGCGGCGGGGCCCGCGGCCTGGCCCATATCCATGTGGTGCAGGCGCTGGAAGAACTGGGCGTCACGCCCGTCGCCATCTCCGGCACGTCGATTGGATCAATCGTGGGAGCTGGACTGGCCAGCGGCATGACTTCTGCCGAAATGCGCGACTATGCTCTGGAGACGTTCAGCGACCCATCCGAAGTGTTGTCGCGCTTCTGGCGCATGCGCCCAACCAGCCTCGGCGAGATGTTCAGTCAGTCACGACTGAGCCTGGGCAATATCAATCCAGTCAACGTGATCAAGGCCTTCGCACCGGAGGCCATACCGAACCGTTTCGAGGACCTTGGTATTCCGTTTCAGGCGCTTGCAACGGACTTTTATGGCCAGAAGGAAGTCGTCCTGTCGGAGGGCAATTTGACCGAGGCGCTGGCCGCTTCCTCGGCACTGCCGGCCATCTTCAGCCCGGTCATGCACGACGGCAAAACCCTGATCGACGGCGGCATTGTCAACGCTGTGCCTTATGAACTTCTGTTTGATAAAGCCGATATCGTGGTCGCGGTTGACGTGGTTGGCGGACCAGAAAATTCGCGGGGCGAAACCCCATCGCGGATCGAGGCCCTGTCGGGCGCATCGCAATTGATGATGCAGGCGACGACCCGTCTCAAGCGGCAGATGCAGCCGCCCCATGTCTATATCGAGCCACCTGTGAAGGGCGTTGCGGTGCTCGATTTCATGAAAGTGCGCAAGATCCTGCAGCGCACCGAGGCCACGCTGGATCTCACCAAGCGGGCGGTCGATGCCGCACTTGCCGGCAATTTCAGCAAAGCCAACTACACTTGAGCAAAGCAGGATAAGACTAGCTCTAAGGCGTCAGCAGAATCTTGCCTCGATGGGCCGCCTGTTCCATCATTTCATGCGCCGCGCGGACGTCTTCAATGGCAAAAGTCCGATGGGTTAGGGTTTTGAATTGGCCCTTGCCGAACAGGGGCCAAACTCGCTTTTTCAGATCAGCTGCAATCTCGGCTTTGAACTCTTTGCTACGAGGGCGAAGCGTCGAACCGGTATAGGTCAGACGCTTCAACATGACAGGCATCAGGTTGATCTCGACCTTTGAACCCTTGTTGAAGGCCAATTGCACGATCAGGCTGTCGGGCTTTGCGGCACTGATATTGCGGGCGATGTAATCGCCGCCAATGATGTCGATGATGATGTCGGCGCCGCCTGCAGCTTTGACGATCTCGACGAAGTCTTCCTCGCGATAGTTGATCGCCCGTTCCGCCCCCAGTTCTTCGCAGAACTGGCACCCTTCGGGCTTGCCGCTGGTGGCAAAGACCCGCAAGCCGAAAGCCTTGCCCAGTTGGATGGCTGTTGACCCAATGCCGCCAGCACCGCCATGGACCAGCAACAAGCCGCCCTCTGGAATGTCGCGGTTCAGGAAAACATTGTTCCACACTGTGAACAGCGTTTCCGGCAGGCCAGCGGCGTCGACAAGCGCCACCCCATCCGGAATGGGCAGGCAGTGTGCGGCTTCAACGGCAACAAATTCGGCATAACCGCCGCCATTTGTAAGGCCGCAGACCTGATCACCGGCTTTCCAATCCGCGACATCGCTGCCAACCGCAACGATTGTTCCCGACACTTCAAGGCCCAGCAGGTCCGAAGCTCCGGGTGGCGGGGGATAGTGGCCCCTGCGCTGGACGATATCGGGGCCATTTACACCGGCAGCAGCAACCTCGATCAACACTTCGCTGGCAGCCGGTTCCGGCTTTTCGCGCTCGCCCGCGGTCAGGACTTCCGGGCCACCAAATTCGCTAATTTCTATTGTTTTCATGATTTTAGGCATCGTCTCTCGAGGTTCTACAGGTGAGCTAATCTGTTACAAAATTTACAAGTTTTCCATGCCAAACGCGAATTTTTTTACAAAGTAACCGAAAACCTGTCTCAGATATGTAGATTTTACACGGGTTTACAATTCGCCGGGCTATCAATGCAAATCTAAGGAAATTCTCGAGACTTGGCCATGAAAATTCTCATTTTGGGTGCGTCCTATGGGTCGCTCTTGTCCACCAAACTGTTGATGGCTGGTCACGATGTCACCCTGATCTGCCGCCGCCAGACCGCTGATCTCATCAATGCTGACGGGACTGTCGTTCGCCTGAAGCTGCGCGGTGAAGAAGAACACCGCTTGCTGAAGTCCGGCGATTTCCCGGGGCGGGTCAACGCCATGACCCCAGAGCAGGCCAACCCCGAAGAATACGACCTGGTCGCTCTGGCCATGCAGGAGCCGCAATACAGCGAGCCCAGCGTCAAGGCGCTGATGGGACGTATTGCGCTGAGCAAGCGGCCCTGTCTGTCGATCATGAACATGCCGCCCCTGGCCTATCTGGCCCGCATTGAAGCGCTCAAGGACGCCAATTTGAACGCCTGTTATGCGGACCCATCGGTTTGGAGTGCGTTTGAACCAGGATTGGTCAGTCTCTGCAGCCCTGATCCTCAAGCGTTCCGGCCGCCGGAAGAGGCCGCGAATTTCCTCCATGTCGGTCTGCCGACCAATTTCAAGGCTGCCGAGTTTGAAAACCCTGAACACAACCAGATGTTGCGTCAATTGGAAGAGGACATTTCCGTTGTGCGTCTTGATGACAAGGACGTGCCGGTAAAACTGCGGGTCTATGAAAGCCTTTTTGTGCCGATGGCCAAGTGGAGCATGTTGTTGACCGGGAACTACCGCTGTGTGACGCCGGGCGATGCCCGGGCGATTCGCGATGCCGTGCACAGCGATCTGCAGGAATCACACGACATCTATGCCTGGGTTGATCAGCTGGCGCGAAAGCTGGGTGCCGACCCTGCCGATCAGGTACCCTTTGAAAAATATGCAAATGCCGCGCAAAGCCTTTTGAAGCCATCGTCCGCTGCTCGCGCCATAACCGCTGGCGCTGTGCAGATCGAGCGGGTCGATAAATTGGTGCAGTCGGTGGCCGCTGCGTTGGGCATGCGCCATGAAAGCATCGATGAGACGGTGGCCATCGTAGATCAGAAGCTGGTGGAAAACGCGCAACAGGCGGCCTGAACCACCAGTCAGACAAGTTTCAGCCTCGCCGAAACGGGTATCGGCCGGGCTGTGACCCGGGCAGGGAGGGCAACCTCCCTGCCTTTTCTTTTGCAATTCACTGTCAATTTGCGCCATTGTCCGCAGTGAAATTCGCAATCCGGAGTGCTCCATTTTGGCCCGTTCATACCGCTTCACCCATGCCATTACCCGACGTCCCTGTGCGGCGATTGTTGAGGGCTTGCGGGCGGTCGACACGGGGGCGCCGGATCTGGCGACATTTCAACAACACCATGCGGATTATGTTACGGCATTGAAGTCAACCGGTGCGCTGGTGACCGAACTTTCGGAGATGGAAGACTTCCCCGACAGCGTATTCGTTGAAGACGCAGCGCTGTGCCTGCCCGAGCTCGCCATTGCCATGCGTCCCGGTGCGCCAAGCCGATCGGGGGAAGCTGCCAGAATGCGGCCCGTTTTAGAGGGCTTTTACGGAGAGGTTGCGACCATCAAGGGGCCGGGCACGATCGAGGGTGGCGACATATTGGTCACCGAGCGGGAAATTCTCGTCGGGCGCTCGGCGCGCACCGACGCCGAGGGCATTGCCGAAATGTCCGAAATCGTCACGCCGTTTGGCTACACGGTACGCGAGGTTCACACACCGCCAGGTGTGCTTCACTTCAAAACCGACTGTTCCTTGCTGGACGAGGAAACCATCCTGGCGACAAACCGACTGGCGGCGAGTGGCTGTTTTGACGGCTATCGGGTGATTGAAACGGCTGAAGGTGAAGAGGCTTGCGCCAACGCCATTCGTTTCAACAATCTGGTTCTGTTTCCGGCTGGATTTCCCAAGACGTTGGAAAAGCTGCTGGCATCGGGTTACGAGGTCCAGAGGATTGGCAATTCAGAAGCCGCCAAACTCGATGGCGGCATGTCCTGCCTGTCGCTGCGCTTCTCGCCAAACACCTGAGCGGTCACGCGGCCGGAAAAATCTCCTGCGGATCGTTCGTCTGCCATTGAGGAAACTTGGTCATAATGCCGGTGAACAGATCGTCGGCAAGAAAGGTCTGCAACCACGCCTGCAGTTTCGGCAGCTCCTGGGCGTTGAACCAGGTGATGTCGGTATTGGCGAACTGACGGATGAACGGCGCAATCGCGACGTCGGCGAGGGCGATGCGGTTTCCAAACAGATAGCGGTTGGCCTCGAGTCGGCTTTCCAGTTGCGCCAAGATCGCCAGCGCAGCCGCTCTGTGTTTTTCGGCATAGGCAACCGGATCTTGCCCGTCGCCCACATGACGGGTCGCATATTTGTAGTGATCGAGGTGATGTTTGAAGTCGCCATCAATCTCCGTGATCAGCGCCAGCATCGCGTCCAGATTGCCCTGTTCAGGCTGCAGCCACTTCTCGGGGTCGTTGCGCTTCAGCGCCCACAGCATGATGTCGAGGCTCTCATCCAGAACTTGCTCATCTTCCAGCACCATGACGGGCACGGTGGCTTTGGGAGAGACTTCAACCATGTGGGCCGGTTTGTCGCGCAGCAGGATTTCGCGCAACTGAACCCGCTGTTGCGCGCCAACAAGCGCCATGCGCGCCCGCATCGCATAGGGACAACGGCGGAAGGAATAGAAGATCGGAAGCGATTGGTCAGACACGGTGGGCCCGGGCGATTTGTAAAGGCAGTTTGGCGATGAACATACTGAGCTGCGCCTAACCTGACAATTGTCAGGATTGCCGCGTGCGCGTCGGCTTCTTCGGTGAATCCTTTTTGGCCTGCTCAAATTCCCGTCGCCGGTACGCGATTTCCTCTTTCGACAGCAGCGCGGCATTGGAATAATCCCGCTTCCAGTCTGCGGCACCGGGCCAGTCGAAGGGCGACTTTTCCGTGGTGCGTGGAGCGGTTGCGCTGACCGCAAGGTTGAGCGCCTGGCGGGCAATCTGCAACTGGACTTCCGGTTCATGGGGCGGACCGGCCGCATTGCCCAGCGGAAAATCGTTGAACAGAAAGCGCGGCACGCCGACATGTTCAACAATGTCCTTGGCGCATCCCGAGATTACCGCAGCGATTCCGGCCTCTTCCAGCGCGTTGGCGGCGAGACTGACCGATTGGTGGCAGACCGGGCAATTCGGCACCAGCAAGGCGATATCCGCTCCGTCCTCCTGACAGCGCCGGACCAATTCAACGCAGTCGACATTGCGGGTCGTGTCCTGGGATCGGTTGGTCGGCAGACCGTGGAACCGGGGCGCAATGCTGCCGATCTCACCAAGCTGTTCCAGCTTGCGAAGGGCATTCAGCGGAAAATAGCTGTTTTGATCTTCCGCCGTTGTGTCAGCGCGATCGATGGCGATGTGCGAAATGCGCAGGTCGGGATCTTCGGTGCTCGGTCGCGAATAGAGCTCAAAGAACTTGGCTGCCCCGTTATAGGGGGCACCGGGGCCTTGTTCGCCCTTGTCAGGGTGATAGAACGCGGCTGTCGTGACTATCACCACCCGACTTTGCGTCAATGGCTTTGTTGGCGGGTGAAAGGGAACCTCTTCAACCTTCGCGAAGAGGTAGGGCGCGCCATATCCAAGCGCCTGATAGTAATCGCGAATTCGTTGCAGATAGGGCAGGGGAGGCGTCATGATTTCGGCGTGCTCCGCAGGCTGGCCTTGCGGTCGCGTTGCAAGGTGTAAAGACCGGACGCGATGATAATCGCCGTGCCGACCCAGGTCCACATATCCGGGAACTGGTTGAACACCAGATAGCCATAGGCGGTTCCCCAGATGATCAGCGTATATTGAACCGGCGCAACGACCACGGCTTGCGCCACCTCAAGCGCTTTGATCACCAGAATTTCTGCAACCGCGGCCATCAATGCGATCGAGACCAAAAGCGTGATCTCCTGGGAATTCAGGTCCCAGCGCCAGACGAAGGGCAGGGGCAAAGTGAGAATGAAACTGCCCACCAGCGCGGTATAGGCCACTGTTGTTGATGTCGTGTCGCTGCCCGAAAGCGCGCGCGATATGACCTGCCGCCCGGCAAACAATATAGCAGCGACAACCACCAGCAGGGCGGCGGGATGAACTTCGCCAAGCCCCGGGCGGATGACAATCATCGAGCCGATAAACCCGACGGTGACAGCGGCCCAGCGGCGGATCCCGACCGGTTCGCGCAGAATCAAGGCGCCCATGACCGTCACCACAAAGGGTGCAATGAAGCTGACCGCAACGGCAAGCGCCAAAGGCACATAGCTCACCGCGATGATGAACAGGGTTGCAGATCCGGCAGCAAACGCCCCGCGCAACACCTGCAAAACCGGCTGCTTGGTGACCAGAACCGAGCGCCCACGGATCGCCAGCAAGATGAACACGCCGAACAACAGTCCCAATTGCCGCGACCAGGTGATCTGAAACGGATCGAGACTTTGGGTCAGAAACTTCGCCTGTGTGTCTACCGCCGAAAAGACAAACATGCCGCCGGCCATCAATGCGATACCCAGAAGGCTGTTGGATTGTTTCTCGCCGGGAGCCGGCACGACCGGTGCTGCAGGATTGAAAGAAATGGCGCGGCTCCCCTTGTCACTGCTCGTCGGCGGCGTTGTCGGGAAGCAGTAAACCAGCCTAGNCGGAAGCGTGCGCGTGGTCCATCGAAAGCTGGCATCGCAATCAGGGCGGATTGGGCGCGAATCAAACATTCCAAAAATAAAATATGTCTCTCGATTTCGTTATTGGAACGTGTATTGGTTTCCCTGTATGAGACCTGCAATCGCATGAATGGACAAGTCACAGCATGGATCTCGTTTTCGGATTTCTGGCCGGTGTCCTGACACTGTTAAATCCCTGCGTCCTGCCGGTGCTGCCGGTTGTGCTGATTACCGCCCTGAACCAACATCGACTGGGACCTCTGACACTGTGCGCTGGGTTGTCCGTGACCTTCGTTGTCGTTGGCCTGACCATCGCTTCCCTCGGTCCAGCTCTTGGCATTGACGATCAGATCGTCTCCCGTGTCGCAAGCTTCATCATGATCCTGTTCGGATTGACCCTGGTCATACCCGCGGCGTCAGCCCGGTTTTCACTGGCTGCCACCGGAGCGTCCAACGTGCTGTCGCAAAAGACATCGGGACTGGAAACCAACGGTCTTGGTGGCCAGTTTCTCACCGGTGTGCTGCTTGGTGCCGTCTGGAGTCCGTGCATTGGACCAACTCTGGGGGGTGCCATCGCGCTGGCATCGGAAGGCAACAACATTCCATGGGCCGGCGCCGTCATGTTGTCCTTTGCGCTCGGCGTGTCGACAGTCATCATGCTGCTGGCCACCGTTTCCCGGGAAGCCCTGATGCGCCGTCGTGACATGCTGCAACGCTTTTCCGGCAACATTCGCACAATCACAGGCGTGCTGCTCATTGCGCTTGGCCTGTTCCTTTTCTTCCAACTGCACCATGTCGTCGAGGCCTGGGCGGTTGAAGCCCTTCCATACTGGCTGCAGGATCTGTCAGTCCGGTTCTAACTTTACCTTCAACGGGAGCTTAAAATGCAAAAAGTCAATCGCCGCTCTTTCTTTGCCATCGCCGCTGCAGCAGCGGTCATGGCAGTCACAGCCTGGACACCTGACGTGGCCGAGGCCAAACGGCTGAACTTCACGGAAGCCACTTACAACAAGCTGCTGAAAAGCGGCCAACCGTTCATGGTCTCCGTGCACACCCGTTGGTGCAGCACCTGCGCTGCTCAAAAGCGCATCATTGGCGGTCTGCGCAGCAAGGGCCAGCCCTATGCCGGGATGACCGAGCTGGCGATGGACTGGGACAAGTATCGCGGTTCGAAAATCGGCAAGGAATTGCGCATCCCACGGCGTTCGACCCTGATCATGTTTGGTGGCGGCAAAGAAGCCGGCCGCATTATTGCCGGTACCAGCGCCAGCCAGATCAAACAGCTGATCGACAAGGGTTATAACTGAGTGCGCTTGTGGAGGCCGTCGCGGTGTCCATGACGCAACTTGAAGCCCACAAGAACCAACCCACATGATCACGGTTTACGGTCGACGCAACTCGTCGAGTGTTCAACTGGTCATGTGGGCGATCCACGAACTGGGACTGGAGCACGAACGTCTCGACTATGGCCATGGCCATGCGGCGACAAACACCGACGCCTATCTGTCCATGAATCCGATGGGGCGCGTGCCGGCTTTGGTGGACGGTCCTGTCAGCCTGTTCGAGAGCGCAGCCATTCTGCGCTATCTTGCGGCTCAATATGGGGATGAGGACTTCTGGCCAAGCAACCCGGAACGTCGGGCCGAACTCGACAAATGGGCTGAATGGGGCAAGAACACCTTCACTGAGGCGGTGTTGGATATCTTCGTCTATGACGTACGTTTGGATCCACAAACACGCGACCCGGCCGTTTTGCATGACGCTGCCCAAAAGGTGAGTGGCTTGGCCCGGCTGCTGGAGGATCGAATCGGAACCGGCCCCTTTTTGAGTTCGGACACTCTAACTTTCGCCGACATTGCTTGCGGCCATATTCTTTACCGCTATTTCAATCTCGATTGGCCACGTCCCGAATTGCCAAATCTGAAGTCTTATTATGAAAGACTGAAGAAGAGGTCGGCTTTTTCAGAACATGTCATGGTTTCTTATGAAGATTTGCGCGGCTCCTATTGAACAGTGATAGTATCTTACAAGACTTGAGCCGTGAATTTGGCCTCCCCGCAGCAAAAAATAACAGACTGCTTTGGTTGTTTTCTTGCTTTGGATGTCGACAATTCAGCGCGGCTCATTGACAAGTTGCAGCGACTTAACAATTGTTGTCTCACCTTCATTTGAATTTTGGGTTGCTGCCCGAGACCCAGAGTGCAAGTGTGGGTGCCTGCGACACCGATTGAAGACGACATCCGCGAACACGGACCTATTTGATGTTGGTTGAAAAAATCGCGACTTATGAGCGCATCAAGCGGCAGCTTGAGGACGAAATAAGCCGCGATGATTTGGAAATGTTGGTCCAGTACGACGCGCAATTGGTCGACGCCTGGAAGGACCTTTTGGATGCCTCCTGTCAGGACGGCGAAGAGAAGGTCAAGTTGGCGACCTTCCTGCTCAATCAGATCGACGAGAATTTGGAAAGCTCGATCATCCTCGAGCAGATCAAGTCCAAGGTGTTGCAGCTGATGATGTCGATGATTTGAGGCGCTCGCTGCCTATTGCGCAGATGGGTCGCAACTCACTTAGTGAACCGAAGTATCGCGGGCGAGCGAAATCGCCTGGCGAAGCGAGTTGGCTCCCAGCTTTCGGGTGATCTGATTGGAAAACAGGGAAATCGTCTGCGGTGACAAGCCGTGGTCCTGCGCAATCTCATCCTGCTTTCGCCCGCTGGCCATGCCTTTGAGAAGCGATAATTCGATTTGTGACAGAGGGGCAAGTGGACCCTCATTGTCATGCTGCTGCTGCAGGCCTTCGATCCGCTTGATCGAATTGGTGCAGACAGCCTGCAGAGCAAGCATTTGATCTTCTGCGAGCGCTCCTTCAGGGCCCCATATGACCAAAAGGGCCTTTTCCGTATCGCCCTGAAGCGGCAATACATAGGCATCGTTCAAGCTGAGGCAATTGCCATCGAGCGTTGTCTCTGGCTCTGACATCGTCATGGCTGGATCGGCCATCTCGGACGCCTTGAAGGGAAACTGGGAAAGCGTGGCAGATGAAAATACCGAGTTCTTTTCTTGGCAAGCCTCCAGCCGTTTACCAAGCGCCAGAACCGATGCGCTTTTGGAAGTAACCATGGGCAGGCCGCGGGGATTGTTCGGCAGCAAAATGTAGTCGGCAAGTTGATAATGCGCGAAACAGCACTCCAGCGCCTCGATACAGTCTTCAACGCGCTCAGCATTGATCAGCTGTTTGACGATGGTTGCCAGATCCGTCGAGGCACTGGCTGCCGAATGTCCCACTTCAATTGTCATGTCGCCCAAGCCGCCTTTGGCTACAATTCTTAAAAACCGGATATCGATCAGAGAAAGTCGCTCCGAGAACCCGATTCACCCACTCCTGTTAACTCCTGTGCACCAAAGTATAGGAGTGTTCGGAATACAAAAACGCCAATTTTTAGGTTTGAAACCTGCATTTTTGCACATATGCTGTTGGCCGTTGGGACACATTATCGGGCAGCATTGATGACCATCTTTGGCCATTTTTCAGGGACGCCATGATCGATTGGGAACTTTGGCATTCGACCAGAGAGCTGGCGATTACCGGCTCCTACAAGTTGGCGGCGAAGCGCATGGGCGTGAACCCGACCACCATCAAGCGGCGCAAAGAGGCGTTGGAGAAGCAGGTCGGACGCACGCTGTTCATCCGCCAGGGCGGTGAAATGGTGGCGACACCGGCCTTTCAGGTCGCGTTGAAGGAAGTCGAAAACGCCACGCAACATCTGATGGCCGCCGAAGTCGGACTGAGCCCGGACGCTCAGGAAACAGCCTG
This sequence comes from Rhizobiaceae bacterium, assembly GCA_013214695.1. GTDB lineage: Bacteria > Pseudomonadota > Alphaproteobacteria > Rhizobiales > Rhizobiaceae > Pseudahrensia. The sequence continues at coordinate 7,315 of JABSRX010000034.1, read as the reverse complement.
GCGCAGGATTGTTATCACGTCGGTGCCCTTTATGTGTGACAAGCTGCTCAGCCCGTCGATGCACAAGATGCCGCCGATCAAAAGATTGCGGTTGGAAATGTCCGGCCGCGACAACAATCTTGAATTGACCGGCAACAAGGAAGCCGACATCGCTCTGCGGCTCGGCCCGACGCGCAACAAGGGGATCACGGCGCTGCATGCGGCCAATATCGACTATTCCGCATGGGCGGTGCGCGGAGCCGATCATGAAAGTTTGCCCTGGGTCACGATAGACCGTGCCTTTTCCCATTTGATCGAAGCACGCTTGCCGGAAGAGCATGCGGGCGCTGCGGGCATTCGTTTCACGGCAACATCAACAACGGCGATCCAAAATGTCATTGCAACGGGCGCCGCGAAGGGGTTTCTGCCAAACTTCGTCGGCTTTCAGGATCCAAATCTGGTGCAGATCGATGAGTTGCCCAATCTGACCCGACCGCTGTGGATGATGTGGCGGGACAATGCCTTGGATCTCCCGCATTTTGGTACGGTGGTTGGATGGTTGCTGACAATCGTCGAAGAAACCCTGGGGCTGACACCTGAGGGGCATGAGCAACTCAAGCAGTTGAAGGCCAATCAATACTGAATATTTGGCGCAGAAACAGGCTCTGGGCCCGTCAGTTTGGCGTAAACTTGACCCTGTCGCTGGCCAGCAGATCAACGATGTCTTGTGGCACTTTGAGGCCATCGGCGACCTGCTTGTCGCGCTGCCGTTCCGCCACCTCGACGCGCTGCAGGTTCTCCAGCGTTTCATCAATGCGCTCAAACGGCACCACAACGACGCCGTCGCGATCGGCGATGATCATGTCCCCGGTTTCCACCTCTTGCCCACCCAGTTGCACGGCGAAGCCAACCCGCCCCGGCCCGTTTGAAAACGGGGAGGCCGGTGTCAAACCCGTGCACCAAAGCGGCAGACCGACTTCGACAATGCCGTCATAATCTCGGGCCGGGCCGTCGGTTACGAGTCCAGCGCCACCGGAATTTTTGATCATCCCCATGACCCGGTCACCAACCGATGCGCAGCCCTGATGGCCGCCAAAGGAACTGACGACAATATCACCGTTTTGAATGAAATTGAGCGACGCGAGCAGGGCCAAAATGTCGGCCGGACCACAGTCAGCGGTCAGAGCTGGACCAGCTGCAACGCAGCGAATATCGCGACCGGCACCCACCGGTTGGATCTGGCGATCAAGCGCTCCGGCACCATACATGGCGTCCACCACGAACCCGGTTGGGATGTTCTGGAACCCGGCAATCTGCGCCACGGAAGGACGGCGGATGTTGCTGTTGATGGTAATGAGGGGCGGTTCTTCAAGCATTTTGATACCAGGTCGGCGAGGGTTTCCGCCAGCCTGCCGCATACGCGCTCAAGTCTCAACGCCTGCCGCGCCGAACTCACGTGAATGTTTGCACCGGGTTGCCCATCAGTTCGCGATCCACCTCGATCCCCAGGCCAGGTTGATCCGGAACCAAAACACCGCCGTTTGATATGGGCGCATCAAAGCTGGCCGTTGTGACGGCAACCATATCGCGGCAGTCGAGAATGCAACGCAGGTTCTGGGCAGGCACCGTTTGGCCCAGATGCGCGAGTGCCGCGAAGGCGACCGTCGAGCCAACCGTATCCTGAACCGACATGGTCAGGCCCGCGGCGCGGCAGATGTCCCGCTGGCGACGGCCGCGGGTGAGACCGCCTGCCTTGGACACTTTGAGACCGATCCCGTCGGCCATGTCCTGGGCGATGATCTGCGCAATGTCCTCGTCCTGCTGGGCCAGTTCGTCCATCATGATGGGGACCGAACAGCGTTGCCGCAAAGACTGGGTTTCGCGCCAAGACGCGCAGGGGGCTTCCAACACGATATCAACGCCATCGGGCAGAAGTTGAAGCAGCCGCAGGACCTGTTCCACCAGCATGCCGCCATTTGCATCGGCCTGAAAAAACTCCCCCGGTTGCCGGTCCGCTAAGCAGGCCCGGATGCGTTCGGCATCCAGCGCCGGATCGGACGCACCGATCTTGATTGAATGACCGAGATATCCGCGGGCACGGTGGTCAGCGACCCGCTGGCGCATTTCCTCCGGCTCGCCAGAATGGATCGATGAAATGACCGGCATGATGGTGCCGGTTGAGCCACCCAGCAATTGACAGACCGGCAGGCCCACCGACTTGCCAAAAATGTCCCAGCAGGCAACGTCCAGAGGCGTTTTTGCATGATTGTGGCCGACCAGGACGGAGTCCATGAGATCGTTGATGCGGTCGACAGAGCGCGGATCCTGACCCACCAAGTGCGGTGCAATTTCGGCAATGCCGGCACGGGCGCCCAGCGCATGGGCGGCAATATAGGTGCCGCCAAACGGCGTGCTTTCGCCCCAGCCTTCAATGCCCGTATCGGTGACCATGCGAACAAGGGTGGCATCGAAAACCTCGTAAGTGCGGCCGCCGGAAAGGTGGTACACTCCACCCGAATAGGGCAGATCCAACTGATAGACTTCGATACGCTCAATCTTCACGGCAGCTTCCCCAATCGCCCTCAACCATGCTTGCGCACATACAGGCGCAGTTCTTTCAGTGTCCTGCCGACATGCCCGTCTTCCCAGACAGGTTCGGTCACGCGACGCAGTTCCTGGAACCGTGTGGCGAAAGCTTCAAGCGCAATCGACATTTCCATGCGGGCCAGTTGGGCACCAGGACAGCCGTGCATGCCGGCGCCAAAGGCGAAGTGGCGCACGCGGTCACGCGTGATGTTGAATGTGTGGGGATCGGCCACGACGGACGGATCGCGGTTCGCCGCCGGAACCATGACAAAGGCAATATCGCCTGCTGAAAAAGCGATGTCTTTGTACGGGAAATCCCCGGTGGCGCGGTGTGGCAGCACCCAGGGCAGGGGGGCAAAGCGCATGCCTTCATCCACCGTGCGCAGCGCCAGTTTAGGGTCGTCCCGCAGCTTTGCCATTTCCGTTGGATGGTCCATCAAAGCGTTGAGCACCAGCGGCAACTGCACCCGGGTCGTATCCACGCCGGCAGCGGCCAATTCGCTGCATAGATAGACCAGTTCGTCCTCGCTCATCCGATCGCCATCGATCTCCGCATTGATCAACTCACTGAGCAGGTCTTCACCCAGGTCTTTCTGGCGTTCACGCAGCAAGCCCCGCAAATAGGTGTGCAGATTGCGGTTGGCATCTTCGACCAATTCGATGTCGACGCCGGACTGCAACGCGTCGGTCTTGCGCCCGCCGATCTTGATCCACTCATTCAAGCCGTCGACCCGGTCATAGGGAATGCCGAACATAGGCCCAAGAACTTGCGCCGGAAGCGGGTCGGCAAATTGGCTGCAGAAGTCGATCTCGCCTTCGTTGGGCAAGCCCTCGACCAGACGATCCACGATCCGCTCGATTTTCGAACGCATGTCCTCAAAAACCCGGTCCCGCAGGGCACGCTTCAACAATTGCGCCAAGCGCTCATGGGCATCACCATGCATGTTCAGCAATTCGTGCTCAATCGCCTTGGCCAGATAAGGGCTGCGCTCCTGGTCGATCTTTGTGAAGGCAAACTGGAAGTTCTCGCAGCGCAGCACTTCAATGGCATCTTCCTGATTGAAGAACACCACCGCGCCATCAGCGGTACGAGCCCAGTCGCCCTGGGCCCGAAGCGCCTCGATCGCCGCGTCGCGGCCATGCTGAAAATCAGGACTGTTGAGATCGATGCTCAGTGCCATGCCGATAATACCCGCCTTGTCTCCCGAGGACTAAACCTTGCCCCGCAGGAAATCGACCTTGCCCAGGGGCACACCATTGTGGCGCAGGATGTTGTAGGTGGTGGTCATGTGAAAATAGAAATTTGGAAAAGCAAAGACCGCCAGATATTCGGTGCCGGTGAATTCGAATTCGCCTTGTCCGGTTTTCAGCAACACTTTGCGATCTTCCGCGCCTTCAAAAGCCGCGTCTGGCACGGATTTCAAAAATTCCAGCGTTTTGGAGATACGCGCCTGCAGTTCCTCGAACGTGGTTTCGTTGTCCTCAAACACCGGATTGTCCATGCCAGACAGCCGCGCCGCCGTACCTTTCGCCGTGTCGCAGGAGACGATGACGTTGCGGATGCAGGTGAACATGTCGGGAAACAAACGCGCCGTCAGCAGGGCGTTCGGGTCAATCTTGTTTTCCTCACAATGAGCTTCAGCCTTGGCGAGTATGTGCGAAAGGGCCTTCAGGGAGTGAATGATCTGGGGCAGAGGATTTTGCATGGGGGAATCCGGCGGGTGTGACTTGGCAAAGCCTATCATGGTCACCTTGGCGCGCCCAGACGCTTTTGCCTTGCGCACCGGCCGGCAAGAAGAAAAGCGATTGGGATAGACCGGCCTGCGGCATTGGTTGTTGCTGACACCGTATCGGAAAATATGATAGGCCATCAGTCTCATACGAACCCGAATGTTGAATGGATTTCCAATGACCTCTTCCACCGCCAAAACCGTCATCATCGAAGAATTTGGTGGCTCAGACGCCATGAAGATTGTGGATCGGGAAATTGGCGATCCAGGTCCCGGTCAGGTGCGCATTCGCCACAAGGCTTGCGGATTGAATTTCATTGATGTCTACCAGCGCACCGGACTCTACCCACTCGATTTGCCGGCAGCTCTCGGCATGGAAGCCGCTGGTGTGATTGAAGCGGTCGGCGAAGGTGTCACCCATCTGCAGCCAGGCGACCGCGCCGCCTACGCCTCGATGCCGCCAGGTGCTTATTGCGAGGCCCGCGTGATGCCGGCTGCGCAAGTCTGTCCGCTGCCTGATTCCATATCGTTCGAAGAAGGTGCGGCCATGATGCTGAAAGGGCTCACCGTTCAGTATCTCTTCCGCCGCACAACCGAGATCGCCAAGGGAGATACAATCCTGTTCCATGCCGCTGCTGGCGGTGTCGGCCTGATCGCCTGTCAATGGGCCCGTTCAGAGGGTATTACCTTGATCGGTACCGCCGGTTCCGACGAAAAATGCCAACTGGCGAAGGAGCATGGTGCCGACCATGTGATCAACTACCGCACCGAGAACTTTGCCGAACGTGTCAAGGAAATCACCGACGGAAAAGGCGTTGATGTGGTCATGGATTCGGTCGGCAAGGACACGTTTGAAGGGTCGCTCGACAGCCTGCGTCCTCTGGGCATGATGATCAGCTTCGGCAACGCCTCCGGTAAGGTGCCGCCTGTCGATATTGGCATTCTTGGCGGCAAGGGCTCTTTGAAGATCACCCGTCCGACCCTGTTCACCCATACGTCCGACCACGAAACTTGCCAGCAGATGGCCAGGGAACTGTTCGACAAGGTGGCTTCGGGTGACGTCAAAATGCGCATTGATCAGCGGTTCCCGCTGGATCAGGTTGCCGCAGCGCATGATGCTCTGGAAGCGCGAAAAACCACCGGAGCGACGGTACTGGAAGTCTAGAACTGGCTCCTGGACTGGCTCTAGTGTAGCGAGCGGCTGCCGTACAACGTGATCGACGTATTGAGGCCGCGGATCGATTGATCTTCGAACTTCTCGAAACCGGCTTCCAGTGAACGGGAGCCGTCTGATTGGACTTCGGCAGCGATCCGGTCGACCAGCGACTGGGTGGCCGCGATTTCCACACCGAGCTCGCGGGTTTTTGCCTCGACGCGGCTGGCAATGTTCACCGTGTCGCCGATGACGGCGAATTCGAGACGATTCTCGCCGCCAATGTCGCCCAGGACGCAGGGACCGTAGTGCACACCGACGCCGATGCGAATTTCCTGCTGTCCGTTCTGGGCGCGTTGGGCGTTCCAGTCTTTGACGGCTGCGGCCATCGCCTGGGCACAGGCAAAGCAGTTTTGGGCGTCTGATTGGCCCTCGATCGGCGTGCCAAAAGTTGCCATCAGGCCGTCACCTAGAAACTTGTCCAGCGTGCCCTGATGGTCAAATACGCATTTTTCCATCAGCCCCTGGAACTCCCGCAGCGTGTCGATCACTTCCTCAGGGCTTTGCTTGCTGGCCAGAGTCGTAAATCCAACAATGTCGACAAACAGGACAGCAACGTTTTGCGTCTTGGTCTGTTTGAGCGGCTCATCGTTCCCCGACAATTGCGACACCATATTGGGTGAGAAGTAGCGCGCCAGATTGGTACGTTCACGCTCAACCGCCGCGTGCTCAAACAGCAGCCCGTTGAAGCGCTGGGCCGTCAGCGACAGGATGAATGCCACGGTGGCGAAGATGACGATCTCCTGGACCCGCTGGTCAAACCGCAGGTTACCGGGATCGAGAATTTCACCCATGATCGGATAGGCTGAAAGGGCCAATGTGACGAGTTCGGAACTTGCATGCGGGCTCGACACCAACCACACCGTGCCAACGCCAACCAGCCAGATAAAGCCACCGACAATGGCAAACGCGCGCACGGTGCGCGGCGAAAACGCCAGGGTGCCCAGGGCCAGATAAATATAGAAATAGGTGTGGCCATTGAATCGGTATTGCATCTCCAACGGCCAGTCGGTGTTGTGGAACGGGTTCGGCACCAAAATGGCGACGGCCACCAGGATCAGATCCACACATAGCAGCAGGAACTCAATACGATTTCGGCCCACAGTGGCAGAGCGCAACTGAAACCAACCGTTGAGCCCAAAAAGGCCGGCAAAAACGACGTAGTAGAGCGTGTCGAGGCGGGGGTTGAGGAACAGCAGCAGGACAACAATGACGAACAGGGCGATCAGTCGGGCGCGAAACGCCAGCAACATGCCTTGTTCCTTGTGCCGTTCCAGGGCTTCTCTTGTGTGCGAGTTGGAAAAGTCCTGTGACGGAGTTACTGAACTGGACAGCAAAGCGCCAAATTGGCGAAGCCATTGCTTCATTGATTTGAGCCCCAGAAAGGTGAAACGCGCGTGAGTCGCATGTGGGGATCAAACACGTGAAAACAATCCCTGTACAGAGCTGTCACCGCAGCAAAAACCTGACTTAACCGCCTGTTTTGATCACCCAGCGCTTGAATTTTGTGTCCGTTTGCGCGCATTCCCCCAGCTGCAAGTCGCGCGACATGAAAGGTCCGGCGGAGCGACTGGACGCTGCAACGATGAGGCATAATTCAGTATCCGTTCTTGGTTTGAGTTCGCCAGACGCGGCATCGAAGGAGAATGCCTGCAGAGCGCTGTCCTTGCAGTCGAGCAATCCCAGTTTAACGCCATTGGCCGCCGTCTCCAGCAGTTCGAGCACGTCCTGGGATACGTCGCGGCGGAGCGCGTGTTCGGCCTGGGTGGGAATGGCCCAGACGTAGTCGTACACGCCCCACAGTCCG
>JABSRX010000337.1 GCA_013214695.1 Rhizobiaceae bacterium | reverse complement strand
GACTTCGAAGAAGCCGGCGATGATGACGTGTTCCGCAAAATTCGCGCCGACTTCGACGCCCAGGGCGTTTCGGTGAGCGATGAGGATATTCGCAGCAAAATGAGTGAGTTGCTCGCCACTGCTGTGGAACAGATTCAAAGCGAATAAGCCTACACATTTCGGGGGAGAGTCGCTGTGGACCGCCTAAAGAAACTCATGGACGGCGACCAGATGGTTATATCTGGTTGGTCTGGAATGCAGGATCCGCTCTATCTGACGGAACTGGCCAACACGAAGCTCGACGCTGTCACGTTGGACATGCAGCATGGCATGCAGTCTGAAAACAGCGTCATTCGTGGCATCGCGGCGATTGTGCCGCTCGGAAAGCCGGTGATCGTGCGCATTCCGGTGGGCCGCTTTGACTTTGCCAGCCGTGCCCTGGATGCTGGCGCCCATGGCATTATCGCCCCTATGATCAACACGGTGGAGGACGCCAAACAATTGGTGTCCTTCTCCAAATATCTGCCCACCGGTGATCGGTCTTACGGAGTCACTCAAGTGGCAGGCTTGCTCGGCGCCGTGCCGGCCGATTACGTCACCAACGCCAATCAGAACACGTTCGTTCTGGCGATGATTGAAACGGCCCAGGCAGTGAAGAATATGGGCGCGATCCTCGATCTCGACGGAATTGACGGCATTTTCTGCGGTCCGGGTGACCTCTCGATTTCGATCCGTGGCAACGTCATTCCCGATGCCTATGGCCCTGATACGATCGAGATTGTCAAAAGCATGCCGATCGAGGCCAAGAAGCGTGGCAAGAAGGCCTACACCTGGTGTGGCTCTGCCCAGCAGTTGGAACTGGCTAATGAACTGGGCTTTGACTACGCGGCGCTGGCAAATGATCCGTTCTATCTGAAGAACGGAGTTAACGCGACGCTGGATCAGTTGAGTTTCCGCTAGGCGGGCGGGCCAACTAACCCGCTAGGCGTCCAGTTTCTTCATGAAATTGGCTAAGACCATCAAGCCATCTGGCCATGGACCGTGGCCGGATGTCTCGTCGATATGGCCGTTTTCGCGGGCGTCGACAAACAGCGATCCCCAGGCATTGGCCATATCCCCGGCAACGTCAAAACTGCAGAAGGGGTCATTTTGGCTGGAAATCACCACCGACGGAAACGGAAACGGATCGCGCGGGTAGGGACCAAATGTCATCAGATGTTTGGGCCGCAAGCCGGGATTTTCCACATCGGGAGGTGAAACGATGAAGGCGCCCTTGATCAAAGACAGATGATGGGCGTTCATTTTGGCAATCGCCTGCGCCACAACCTGGCCCCCGAGAGAATGGGCAACGAGCACCAGGGAACCCTTGGATTCTTCGATGCCGGCAATCAGACCGTCGGTCCAGTCTTCAACCACCGGTTTCAGCCAGTCGTCCTGCTTGACCCGGCGCGCCGTCTTCATCTGCTTTTCCCAGCGGGACTGCCAGTGGTCAGGGCCGGAATTGGTATATCCCGGCACCATCAGAATATCGGCCTGTGAAATCTTCACAACGCTGCCCGCCTAGCCAAAGACCCGTTTGAAAATCGTATCGACATGCTTGGTGTGATAACCAAGGTCGAATTTCTCGCGAATTTCTTCTTCGCTCAAAGCCGCGGTGACTTCGTCGTCGGCCAGCAGTTCGGTAAGGAAGTCCTTGTCCTGTTCCCAGACCTTCATCGCATTGCGCTGGACCAGCCGGTAGCTGTCTTCGCGTGAGCAACCGGCCTGGGTGAGAGCCAGGAGTACCCGCTGCGAATGCACAAGACCTCTGAATTTGTTCAGGTTCTTGTCCATATTTTCCGGATAGACCAGCAGTTTCTCGATGACGCCGGTGAGGCGGTTAAGGGCAAAGTCCAGTGTCACTGTGGTGTCCGGACCAATCATGCGTTCAACGGAAGAATGGGAG
>JABSRX010000336.1 GCA_013214695.1 Rhizobiaceae bacterium | reverse complement strand
ACCCAATACGTTTCCACGTCGCCACCTGAGAAGAGAACTTTTCCGGCGCCGACGTGGAAACGTTTGAGCACGTGGAAACGTTTTGCGAAATGACGGTACGTGGAAACGTTTTTGGGACTCCAAAACGTTTCCACGTAGCCACATTCCTGAGGAGGTACCGCTGCCTAGTAGTAGTAGTAGTAGTAGTAGTAGTAGTAGTCAGGGAAATGTTGGTACGTGGAAACGTTTTGGGAACGCAAAAACGTTTCCACGTACACGCATTTTGCGAAACGTTTCCACGTGCGAAAACGTTTCCACGTCGGCACCCCCAAAACCATTTGCCGAGCTCAAAACGTTTCCACGTACCCACACCCTCGACGTGGAAACGGGAAACGTTTTCCCGGTGCGCCCACGTGGAAACGTTTGGACGTGGAAACGTTTTGCTAGGGTGGCAACGTGGAAACGTTTCCGGGGATGCGAAAACGTTTCCACGTCGACCACCTCTGCGGACAGTCTAGGTGCGCTAGCATTCTGGTATTCCAAGACGACGTGGCGTGACGTGGAAACGTTTTGCACGACACCCCCAACGGTGAAACGTTTCCATGTCGCGCAAAACGTTTCCACGTCGACGCAACAGCCAACTGTTCAGCGGGGGGGACAGGCCGCAGAACGTTTCCACGTCGACGCCACAGCCAACTTCAGCGGGGATACAGGTGCGCCGTGAGGACTCGCATGCCGCAACAGCCGACTTCCAGCGGGGATACAGGCGCCCGTGGGGACGTGGAAACGTTCTAGATCCTCCAAAACGTTTCTACGTCGCGCGCTTTCACCCAAACGTTTCCACGTACACGCCCCCATGTACGTGGAAACGTTTCCAAAACGTTTCCACGTACATGGAGGGCGTGTACGTGGAAACGTTTGGGCATTTGCGCCCGGGGTGGTGGCAGAGGTTGGACTTTTCACAACGTTTCCACGTCGACGTACATGTCTGCCGAAATGTGAGCATGGGCGTCGACGTGGAAACGTTTGACGTTGAAACGTTTTGCCCCCACACCCTCGACGTGGAAACGTTCTGGGTTGTCAGGCAAACGCTTCCACGCGAGGGCGGTGACGTCGAAACGTTTCCGCGCATACGAAAACGTTTCCACGTGGCACCATCGCGGAGGGAGCTTCCACGTGGCCAGGATGCAGGGACGTGGAAACGTTCTTGGTATGCGCATAACGTTTCCACGTCGCCACCATCTCCAAAACGTTTCCCTCCGCGTTTACACGGAACGTTTCCACGTGGGCGCCTTTGCGGCGACGTGGAAACGTTTTCTCGATGCGCCCACGTGGAAACGTTTCGACGTGGAAACGTCAGCGCCGGAGCTGGGCATGCGCCGACGTGGAAACGTTCAGTTTCGCACAAACGTTTCCACGGGGCGCGTTTCCACGTCGACGCCAACTACCCCAATAAACTCCACAGGGGCTTCGACGTGGAAACGTTTGACGTGGAAACGTTTTGCCCCCAAGTGCCCGACGTGGAAACGTTTTGGTTTTCTGGGCAAACGTTTCCACGTCGGAAAAAGCGTGAAACGTTTCCACGTCGGGACCCTACCCAAAAGGGAAACGTTTTGGAGGGCGCCGACGTGGAAACGTTTTGACGTGGAAACGTTTTGCTCCGAAATGGCAGCAAAACGTTTCCACGTACAGGCAAATGCTTCGACGTGGAAACGTTCGATGGAGGGCGTGTACGTGGAAACGTTGTGGTGCGCATAAACGTTTCCACGTCCCCACCTGACCCCGGATGATTGAATGCGCCGACGTGGAAACGCTGGCGAACGTGGAAACGTTTGGCAAAATGCGTGTACGTGGAAACGTTTGCGCGTTCTCAAAACATTTCCACGTGTCGCGGGTCCTCAGGAGGTACCGCTGGTTACTACTACTACTACTACTACTACTACTACTACTACTGCTACTG
>JABSRX010000335.1 GCA_013214695.1 Rhizobiaceae bacterium | reverse complement strand
CTGACCGGTGAGGGTCTTCAGTCCGTCGTCCAGGCCAGGAATGCCGGGAATCGTGTTGAACAGCCCCATGACGACCAACAGGATTGCCAGCCAATACAGCGCAGCCCGGGATGCCCAGCTCTGTTCTGGAGCCTGTGCCGAATAGGAGTCAGACATGATTTTCCCCGCCTATAAATGGAATCCGGGGTGCAGCCTGTGCACCCCGGAAACGTCAGGTTTGACTGATTATTTTGCGCAGTCTGGAACTGTGTAACCAGCTTCTTCCCAGGCACGTACGGCGCCGGGATGATATTTCAGCGGATTTGCACCGCACATGCCGGTTGTCGACAGATCAGCGACTTCGCCCAGGGCGACGTTTGGCAAGAACGGTGTCTTGGCCTTGATCGCGTCGAGGTTAGCGAGCACCGCCTTGGTCAGCTGATAGGCCAGTTCCTCGTCCATGTCCTTGCGAACGACCTCACCACCAACTGTGGCAACACCGCGGAACATACCATCTTCGGAAACCACGGTCACGCCCTCGGCCTGAACGGCTTCGGACAGCGGTACTTCAACTTTACCGGAGCCCGGAGCCTTGGTGTATTTTTGAACCGCGGCAGATTCAAAAATGTCCTTGGGCATCGACCACATGGTCATTTTGCCGGAAGCGACAGCGCGGGTGTGGCGGCCATCCGGGAACGACGATGGCAGCAGGAAGGCGTCGGCAGAACCATCGGTCATGGTCTTGACCGCCTGGTCCCAGTTGACCTGAACGCCGGTGTAACCTTTGCCCTCATCCAGACCGGAGGCCAGCTTGATGACCGCGCGGGCGTTGGTCAGCGCGCCACCACGTGGCGGACCGTTGTAGATCGACTTGCCTTCCAGGTCGCCCCAGCCTTTGACCGAAGAACTGTCATAGGCGGACAGGGTGAACGTGCCGAGCCGGTAGGTGTACAAGACAGAAAGACGACCCGCCAGTTCGGCACCGCTCTCCTTGCCCAGCTTGGCGTAAGGGCCAGCGCCTTTTGACAACAGGAACGGTAGGATGAACGGGGCGGCAGTGATGTCTGTCTTACCTTCAGCCACATTTTGGATCGAGTTGGTCAAAGTCTGACCGGTTGCCACCTGAATATTGGCAACGCCACCGCTTGCGGCCAGTTCGCCCAGCGCCAAAACGGTGTTGCCGGGCACGCCTGTCGCATTGGCGGTTTCGGCGGTCAAATTGACCTGCGCGTAGGACGCGCTGGAAATGGCAGAAGCCACAAGGGCTGCGGCTAACGTCTTAATTGGTTTCATGTTTTCCTCCCTGAATTCGAAACCTGGCGTGGGCAAAATCAAATTTTCACAGTTGATTGGCTGCCCATTTATTCGCTGCAGTAAGTTGGAACGCGTAATGGTTGACGAGTCAAGCATGTTTGCCGGACAAGGCTATAAGGGATGTGCAATTTTTCGATAGAACCCCGAGCAGGACCGCCAGTGGCGAAGTCCCAGATAGCGGCGTCTGCTCTCGCCGTCAGCTCAGGATCCGCTTGGAAATTTCCGCCAACAATTGATCCTCGGGGAAATTGATCTGCTGCTTTTTGGCTTTGCCATCGATGGTCAGCCAAGAGTGACCGTGCACCATCGTCCAGAGCAGATAGGCGCGCATGCGGGCTTCGGGCGCGTCCTTGGAAATGCCCAGAACGTTGGCAACAGCTTCAACGACGATGCCAAACACGCCTTCGCCCCGCAGCCGCAGCTCTTCGTCGTCCTCGTGACTTTCGGTGATGCCGAAGACCAGACGGAACATGCCGGGATGGTTGCGGGCAAAGTCGACATAGCACTTGCCCAAGGCATTGACGCGCTCGATCGATCCGACAGGGTAGGGCTCCATCACGCGCCGCATTTCAACGGCTTTGGCTTCCATCGCCTGAATGACCACCGCCTTCAAAATGGCAGGCTTGTCGCTGAAGTGGCGATAGGGCGCGGCGCTGCTGACCCCCGCCTTGCGGGCGG
>JABSRX010000334.1 GCA_013214695.1 Rhizobiaceae bacterium | reverse complement strand
ACGTTTTGGGTTTGATTTCCTACGCAGGAGATCGTTGGGTTGATATCATCTACAACCGTGATATCTTGGTTACATGTCAAGGTATTACCACTGTTGTCTGTTGTGGTCCATTGTACCGTTGTAGTTCCTACGGGGAATACGGCTACATTATTTGTGTTGGTTGTAAAGTCATTGTGAGTGCTATCTATTCCACAATTATCTCCTACCGTTGGAAGTATCATCGTCACCGTTGTATCACAACTTGCTAAGGCTACATTGTGAGTTTGGTTTGCCGCACATGCAATCGTTGGATTTTCATTATCATTTACTGTTACAGTGAAGTTACAAGTTGCTGTATTGGATGAAGCATCGGTTATCGTGTAAGTAACTGTTGTAAGTCCTTCATTAAATACTTCACCACTTGCATCATTTGATCCAGTAGAAACCGTTGCTCCTGTAAAAGCCCAAGTAATGGCTGGTCCAGGACAGTTATCATCACTAGCCGTTGTGGCTAAGCCGTTCACCACGGCTGTACAATTACCTGCATTCACATTTTGAGTTTGATTTCCTGGACAAGAAATCGTTGGATCCTGTGTATCATTCACTGTTACATTTTGCGTACAGTTATTTGTATTCCCTGAGTTGTCTGTAATAATCCAAGTTACTACCGTGGTTCCTACTCCATAAAAATCATTGGCATTGGCGGACCCTCCATTGAAGTCATTTAATATTGAAGCTACTGTACAATTATCTGTTTGAACTGTTGGTGCGCCTACCACTGCGAATGCTTGACATTGTCCCAATGAGGCTGTTCTTACTACATCACTTGCACAGATTATCGCTGGACGAGTTGTGTCACTTAATGTTACCGTAAACTGACATGTTTCAGTATTTGAACTTCCATCTGTCACTGTGTAAGTCACTGTGGTCTCTCCTATATCAAAGAAGGTTCCGGATACATCTCCATTGCCTGTTCCTGTTGTCGCTCCAGTCAACACATAAGAGGTATCTCCTATCGAACAATTATCCATTGATGAATTCAAATCAATACCCCCTATGTTTTTTCCACAGTTCGTATTATCATCAGAATCGATAACGCTAGATGGGCAACTCACCACTGGATCTATGTTATCTGTGATGGTAATTGTATGTGTACATGTATTGGTATTACCGCTATTATCTGTTGTGGTCCATTCTACGACCGTTGCGCCTAATGGGAACAGTGCTACATTAGTATTGTTGCCTGTAAAATCATTATGGGTACTATCCTCTCCACAATTATCGGCTGTTAATGGAAGATTAATTGTCACCGTTTGAGCACAAGTGCCGGCGGCAACATTGACCGACTGATTGCTTCCACAGGTAATCGTTGGATTTTCGTTGTCACTTACTGTTACTGTGAAATTGCAGGTCGCTGTATTGGATGATGCATCTGTGATTGTATAAGTAACGGTTGTTAATCCTTCGTTGTAGGTTTCTCCACTTGCATCATTTGCTCCAGTTGCTGACGTTGCTCCTGTCAATACCCAAGCGATAGACGAACCTGCACAATTATCATTACTCGCTGCTGGAGCTAAACCGCTGACAACAGCGGTACAGTTTCCTGCATCTACGTTTTGGGTTTGGTTACCTACGCATGAAATAGTTGGGTTGATGTCATCTACAACCGTGATATCTTGAGTACATGTAAGTGTATTACCACTATTGTCTGTTGTGGTCCATTGTACCGTTGTTGTTCCTACTGGGAATACGGCTACATTATTTGTGTTGGTTGTAAAGTCATTGTGAGTACTATCTATTCCACAGTTATCTCCTACCGTTGGAAGTATCATCGTCACCGTTGTATCACAACTTGCTAAGGCTACATTGTGAGTTTGATTTGCTGCACAGGCTATTGTTGGGCTCTCATTATCATTTACTGTTACTGTAAAGTTGCAGGTCGCTGTGTTGCTACTTGCATCTGTAATCGTGTATATAACTGTTGTTACTCCTTCGTT
>JABSRX010000333.1 GCA_013214695.1 Rhizobiaceae bacterium | reverse complement strand
ATATTGAGGTGGTGAAGATAAATGTTATATCGACAATATGGATATTGAGGTGTTGAAGATAAATGGTATACCGACAATATGGATATTGAGGTGGTGAAGATAAATGAGATATTGTCAATATGGATATTGAGGTAGATAACATAACTGATAATCAGGTGGATATGGATACTGCTGAATATGGATACTGATGTGTGGATGATATATACATTATGGATATCGATATATGTAAGATAAAAATGAGGTAGACAATATCGATATTGAGATGCAATATGTATATTGGTATACCAACAAGACTGATACTGATGTATGTAATTAAATAAGATACTGATAGCTTATTTTCAAAAAATGAATTTCATTTTTGTTCGTCATTTTCATTTTTTTTTGTTATTTTTTCTCTTTTTTTTTTTTTTTATTTGTATTTTTGTATAATATTATATTGTAAAAAAAAAGTGGATTATAAAAAAAAATTCGTTTTAACGTTCAGATATTTGTAAATTTTCATCATTTTGAAATCACTTTTATTTGTTTTGGATTCCGAAAAGTGACTTTCGTAAAATCGGTGAATTTGATAGATAAAAATGAAAGCATTTTGCAAAGCTCAATATCTGTATTGTGGTTGTGTAAAATTTGAAACGAAAGTGAAAAGTAAAGTATATGTTTTAGCTAACCTCAATATCTGTATTGCCGATCTCTCATTTTATTATCAACCTCAATATCTGTATTGTCGATTTGTCATTTAATCCGAACAACCGCAATATCTATATTGCCGATCTCTCATTTTGTTGTCAACCTCAATATCCATATTGCCGATATCTCATTTTTTTAGAACAACCGCAATACAGATATTGCGGTTAGCCCATTTTTGTTGTCAACCTCAATATCTGTATTGCCGATCTCTCATTTTGTTGTCAACCTCAATATCCATATTGTCGATATCACATATTTTCAGAACAACCGCAATACGGATATTGCGGTTAGCCCATTTTTGTTGCCCACCTCAATATGCATATTGTCATCATGTGTTTTATTTCTTTGGGTCAATATCTATATTGGCTGTATCCCCAATACTTGGATATCTCGATATCTGTATTTGGGACATCCCATTGATCTTGCATATATCATAATTCATACGGTTACACTCACATTTTACATATATTATTTTCCATACCTCAATATCTATATTGTACATATTTCCGTTTGCTTTAATACCACAATATAGATATTGTGAACATCCCATTATTTGGTAGATATATAATTGTCACTACTCTGTTGCTTAGATATACTTATGGCTCGAACCAAAGTTTGTGCTGCTCGTCGTAGTTCTACGGTTTCTCGATCATTTGGGGCAAAGCCTGCAAGCAAGGGATCACCACCAATCAAAGTACACATTATTATGTCATTTTATCATGTTTTCGAAAAATGTGGATTGTGCTAGGTTGGTTTTAAATTTATGATAATTTGGGTTAGGCGGTGAACATCAATTCGAAATTTGAAATTTCGTTTTCACGTGGTTGGCATTTGAAATTTCATTTTGACGTGTTGGAAAAATAAAAGTGGATTATAAAAAAAAATCGTTTTAACGTTGAGATATTTGAAACTTTTTCTTCATTTTGAAATCACTTTTTATTGTTTCCGGTTCCGAAAAGTTAATTCCATAAAATCGGTTAATTGATAGCTAAAATTGATAGCATTTTGTAAAGCTCAATATCTGTATTGCGGTTTTGTCACAGTTGCAACGAAACTAAGAATCCACATGTATGTCTTTCGCTTGTTTTCATTAACCTCAATATCCATATTGCCGGCATCTCATTTATTCAGAACATCGGCAATACAGATATTGAGGTTAGCCCATTTTGTGGTCAACCTCAATATCTATATTGCCGATCTCTCATTTTTAATGTCAACTTCAATATCCATATTGTCGCTATCTCATTTATTCAGAACATCGGCAATACAGATATTGAGGTTAGCCCATTTTGTGGT
>JABSRX010000332.1 GCA_013214695.1 Rhizobiaceae bacterium | reverse complement strand
GGAGCACGACGATGTATCGAAAAGAAGTCAACGAGCGCAGTCCTCTTCGTATCTTAGAGCAATCGATTCATGGCGGGTTGGGGCGCGGTAACCTCGGGGTCGTAATGGGCATCAACGTCCCAGCGATCCTCTGGAATATCCCGCAGGATATCGCGACCCGAGCTTAACAGCTCCCAGAAGTCGTCCGGCGTACGCACCCCACCCGGGTAGCGACAGCCCATGCCGACCACGGCAATTGGCTCGCGCTCAGCGCCGCCCTTCTCAGCTGCAACGAGTTGCGCGCGCAGCCGATCGATTTCGGCATTGGCCTCGTCAAGCGTGAGGGGCCGGGTATCTTCCGACCGCTGCTGTTTCGACATGCTCTACTGCTCTCGTAATCTGAAGCGTTGCAACTTGCCTGTTGCGGTTCGGGGCAAATCGTCGAGGAATTCCAACCAACGCGGTCGTTTATGGGCGTCGAGGTTTTTCGCGCACAACTTCAGCAAGTCTGCCAATAATGCGTCGCTTTGTTCCTCTCCCTCACGCAAGCAAACAAACGCCCTGGGTTTGAGCAAGCCTGCATTGTCGTAGTGCCCGACGACGGCGCATTCAGTGACGGCGTCGTGCTGGCTTAGAACGTTTTCGATCTCGGTCGGCGAAACCCAAAGTCCACCGACTTTGAGCATGTCGTCGCCGCGACCCTGATGCCAATAGTAGCCGTCTTCATCCATCAGGTAGCGGTCACCCGTAAACAGCCATTCACCCCGGAAGGTGTGCCGGCTCTTTTCGTATTGATGCAGATAAAACAAGGCCGTGGACTCGCCCCGCACCATCAGATGACCCACCTCGCCCGCCGGCACATCGTGACCATCGTCATCAACAAGACGCACATCGTAGCCGGCGATCGGCTTACCACTGCTGCCTGGGCGGATCTCACCAGGCACATTGGACATGAAAGTGTGATAGGTCTCGGTACAGCCAATCGTGTCCAGAATTTCCAAACCGGTGCTTTCTTTCCACGATTCCCAGACCCGAATTGGCAGCGGCTCACCAGCCGACAGGCACATCCGGATCGAACTTGTGTCAAAGCGCTCGCTGAATTTCGGCAGCGCCAGAATGGCGCCATAAACCGTTGGCACACTCACAAAAACCGTCGGTTTGAATTCTTCAATGGTCTTCAGAACCGCGGCAGCCTGTCTGGGCGGGCCCGCGTGCAGCACGCAACTTGCGCCTACATACCACGGAAAGATCAGATTGCCGCCAATGCCATAGACAAAAAACAGCTTGGCCACCGAGAACGTCCGATCCTCCTCGGTCATTCCAAACAGGTTCACGCCGGATAATTGGGCGATCAGAGGATAGTCCTTGTGGGCGTGCAAAACGCCCTTTGGCATACCGGTGGTACCGCTTGAATAATGCAGCGAGCAAAAGTCGTCGCGGTGCGTCCTGGCTGCGTCGAGGGCCGTTGACTCACTGGCAGTCCAGTCACCGAACTGAGAATAAGAGGTGTTGTCCGCATCCCCTATAAGGACTACGCGTTCGAGTGTTTGGTGGTTGGCCAGAACCGGTTCAATCACCTCCAACAGGCTTTCATGAACAATCAGGACCTTGGTACGCGAGTCACCGAGAATGTAATCATATTCTTCGGTCTTCAGCAGAGTGTTCATGCCAAGAGCCACACCGCCAATCTTGGCAATCGCAAAAAAAGACGTGACCCATTCCGGCCGATCTGGACTGAGAATGGCGACGCATTCACCAAACCGAACCCCACAATTCAGCAAGGCATTGCCAATCTGATTGACCTGATCTGAGACCTCCTGAAAGGTCATCGATCCATCGGCACTCAATATGGCTGTCTTGCCGGCGCGGGTCTCAAGATTATCCTCGAGAATTTCACACGCATTGTAATACAGCGGAAGGTCGGCGGCTTTCATCACTCACCCTAGGCGTCGTAGGCGGAAACCAATTCGCCGAAGGTTTCAGGATAAAGATCACCCTCCAGAA
>JABSRX010000331.1 GCA_013214695.1 Rhizobiaceae bacterium | reverse complement strand
AATTGCTGGCACCGCGCAAACAGCAGAATTGGGCGCAAACCTACAAAACGCGGGCTGAAAAACTTGAGCGTGAGGGACGGATGCAGGAGCCGGGGCGCCGGGCAATCCAGGTCAGCAAATCGCTTGGAAAGTGGTCTGAGCTTGAACATGTCGACGCACTCGAAGAACCAGATGATTTGGTGACCGCCTTAACGAACCAAAAGGCCAAATCCTGGTGGGACAACGCTGCCCCGTCTTATCGGCGCAATGTGTTGCGCTTCATCGCCTCTGCCAAGAAACCTGAAACCAGAGCCAAGCGCATTGCCATGGTCAGCGATCATGCGGCGCGTGGTGAAAAGGTGCCAAACTACTAGGATGAAGGCGCCAGGCGCCGGGAGTCGCTCTCGGTGTCCTTGCTACAAATTCGATTGAGCCGCATCGAATTCTTTCAGAACTTTCTTGGGTGCCATGTTGCGCCATGATTGGATGAGGCGCTGTCGCGTCCAATCCGGGTCGACATGCCCTTTGGCAACCAGGATGACATGGCTTGCCCGGTAGTGATCGTGCATGACAAAGGTCTCCGGGTCGACGGACATCAACATTTCCCGTTCGTCGATGCTCCCCTTGAAGACCGCAGCGTCGATCATCGGGCTCCACCAGGTCCACATTTTGCCATGAGCCTTCAGGTTGGGCCGGCCCCAGCTGACCGCGTCAACAACGTGCGGCAGGTTCAAAGCCAAGGCAAATTCGCGCAACTGGTGCCAATTCTCAATCATGCACAACCCCTACCATAAATGTGCGATGGGTTCTGAGAAATTTACTGGCTGGGCGGTAAATGTCCGTCCATGCTGTGCCACCATCCATGTTCATACTGTCACAAATGTCACGTAGCAAATCCTCTTCAACTGAGTCACGATGCAACCAAGCCAGGAGGTATGGAGCACATGGTCAATCGATTTTGGGTAGCGATCATTTTGACGCTGCTTTTGCCGAGCGCCGTCCTGGCTTTTGATTCCCAGGGACATCGGGGCGCGCGGGGTCTAATGCCGGAAAACACGTTGCCGGGGTTTGCCAAAGCGCTGACTATTGGCGTGACGACCCTGGAATTGGACGTTGGTATAACGAGAGATGGAATTGTCGTCATTTCCCACGACCCGGCGCTGAACCCGGACATCACACGCGGCCCCGACGGTGCTTGGTTGACCAGCAAACCTCTGATCCGCAACCTGACCTTTCAAGAACTGCAGCAATATGACGTGGGTTCAATCAAGCCGGGGTCACGAACAGCCAAGAGATTTCCCAATCAAGTGCCCGTGGATGGCACAAGGATGCCTTCGCTGGCTCAACTTTTTGAGCTGGTGGCGGCAACGGGCAACCAAACCATGCGCTTCAATGTGGAAACAAAGATCAATCCTCTTGGTGCTGCATTGACCGTCGACCCACGCACCTTTGCAACTTCCCTGGTTGAGGTCATTCGAAGCCACGACATGTTGGGCCGCGTGACGGTGCAGTCCTTTGACTGGCGCACACTGCAAATCGTCCAGGAAATCGCGCCGACCATCGAGACGGTTTATCTGACGGCTCAGCAGGAGTGGTTCGACAATGTGAAGCCGAGTGGAGAGAAAGCGTCGGACTGGACCGCCGGTTTCAATTTGAATGCCTATGGTGGAAGTGTGGTGAAGCTGATTCAGGCAGCGGGGGGCAAAGTCTGGTCTCCCTTCTTTCGCGACGTACAACGCTCGGATATCGAAGCCGCGCATAGTTTGGGGTTGAAGGTGATCCCTTGGACCGTCAACGACGCGTCCTCCATGAAGGATTTGATTGATCTCGGCGTCGATGGGATCATTACCGACTATCCGGATATCCTGCGGGAGGTGATGAAACGGCGCGGAATGGACCTGCCACCATCGGTTCAGGTTCAGCAGTGAATGCTTCAAGCAGATGGTGTCCGGGGGCGAAATCGAACCGCCGACACGCGGATTTTGGCGAACAATCCACACGAGGCATTAA
>JABSRX010000330.1 GCA_013214695.1 Rhizobiaceae bacterium | reverse complement strand
TGGGCGAAGTTGCCGTAGGGTTGGTCATCAAGTCTGCGCAGAAAGAGTTGGGCGCCCTAAATCTTGCTCAAACTGTCGCAAAGGCTCTTGCGCTTGGCGAGTTTTCTCATATGCAGGTTGAGGATCAGCATTTGATTTGATACATGAGTTCCACTGACCATAAAACCATGTGATTGTGGTTGCGCGGAGTCGGGAGGACTGAATGGCGTCAGTTATGCGGGGCTTGCTGACGCGCCTTGAAGTAGCGCGTCAAAAACTGGTCAAAGTGCTTGAACATGCCGAAGACGATGATTTTGGTGCCGTTACTGCGGCTGATCGAGAATTTTCTTCGATCTTATCAGAGATACTCGATTTAGAGCTTTCCTCCAACGAGGAAAGGGCTGTACGGATAGTATTCATTTTGAAAGAAATTATGGCGGCCAGTGATACAGACGGCTTGGTCCACACGATGGCTGAAAAATCCATTGAAGATGTACAAAAGCTTCTAGAGGCGAAATAAACGCTGATTATTGTGGTGGCTAAAACTAATTTGAATTATTCAGAATGTGGCTAGTCTCAGGACTAATTACAGTCGCTATATGAAGATTGTTTCGATTATTCTTCTGCCATTGATCCTACCCGTTTGAAGTGAGCGTCCGGTGAAGCCGCTCTATCAGCAACCGCAATCAGCCGTTACGCTCAGTGCTGAGCGTAACTCCAGGGCATCAGTTCATCAATACGGGTGATCTTGTGATCTGCGATGCGGGCCAGCGTATCGGTAAGCCAGGCTTGCGGATCAACGCCATTCAGCTTGGCCGTTTCGATCAAGGTGTAGGCAATGGCGGCCGATTTTCCACCACCCTCAGAACCCATGAACAGATAGTTTTTTCTGCCCAGGGCAATCGGTCTCATGGATCGCTCGGCGGAATTGTTGTCGAGCTCCAGAAAGCCGTTCTCCAGATATGGTCGAAAACGCTTCATCCGGGTCAGGGCGTAGCGGATGGCACCGGCCAGCGGTGTCTTGCCTGATATCTTTGGGAGCTGAGCGGCGAGCCAGGCCTGCAAATCATCAAAGGCAGGTTCGGCTTTTTCCTGCCTGATTTTCACTCGCTCATTCGGCGGTTGGCCCCGGGCTTCCTTCTCGACCCCATACAGCGCGGCGATGCGCAGAACCGCTTCTTCCGCAATGGCCGAGCCTTGCGATTTGTACACGTCGACGAACTTGCGCCGGATATGAGCCATACAGGCGACCTCACGGATCTTGCCTGACCGATAAAGCTCTTCAAATCCAGCATAGCCGTCGGCATACATCCAGCCTTCGTATTTGCACAGGTGTTTGCCGGGACGCGCACCCTTCCGGTCGGGCGAGAACTGATACCAGGCGGCCTGCGGCGCTTCGCCCGCCCAGGGCCGTTCATCGCGTACATAGGCCCAAAGCCTCGCGGTTTTGGTCTTACCCGCTCGGTGTCAGCAGCTTGACCGGCGTGTCATCACCGAAGATGGACTGCCCTTTGAGAACATGCCGCCCGATGGCATCGGCCAGCGGCTCCAGCAGGGCCGTGGATTTGCCCACCCAGTCGGCCAAAGTGGAACGATCAATATCGATGCCATCTCGTTCAAAGATCTGGCTCTGGCGGTACAGGGGCAGATGATCGGCATATTTACTGACCAGTACATGGGCCAGCAAACCTGGTCCGGGGCGACCGCGCTCGATCGGGCGCGAGGGCAGCGGGGCCTGGACAATCTTCTCGCAACAGGAACAGGCCATGCGCGGGCGCACGATGCGGCTCACCACGAAGCGGCCGGGTACATATTCCAGTTCCTCGGTGACATCTTCGCCAAGGGTTTTGAGCTTGCCACCGCAGTTGCCACATGCATCGCCTGGCGACAGAAATTCTTCATTGCGTGGCAGATGATCGGGCAGCGGTTTGCGCTTCGGCTTGTCCTGGCGGTAGTTTGGGCTGGATCACCCTTGTCGGTCTGATCGCCGTTCTCGACGGCTGCCGCAATCTCTTCGTCT
>JABSRX010000329.1 GCA_013214695.1 Rhizobiaceae bacterium | reverse complement strand
TCCTGGCATACATTCAGGCTGGTCATCTTGCCGCTGCTAAAGCCAGCCATTCTCGCGGCGCTGGTCTATTCATTCGTGCGTGCCATGACGGCGATATCGGCGGTCATTTTCCTGGTCAGCGCCGAATACAATATGGCGACCAGCTACATTATCGGGCGTGTCGAAAACAATGATTACGGCTTGGCCATCGCCTATTCCACCACGCTGATTTTCGTCATGCTGGCGGCTGTTGGGCTGTTTCAGTTCCTGGTCGGTCGCACCAATATCGGCAGGCGCCAAACCCATTCGAACATGCGGAACTAGAAGGCAGGATCATGTTGCAGAAAAACTCAAACGCCGCCTCGGTCACCTTCCAGAACGTCTCGAAAGTCTATGGCAATCCGACCACTGGCGTGCGCGCTGTCGACAATGTCGATCTGGAAATCGAAGCCGGAACTCTGGTGACGCTGCTCGGTCCTTCGGGCTGCGGCAAGACCACCACTCTGCGCATGATTGCCGGCTTGGAAATGCCCACCGAGGGATCCATCAAGATCGGCGATCAGGACGTCACGACGTTGCCGGCGACCGACCGGGATGTCTCCATGGTGTTCCAGTCCTACGCCCTGTTTCCCCACATGTCGGTTTTGGAAAACGTCTCCTATGGCCTGAAATTTTCCGGCTTTTCAAAGGACGAGGCGGCGCGGCGGGCGCAGGAAGGCCTGAACCTGGTTGGCCTGGCTGGCTATGGTGAGCGGTTGCCAAGCGAACTGTCGGGCGGTCAACAACAGCGCGTTGCCGTGGCGCGGGCGCTGGTTCTGGAACCACAGGTTCTGCTGTTCGACGAGCCGCTTTCCAACCTGGACGCCAAGCTGCGCAGACAGGTGCGCGAGGAAATTCGCGATATCCAGCAAAAGCTGCAGCTGACCGTTGTCTATGTGACCCACGATCAGGAAGAGGCACTGGCGGTTTCCGACCGGATCATCGTGATGAACAATGCCGTCATTGCGCAGGACGGCACCCCGCGCGAACTATATGATGCTCCCAGCAATTGTTTCGTCGCGGATTTCATTGGTGAATCGAACATCCTCGATTGTCAGGTGACAGAGGTTTCCGGCGACATGGCCCGGGTGGATCTCAACGGCTACCAGTTGGAACTACCCTCGCGTGGCCTGGGTGTCGGCCCGGCCCATCTGGGGATTCGACCCAATCGCATCTCCATCGTCAAGGCGGGCGCCAAGGACAGTCTCGCTGGCGAGGTGTCGCGGGTCACCTATGTCGGCAATCATCTGGAACTGACCGTTGAAACACCTCAAGGGGATCTTTTCGTGACGACGAATGATGTTGATTTGCCCCTGGAAAAGGGCGATCAGATCGGCATGACATTTGCGGGCAAAGGACCGGTGCTGCTGAGCGACTAGGTCTGACATAAGACCGCCGACGAGGTGAAGGGTTCAGCCCGGTGCATCTATCACAGCGATTGGGACCGTTTTTTCAGGACTTCGACACGGAGACAGCCTTCGCCTTTTACGAGGAGGTACGAGCGCGGTTGCCCGTTGCACACTTTCCTGAGACGGCGCAGCATATAAGCGGCCTGTTGGAGATCGCCGACGATTTCGACACCTTCGTCTTTGATGCCTTTGGCGTGCTGAATGTCGGTGACACGCCGATTGCCGGCGCGGTCAATACCATCGAGAGCTTGCGGGCTCAGAACAAGCGCGTTTTCCTGGCCACCAATGCGGCCAGCTATTCCCGTCAACAATCGGTTGTGAAGTTTCAGCGCATGGGTTTTGACTTCGCTGAATCCGAAATCGTCACCAGTCGCATGGCGGCTGAACGCGCGCTGTCTCGTCACGCGCATGCCCTTTGGGGAGTGATCGCCAGCGACGCTTTTGCCCAAAGTGATTTGAATTTTCCTTGTGAGCGCCTGACCGATCAGCCTGAAGTTTACGATCGCGTCGATGGCTTTTTGTTTCTCAGCACCCAGGAGTGGTCAGCGTCTCAGCAGTTGATGCTTGAGCGATCGCTGTCCAAAAACCAAAGACCCC
>JABSRX010000328.1 GCA_013214695.1 Rhizobiaceae bacterium | reverse complement strand
ACCCGCGACGGCATATTTGAAGCGATGCGCCGGCGCCATCACTACGCCACCACCGGCTGCCGCATGTATATGGATGTGCGCGCCGACTTGCCGGAAGGGTCGGTGATTTTTGAACGCAATCCGCAAGGGCAACCGGATGCCGCTGCGACGGCGGCCACCGAGGCAATGATGGGGGATATTGTCAAAACCCCGGCGCCTGCCGTCGACGTCCATGTGGCGCTGAAAGCCAATACCGGTCTGGAACGGCTGGAGCTGCGCTCCGGCAATACCGTGTTGGAAACCCTGCGCACCTATGGCGTGGAAGATCTGGGCAACCGACTGCGCTTCATCTGGAGCGGTGCGAAATACCGCGGCCGCGGGCGCGAAACCAGTTGGAAGGGCCTGGTCCGTTTCGACAAGGCCCGCATCGCCGATTTTGCACCAATCAACCTCTATAATATCGATCGCCGACTGCACACCGTCGGCTCCAATGAGGTGGTGTTTGAAACCATCACAACCGGCAATTTCATGGGCTTTGATGTGTGGCTGGACGGCGATCAAGACGGCGATCAGGACGGCAGCGTCGAGTTCATTTCCAGCCAGGGCAATATCCGCCTCAATCTGGCCGATATCGGCCTGGAGGACAGTCTGCTGGATGCCGATGGTCTCGACCAGAAGCTGCGGGTTTTCCGCCTGCCCTCAGGGGAATTGGGCAACGAGCTCGACTTCAGCCGCAATGTGACCGTCGCGGACAATGGCGATACGCCGATCTGGCTGTCGGCGCGGACGGAAGATGGCTTCCAGGCCTGGTCGACGCCGATCTACCTGCATCGCTAGGCAACTGCCTTTGCGCATCGTATTGGTTCAGTCGCCGGCCACCTTGCGCACATGCTCGGCCAGCCTTTGGCGGGCGGCACTTGCCTGTCCTTGGGACACCGCTTCGGCAATGGCGCGATGATCGGCGTGAACGCTGTCAAAGTCAGGTTCTGAGCGCGTGACATTCATCGCCGTGCGGCTTTGAATGTCCAAACGGTCCCATATCTCAACCAGGGGTCCGTTGCCGCTGGCAACCACAATGGCGCGATGGAAGGCGTTGTTGAGTTTGACAAACTGGGCGACCTTGCCGGTGCCGGTCGCGGCTTCCATCTGGTCGCACAGCGCCATCAGCTCGGTGCCGACGGTGGCGGCCTGTTGCTGCGCGGCAAGTTCGACCGCCATGCCTTCAAGCTCGGCGCGCACCGCGTAGATCTGCGCCAGTTCTTCGCGGTCGAAGGCACGCACAATGGCCCCCTTGTTGCGGCGCATTTCAACAATGCCGGTCATGCCCAGTTCACGGATCGCATCGCGCACGGGCGCCTGACTGGTCTGCATCTGCGCCGCAATACG
The DNA here is from genome assembly GCA_013214695.1 of Rhizobiaceae bacterium. GTDB lineage: Bacteria > Pseudomonadota > Alphaproteobacteria > Rhizobiales > Rhizobiaceae > Pseudahrensia. Next base: position 661 of record JABSRX010000328.1, on the reverse strand, counting down.
GGACTCAACAAGCCGTTCACCCGGCTTGATCTCACCCGCGATGATCTGATCCAGCAGCACCTGTTTGATCTGCTCTGACAGGTTGGTTGGGGTGATGGGCGGTTGGGACATCTGGCGTCTTTCCTCTACACCAGCGCGTCGAAAATCAGCTTGGCACCGACCGCCAGCAAAGCCAGATTGACCACGATCATAAAGGTGGACTTGGAGATCAGGCGGGCCACCCTCACACCGATCAATGTGGCAATGACCACCAGGGGCAGAGCATAAAGTGCAATCTTCAGGGCCTCCCAGTTAAGGGCCCCGATCGCCAGATAGGGCCCGACTTTGAGCAGGTTGACGCAAGCCATGAAGGTGACGGCTGTGGCAACAAAGACCTTCGGCTCAAACGAACGCGATATCAGATAGGCGTGGATCGGTGGACCGCCTGCATGGGCCAAGGTGCTGGTTAGTCCCGAAAGCGCGCCAAGCAGTGCGCCAACCCATTCTGGCATATTTTCCGTCTTCGGCTGCAACTTGGCCATCGATTGTATGGCAAACAGGATGGCCAAAACTCCAACGGCCCCGCCGATCACTTTTGAACTGACAAACGCCACCAAAAACGCCCCAACTATGACCCCGGGAACAGCACCGAGCAGCGCGAACTTGATTGTCGGACGGTGCA
>JABSRX010000033.1:3170-12705 GCA_013214695.1 Rhizobiaceae bacterium | reverse complement strand
CACGTCAAATCTGTCGGTCATGTTTGGGTCCAAATGTGCTGCTTGCAGGGTCTATGCCTTGAGCCATATCCCAGGATAGTCGGTGACCAAACCAAAATCGTCGACTGTCAACACAGCACTGAACCCGTGGGTGGGTGAGGCGTATTCGTAAACGGTGCCTGACCGCCTGAAATAGGTTTGTTCCAAGGGTTTTAACCGCCAGTCCGTCGGATCAAGCCAAGCCGCTGTGCTGGCCGCCCGCTCTCCCTCCCCGAGGCGCAAACGTCGAATGGCGGTGGTGTTGGTGGCCGGTGTCAGGCCGAGATCAATGTCGGTTGCTCCGGCGACGTCGCCAACCGGACTGTCGTTCATCAACCAGCTGTCATCGGGCCGACAGGCGATTTGAATATGGACTTCCTGCGACCCAACCCACCCCGCAATCGTGGCGGACCGGGTCTGCCAATCTGCGTCGTGCTGCACCTCATATTGGAAGGCACCCGTCTCGCCGTCTTCGACAAAAGCCGTGGCGCCGTTCAAGCTCCAGCCCGTTTCAAACTGCCGCAACCGGCAGGCATCGTGGCCCTGGGTGTCAACGCGCCGCCACAAAATGTTTGCCTGCTCCATCTGACCGACCCCAGCGTTTTGTATGGGCTGGATGCTCACACAAATGGGGGCAAGCGGCAACGGCAAAGCCCGCCTGTGTCAGATCAATGCAGGCACACCCGCAACCTTTTCAAAAAATAGGTAAGGATACTTGACATATTTTTTGGAAATGNCAGTTTAGCTGTCCCGTCACTGCTTTTGAGCTGTTTGAGCAATGACGTATCCAACGATTTGAGAGAGGTTCGTCATGAACTGGGAAGAGCTGTTTGCTTCGAGAGCATCTCGCATGAGAGCTTCCGAAATCCGGGAACTGTTGAAGCTGCTGGAGCAGCCCGACATCATCAGCTTTGCTGGCGGTATTCCAGATCCCAAGCTGTTTCCGGTCGCCGACTTTCAGGCTGCCTTCGGTGATATCCTGTCGGATGAGCGCCAGACCGCCGCGCTGCAATACTCGATCAGCGAAGGCTACCCACCGCTGCGGGAGTGGATTGTCGAGCGCATGGCGGATCTTGGCATTCCCTGCCATGCCGACAACATCCTGATCACCTCCGGGTCACAACAGGCTCTCGACTATCTGGGTAAACTCTTGCTGTCGCCCGGCGACACGGCCCTGGTCGGCTGGCCCACCTATATGGGCGCGCTGGGCGCGTTCAACGCCTATGAGCCGAACTACGACCGGCTGGTGCCCCATGGCAACCGCAGTGCGCAGGACTATCGCGAAGCGGCTGCGGAAAACAACAGCCGGGTCAAGTTTGCCTATATGTCCGTCGACTTCGCCAACCCGACCGGCGAAACGATGGACCGCGCGGCCAGGGACAACCTGCTCGACATTGCCGATGAACTGGACATCGCCATCATTGAAGATGCCGCCTACCAGTCGTTGCGCTATGATGGCGAAGTCATCCCGCCCATCCTGGCGCTGGAAATTGAGCGCAAAGGCGGCATTGATGCCACCCGCACGGTCTATTGCGGCAGTTTCTCCAAAACCCTCTCGCCCGGTCTGCGGGTTGGATGGATCTGCGCCGCAGCGCCGTTGATCAGCAAGTTGGTATTGTTGAAACAGGCGGCTGATCTGCATTCCTCGACCATCAATCAAATGGCGATCCATGAGGTCGCCGCCAAAGGCTTCGACCAACAGGTCGCCAAGATCAAATCGGCCTACCAGACACGCCGCGACTGCATGCTGGCCTGCCTGCAGAAATACATGCCGGATACGGCGTCCTGGACTCGGCCTGAAGGCGGCATGTTCGTCTGGGTGACACTGCCGGCTGAACTGGATGGCGCAGAGCTTCTGGCTGAAGCGCTGAAGACACAGAAGGTGGCCTTCGTTCCGGGCCGGGCCTTTTTTGCCGACGGGTCAAACGGCAATACGCTGCGCCTGAGCTTTTCTCAGGCCGATGAGGCAACCATTGAGGAAGGCATCCGCCGGCTTGGAGAGTTGTTGAAGAACTATTCCTGAGGCATGCGATTCCAGGCATCGAGCGCAGCGATCTTGTAGGCCTCGGCCAAGGTCGGATAGTTGAACGTGTTTTCAACGAAATATTCCAATGTGCCCTTCAGGTTGAGCACGGCCTGGCCAATATGGATCAGCTCCGTCGCCCCTTCGCCGACAATGTGGCATCCCAGCAGGCGTCGGCTGCTGAGCGAAAAGATCATCTTCAGCAGCCCAGATTCAAGGCCCATAATGTGCCCCCGCGAGGTCTCGCGAAACCGGGCAACACCGCATTCATAAGGAATATCGCGTTCCAGCACTTCTTCTTCGGTCATGCCCACCGTCGAGATCTCCGGCACGGAATAGATGCCATAGGGGAAGAATTCCGGCGGGCTATGGGCCGGGTGCCCCAGCGCATGGCAGGCGGCGATGCGCCCCTGCTCCATCGACGTTGAGGCGAGGCTGGGAAAACCGATGACGTCACCGGCGGCGTAGATGCCGGGCGTTTCTGTCTCAAAGGTCATGGGATCAACCTTCAAGCGACCGCGCCCGTCGCAGGCGAGACCGCATATATCGATGCCCAGACTGTCGGTTGATCCAACACGACCGGCTGCAAACAGCACCATCTCACTGCGGATATTGCGACCGCCTTCCATCAACACTTCACAACCGCCGGATTCCAGACGCCTGATCTGCTCCATCTTCTTGCCAAACCGCAAGACCATGCCGCGATCGCGCAATTGGTGGGTGAAGTCCTCCATCAATTCCCGGTCGACGAAGTCGAGCATCGAGTCGCGCGGCTCCACCAGCGTCACGTGCACATCGAGAGACGAGAAGATCGTCGCATATTCGACCCCGATCACGCCGGCGCCGATGACACAAATCGAGCGTGGCAGGTGATCCAGGTTGAGGATCGAGTCGCTGTCAAAGATGTATTCGCCATCGAACGGGATGGTATCTGGCCGATAGGGTGTGGTGCCGACGGCCAGCAGGAACTTGTCAGATGAAAAGGCGAACGTTTCCCCCTCTTCGCCCTGAACCTCAATGCATTTCGGCTCGGCAAAGCGCGCTGTGCCCTTCAGCGTTGTGACCTGATTGCGGGCAAACTGATGTTCCAGCACCTCGATTTCGTGGTTCAGTGTGATGTGCAGACGCGCCCGCAAATCGTCGGCAGTCAGGTCCTGCTTGACCCGATAGGACCGTCCGTAAAAGCCGCGCTCACGCCAACCCGACAGATTGAGCGCCGTTTCACGCAGCGTCTTTGAGGGAATGGTACCGGTGTGCACAGACACACCGCCGACCCGCCTGCCGCGCTCCACCACCAGAACCTTTTTGCCAAATTTTGCAGCCTGAATCGCTGCGCGTCGTCCAGCCGGACCACTGCCAATGACGATGAAATCGTAGTGCTCCATGCAGGCTTCCCCCAGAATCACTTTTGATCAGAACCCATAGAGTGGGCCGATTCTCGGCCTGCGGCAAGCAGGCGACGGTGTCGCATCGACGGGACTGTGAATCTTTTCAATTGAACCAAATGCAAAAGTGGTAAATAATGTTGACCACTTAGCCCTTCCCATTTGCAAGCCGCAAACCCGAACGAACTGCAAGGAGACCTCAAGTGGCAAGAAAGATCCTCATTCTGGGGGCGTCTTATGGCTCCCTATTGTCCACCAAACTCTTGATGGCCGGTCACGATGTGACCCTGGTGTGCCTTCCCGAAGAAGCAGACCTCATCAACCGTGAAGGCACGTTTGTGCGCATCACACTGCGCGGCGAAGACGAACCGCGAATCATTGCCTCGAAGGACCAGCCAGGCGCCGTCGACGCCTGCACGCCGGAAGCGGCCGATCCCACCGCCTACGACCTGATCGCCATGGCCATGCAGGAACCGCAATATGGGGCCGAAAGCGTGCGTGATCTGTTGGCGCGCATTGCCGCGTCTGGAAAGCCATGCCTGTCGATCATGAACATGCCGCCCCTGCCTTATCTGCGGCGCATACCCGGTCTGGACACCGACCTGCTCGCCCCCTGCTTTGCCGACCCGAGCGTCTGGGACGGTTTCAATCCCGATGCCTTTTCCCTGTGCAGCCCGGACCCTCAGGCCTATCGCCCGCCTGAGGAAAAACTGAACTTTCTGCATGTTGGTCTGCCAACCAATTTCAAGGCGGCACAATTTGCTGATGACGCGCACAACCAGATCCTGCGTGAACTTGAGGCGGACATTGCCGCCATCCGCCTGGATGGCAAGGATGTGCCGGTCAAATTGCGGGTCCACGACTCCCTGTTCGTACCGCTGGCCAAATGGAGCATGTTGCTGACCGGCAATTACCGCGCCATCACCGCAGACGGTCCCCGCTCGATCAAAGACGCAGTGCACAGCGATGTGGACCTGTCTCGGGAAATCTACCATTGGGTTGACGCCCTGGCGCGGGATATCGGCGCGGATCCGGCGGATCAGGTGCCGTTTGAAAAATATGCCAACGCCGCCAACGGCCTTTTGAATCCATCTTCAGCCGCAAGGGCGGTCTTCGCCGGCGCTAAGCAGATTGAGCGCGTCGACAAACTGGTCCAACTGATTGCGCAACAACATGGAAAAGCCCTTCAAGCGGTAGATGACAATATTGTAATCGTTGATGAAAAACTGGCCGAAAATCGCGCCAAGTGACGTAGATTCAGAAGCTTAGGCGTACATTCTAGGCAGTTTCGACCCTGCCTTTGCCGCATTTGGCGCGATAATCATGGCGTGGACGCTTGCCTGATTTCAGGCAAGCCCCATATTAATGGTTTAGGCGCAACGGTGATTCGAAGGGAATGTCGAATGCCAGCACGGCTCGCTCGCAAGGTCGGCGAAAAGTTCGACGACGAAATCCGATTCATCAAAAATTGGATTGATCAACCTCGTGCGGTGGGAGCGGTTCTGCCGACAAGCGCTTCAACAGCCCGCAAAATGGCCAGCCTCATCAACGCGGTATCGGACAACCCGGTGCTTGAACTTGGCCCAGGAACAGGCGTCATTACCCAGGCCATCCTCGATCGCGGGGTGCATCCCCAAAATCTGCTGAGTGTCGAATATTCCAAGGGCTTCCTGCCCAACCTGCGCAAGACCTTTCCTGGCGTGCGGTTTTATCACGGCGACGCCTTCAATCTTGGCACGGTTCTGCCGGATCTCGGCGACAAGAAGTTTGACGCCGTGCTTTCGGGACTGCCGCTGCTGAACTTCCCGGTCGCCAGTCGGGTGCAATTGCTGGAAGACTTGCTGGATCGCCTTGGGCCCGGTCGTCCAGTGGTCCAGTTTTCCTACGGCCCAAAATCGCCAATCCCCCCAAATTTCTCGACCTACACCGTGGAACCTCTGGACTGGATGATGCGCAACCTGCCGCCGGCACGTTTGTGGGTTTATCGCCGCGTCGCGAGCTAGTACTCTACCGCCATCAGACCACCCGGTTCAGCACCCATGCACAAACATCGCGGATTTCCCTCCCGTCTCCCGGGAACAGACTTTCAGTTCACCATTCGTCGCGACAACCCCAAAGGGGCCACCAAAATCGTCGCGCGCGAGCGCTATGCCGACCGCAATCCGCGCGATCGCACGGCCGACGAGAACTTCATGGCCTGTCTGGTCAAGCATTTTGGCGACGAGCCGTTTGTGCGGGGCAATCTCGATGCTGGACGTCTCGGCTGGCTGTTTGGCCGCGAGGTCATCGCAGCTGAAGAGCCTTTCAATCCGGCCGATTATGACGCAATGCTGGTCATCAACCGGCCGGTCGCGGAAAAGAGCTTTCCAGACGCGTTTGACCCATCTTTGTGGCGCGACAGCTGAACGCCGCTACGCCATATCCGATCAGGCCTACAATTCGGCGAGGATTTCGTCGATGATCGCGTAGCCGGATTCCCAGCCGCCACCCACCTTGTTCATCGACCCGGCAAAACAGGCGATTTCTGCTTCGCTGGCATTCACCGGTGTCCAGACCAGGCGTACCTTCGTCTTGTCACCCACATCCTCAAAGGTAACGGTGGTCAGCAAAGTGGTCGGCCAGTCCGGCATCATAGGATTGGGCACAATGTTCCAATTTTCGTCCGCTGACGAATGGTTCCAGACCAGCATTTTCTGCTCTTCAACCTGGGTGAATTCAGCTTTCGAGAGCATCGAATTATCGCCCCACTTCATCTCATTGAGCCAAAAGCCCCCAACGACCGGGTTGAATTCGTGGATGATCGTCTCAACCCCCGGTCCATACCAGCGGGCCAGCAGTTCCGGGTCGGTCCAGGCCTTCCAGACCATGTCGCGCGGCGCATCGAAAATGCGGTCCAGGATGTATTCGGGCAGTTCACTCACGGGGGTCTTCCTCCTGATTGGCCAGCTTCATGCCGGCAAGAATGTCATCCAGCTGGTTGAAGCTGGTGGTCCAAAATTCCTCAAATTCCGCCAACCAATCTGCAGCGGCAGACATGTTTTCAGCCTTCAAACGTGCCGGGCGGCGCTGCTGATCCACATCCCGCTCGATCAGCCCCGCCTGCTCCAACACTTTAAGGTGCCGCGAAACGGCTGGCTGGCTCATATCAAAGGGCGCGGCGATTTCGTTCACCGTCGCCTGCCCGTCGGCCAGGCGCTCCAAAATCGCCCGTCGGGTTGGGTCTGCGAGCGCCGCAAATACAGCATCCAGATTGGGAACAGAATTCATAAACACAATCCTTATATAACTGAATGATTATATAATACGTTCATTATGTCAAGCAGCGGCAATCCTCCTGCGCGCCCACAGCTATACGCCTCGCACAAGGCCTGTGCTAAACTGTTGATTCATCACTCGACTCACGCCGGAGGCCCCTCATGATCATCACCACCACCCACACCGTTCCAAACCGTGAAGTTGACCAGGTCTTGGGATTGGTCGCCGGTGAAGCCGTTTTCGGGGCCAATGTTTTTCGCGATATTTTTGCCAGTGTGCGGGACATCGTCGGCGGCCGTTCCGGCGGCTACCAGAAGGTCTTTCTGGCCGGGCGCGAAGCCGCAACCGCAGACATGATCGAAGAAGCCAAAGCAATGGGTGCCGATGCGATTATCGGCGTGGATCTCGACTACGAAACCGTCGGCAAAAGCATGTTGATGGTCTCCGCCAATGGTACTGCTGTGAAGCTGCGCTAGTTTCGATATCAGGTTGGCCTAGTCCTTCGTCGTATTGAATGGCCGCTTCAGCATGCGCACCTGAAGTGTATCCCCACGAAAGGAGCACGAACCATGCTGAATATTGATCAAAGGGAACCAGGCATCATCAACATCGAAGTCGACGGCGAAATTGACGCTGCCGAGATGGAAATTGGCCTCAACCAACTGTTTGAGCTGTGCGAAGGCATGACCGACGGCAAATTGTTCTACCGGATCACCAATTTCAAGATGCCGACGCTGGCCGCGCTGGGCGTCGAGTTCATGATGATGCCGAAACTGTTCCAACTGATCGGCAAAGTCGACAAGGCGGCAGTGCTGACCAATGAAAGCTGGATTGCCAAGGCATCGATCATCGAAGGGGCCCTGATTCCGGGCTTGGAAATCCGCGCCTTTGACCTCGACGATGAAGATGCCGCACTGGCCTTCTTGCGATCCTGACAATCTATCCTAAAGATGCACTTGGCGAAGCGGCTTCGCTTGCCTAATGATGGTGGGGCCGTAAGGGAGGAGACGTCTTTTGTTCAAGAAAATTCTCATCGCGAACCGTGGCGAGATCGCCTGTCGCGTTATCAAGACCGCGCGCAAGATGGGCATCAAGACCGTCGCCGTGTATTCCGACGCCGACCGCAACGCGTTGCATGTGTCGATGGCTGATGAGGCAATCCATATTGGCCCTCCCCCAGCGGCTGAATCCTATATTGTCATCGACAAAATCATGGATGCCATCAAGCAGTCAGGCGCAGAGGCCGTTCATCCCGGCTACGGATTTCTGTCCGAGAACCCGAAGTTTGCGCAAGCGCTTGAAGCTGCGAACATCGCCTTCATCGGCCCGCCTGTCGGCGCCATTGAGGCGATGGGCGACAAGATCACATCGAAAAAGCTGGCCAAGGAAGCCAACGTTTCGACCGTGCCCGGCCATATGGGTCTGATCGAAGACGCCGAAGAGGCTGTCAAGATCTCCAAGGAAATCGGCTATCCGGTGATGATCAAGGCCAGCGCTGGCGGTGGCGGCAAGGGCATGCGCATTGCCTGGAACGACGATGACGCGCGGGAGGGTTTTCAATCCTCGAAGAACGAAGCGGCCAGTTCCTTCGGCGACGACCGCATCTTCATCGAGAAATTTGTCACCCAGCCGCGCCATATCGAAATTCAGGTTCTGGGCGACAAACACGGCAATTGCATCTACCTGGGCGAGCGCGAATGCTCGATCCAGCGGCGCAACCAGAAAGTGATCGAGGAAGCCCCCTCGCCGTTTCTGGATGAAAAGACCCGCAAAGCCATGGGCGATGAGGCTGTCGCATTGGCGCGGGCCGTCGATTACTGCAGCGCCGGCACAGTCGAGTTCATCGTTGATGGCGACAAGAACTTCTATTTCCTGGAAATGAACACCCGATTGCAGGTTGAGCATCCGGTCACTGAACTGATCACCGGTGTCGATCTGGTCGAACAGATGATCCGCGTGGCCTATGGTGAAAAGCTGAAGCTGACGCAAAAAGACATCAAGCTGAACGGTTGGGCCATTGAGAGCCGTCTTTATGCAGAAGATCCTTACCGCAATTTCTTGCCATCCATCGGTCGCCTGACCCGTTATCGCCCGCCGGAAGAAGGTGAGAGCGATGGCACCATCGTGCGTAATGATACCGGCGTCTACGAAGGCGGTGAGATCTCGATGTATTACGATCCGATGATCGCCAAACTCTGCACCTGGGGTGAAGACCGCGGCAAGGCCATTGAAGCCATGCGGGTGGCACTGGATACATTCGAAGTCGAGGGCATTGGCCACAACCTGCCGTTCCTCTCTGCGGTGATGGACCACGAGCGCTTTGTCACCGGCAACATCACCACGGCCTTTATCGAAGAAGAATATCCAGACGGGTTCGAAGGCGCCGAAACCAACGACGCCGATCGTCAAAAGCTCGCGGCGGCGGCCGCTGTCATGAACATGATCGCGCAACTGCGACGCACCCGCATCTCCGGCGCCATGACCAACCACAAACGCCGGGTCGGCAAGGATTGGGTTGTGGATCTGTCTGGCGAAAAACACGCCCTGACCCTGAAAGCCAAAAACGAGGGCGCGAAGATCAAATTTGCCAATGGCACGAAGATGAAAGTGCTGACCGAATGGCGTCCCGGCAACAGCCTGTTTTGCGCGGAAATCGATGGCCAGGCCATTGCTGTCAAAGTCAAAGCAACGGCCGGTGGCTACGAACTGCGCTATCGCGGTGCCACCCATCAGGCGCAGGTCATGTCCCCTCGAGTGGTGGAATTGAGCGGCTTTATGCTGGAAAAAGTTCCAGCCGATACGAGCAAGATGTTGCTGTGCCCGATGCCGGGTCTGGTCGTGTCGATCAACGTGT
>JABSRX010000033.1:0-3071 GCA_013214695.1 Rhizobiaceae bacterium | reverse complement strand
CTTTGGGACCTGGTCGAAAACAACCGCTACTACGCTGAAATCATGTATGAAAGCGGGATACTGGCAACACAGTTCCTAGTTCTCGCTCTGGCAATCACACCATTGATGCGCCTGTCGCGCGGCTGGCCCAGTGGCCTGGCCGTTATGTGTTGGCTGCAAAAGCGGCGACGCTATATCGGGGTTGCGGCAGCGGGCTATGGCACGCTGCATGCGATCTTCTATGTGCGCCACACCGGCAGTCTCGAACTTGTGCTCCTGGAACTGGAAGAGATTTCCTTGCTGACAGGCTGGATCGTGACAGTATTGTTTGCTGCTTTGGCGGTGACGTCGAACGATGCCAGTGTGCGGCTTCTGGGCAGGTGGTGGAAGCGGCTGCAGATGGCCGCCTATGGGGCAGCGCTGTTCACGGCCCTTCATTGGTGGCTGATTGATCAGTTCCTCGACCAATTGCTGATTTGGTTTGTGCCGCTGCTGCTGTTGCAAGTGCCAAGACTGGTCAAGGCGTTATCGAAGAGGTCCACCTCTCACCAGGCAGGTTGAGCTTACCACGTTTCCTCTTTCATCGGGAACTGGCGCAGATAGGTTGGGTCCTCGGTACAAGCCACATAGAGCATGCCCGGCACAGCGCTGGGACCTCCGCCGGCAATGCCCTTGCACTCACCGCTGTTTAGCAGGCCGAGGGCGTAATGGCGCAATGCGATCACCGCCTCAAGCTTTACCCGGCTCTTACTGCCGGGAAGTTTGGACAAGCGCTTGTCCCGCAAGGCCTTGGTCATCTTTTTGGGACGGGCACCCAGTTTGATCGGCTCTGAAACCACCGGGTTATATGCTTCCTCGCTCGCGGCTCTGGCAGCGCTTGCGGTGCGGGCCGTGTTGGATTCTTGTGCCGCCACTTCGGCAGCGGCCGCGGCAGCTGCAGCTTCTGTCGCTTTGGCGGCTTCTTCCGCTTCTTTGGCGGCGGCCAACCTGGCAGCCTCCTCTTCGGCCTTTTTCTTCGCCTCAGCTTCCAACTGAGCCTGCTTGGCGGCAGCGGCTTCCTCTGCAGCTTTCGCCGCTTCCGCCGCTTCCGCCGCCTCGGCCGCTTTTGCCGCCTCGGCCGCTTCAGCTGCCTTACGCGCCTCTTCGGCTTTGGCCGATTCTTCCGCTAAGCGGGCCTCTTCAGCAGCTTTGGCGGCGGCAGCAGCTTCCTCTGCCTTGCGCGCTTCTTCAGCAGCCTCGGCGGCAGCGGCTTCTTCGGCTTTGCGGGCCTCTTCAGCCCTCGCCGCCTCGGCGGCTTCTGCCGCCCGACGAATTTCGGCTTCCCTGGCGGCCTGTTCAGCCTCTTCCTTTGCAAGGGCCGCCTTTTCCGCTTCGCTCATCTGAGCGCGGCGCTTTTGTTCTTCCTGCTGCTGGTTCAAACGCTCCTGCAATTCTTCCCAGGTCAATGCGCGACGCGTGCCATCTGCTGGCTCGGATGTTTCTTCCTCCGGCTTGGCCTGTTCAACCGGCTTGGTTTCGACAGGCTCCGCAGGTTTGGTTTCGACCGTTTCTGTTTCAGTTGTTTCTGTTTCAGTCGTTTCGGATTCAACAGGCTCGGCCGCAGCCGTTTCGGGTTCGGCTGGCTTTTCCTCAACCACTTCTTCTTTGGCAACCGACTTTCCGGGTCGGAAGGTCGGGGTCGTCAAGCGTCGCGGCACGGCAGGCGCTGGGCTCGATTGCGCTGCCGCGGCAGGCTGCTGCGTTGTCGCCTGTTGCGCAGCGGCTCCGCCTTCCAGCTGGCTGCTGGCAATCCACAGAGCGGGTTTACGGGTGATCGAATTGCCGAAACTTTGGACCAAACGGCTCCTGTTGAGGTAATCGGAGACCCGAACCCAACCGGATTTGGTCTCATAAACGGTGACCTTGCTGCCTGATTTCAATCCGTGGCCATTGACCGCCACACAGCTGGCCGGACACAGGCGCACGACGATTGCGCCACTGCCAAGCGTGCGACTTTCCTGCGCCAAGGCGCTGCCAAACCCAGAGGCCCAGGCTGCAAAACCAGCGACAGCCAACATCAAGAAACTCGAAATTTTCTTCATCACCCACACCAAACCGTCCCCACAGAATTAGGCTCTGTAGCCCCGGCATTGATCAATTTACCCGCTGCGGCCAGTTAACCATCCGGCGGCTCGATTGAAAAGCGTATGCTTAAAACTTCGTTAACACGCAAGCTTTGCCTGCGACGTGAGACGAAAGTGGCGTATGGGACGCTTGGCTCTGGCCGCCGTTGGTTGTATCTACAAAGCCATCAACGCTGACGATTGAGACACAAATATGGCTCCGACTTCCCCCCCAAGAGACTGGCTCGACCTGGCAAGCAAAGAAATGAAGGGGGGAGATCCGCAATCGCTCATCTGGCAAACGCCGGAGGGTATTCCCGTCAAGCCAGTTTACACGGCAGATGATCTCGACGGCCTCGATCATCTTGGCTCGCTGCCCGGCATGGCACCCTATACGCGTGGCCCCAAAGCAACGATGTATGCCGGGCGTCCCTGGACCATTCGACAATATGCCGGGTTCTCGACGGCCGAGGAAAGCAACAAATTTTATCGTGCGGCGCTGGCTGGTGGACAACGTGGCCTATCAGTGGCCTTTGATCTGGCCACCCATCGCGGCTATGATTCCGACCATCCGCGGGTCGTCGGGGACGTCGGCAAGGCCGGCGTAGCCATTGACTCCGTCGAAGACATGAAAATCCTCTTCGACGGCATTCCGCTGGATCAAATGTCGGTATCGATGACCATGAATGGCGCGGTCATCCCGGTTCTCGCCTCATTCATTATTGCCGGTGAGGAACAGGGCGTTGATCGCTCGCAACTGTCGGGCACGATCCAGAACGACATTCTCAAGGAGTTCATGGTCCGCAACACCTACATCTATCCGCCGGAGCCCAGCATGCGGATTGTGTCGGACATCATCGAATACACGGCCAAAGAAATGCCGCGCTACAATTCGATTTCGATCTCCGGCTACCACATTCAGGAAGCCGGCAGCACGATCGTGCAGGAACTGGCCTTCACGCTGGCAGATGGTCGCGAATATGTCCGTGC
>JABSRX010000327.1 GCA_013214695.1 Rhizobiaceae bacterium | reverse complement strand
ATGGGCGCCGGCGGCGTGCTGGTTCCGCCCAGCGGCTATTTCGAGGCGATCCAGCCGATCCTCAAGAAACACGACATTCTGCTGATTGCCGATGAGGTGATCAACGGCTTTGGCCGAACCGGCGAGTGGTTCGGGGCGATGTCCCACGGCATGCAGCCGGATACGATCACGGTGGCCAAACAGCTGACATCAGCCTATGCGCCGCTGGGCGCGGTGATGGTGCCGGACTACATGTATGAAGCCATGGAGACACAGTCGGAAAAGGTCGGCACTTTCGGCCACGGCTATACCTATGGCGGCCATCCGCTCGGCTGTGCGCTCGGCGTCAAGGCGATCGAGATTTACCAGCGCATGGATATTTGCGGCAAGGTGCGGGCCATTACTCCACTGTTTGAAGCACGTCTGGCCAAGCTGGCCGATCACCCGCTGGTCGGCGAGGTGCGCAATTCCGGCCTGATGGCGGGCATCGAGCTGGTGGCCGACAAGGCAACAAAGCGCTCCTTCGATCCCAAACACGCCGTCGGCGCACAATGCGTCGTGGCCTGTCAGGAACATGGCGCCATTTTGCGGGCCATCGGCGATTCCGTGGCCATGTGCCCGCCGATGATCATCAACGAAGCGGAATTGAACGAACTGTTCGACCGGCTGGAACAGGCCCTGGCGGATACCGAAGCCTGGGTCCACAAGATGGACTTGCGGGCCGCCTAGTCGGGCTCTAGCGCCACGACAGCAGTGTCGCCAGATCACCGTCGGGCTGCGGGGTCTTGACCGGCTGCTCGCCGACATAGACCGTGCCGGCGCTGCCATCGATGGTGATGATGTCGCCGGCCTGCAGTTCAAGGCCAGATGCCGAGCAGGACTGACTGGCAAGATCGATCTTCACCATCATCGCCGCGGTGATGCAGGGTTTTGCCATGCCGCGCGCCACCACCGCTGCGTGGCTGGTCATGCCGCCACGGGTGGTCAGGATGCCGGCGGCGGCATGCATGCCGTGCACATCGCGCGGATCGGTTTCAGACCGCACCAGGATGGTGTCGCGGCCCTTCTCGCGCTCCGCCACGGCTTCTTCGGAGGTGAACACAATGGCGCCGGTGGCAACGCCGGGTGATGCCGGCAGGCCCTTGGCGACAAAAGCGGTACCTGGCGGCGGATCGACCCGCGATACCAGCATGGCTTCCAGAGCATTCATATCGCAGGCCGCCAGCGCTTCTTGCTGGCTGATCAGGCCTTCGGCAACCATCGCGACGGCGATCTTCAACCCGGCCTTTGGCGTGCGTTTGCCGCTGCGGGTCTGCAGCAGAAACAGCCGGCTGCTTTCCACGGTGAACTCGATTTCCTGCATGTCGCGAAAGTGCTTTTCCAACCGGCCGCCATAGCCGATCAGCGCGTCATAAGCGTCCGGCATCAGCTTTTCCATCGACGGGTTGTCGGACAGGCCAATCGCACGCGCCGCCTCGGTCAGTTCCATCGGCGTGCGGATGCCGGAGACGACCTCCTCGCCCTGGGCCATCGGCATGTATTCGCCATAGGGGGCAGCTTCGCCATTCGACGGGTTGCGGGTGAAATAAACGCCGGTGCAGGACTCCGCGTCGCGGTTGCCGAAGACCATGGTCTGGATGACCGCCGCCGTGCCCCCTTCATGGGAGAGGCCATGCATGTCGCGAAACCGTTTCGCCCGTGGCGTGTTCCAGGAATGGAAGACCGCCAGCAGCGCCAGTTCGAGCTGGTCGTGCACATCCTGCGGAAACGGTTCGCCGCAGGTCTGTTCCACCAATTGAAGGAAAGTCTCGGTTGCCCCTTGCAGATCGGCGGCGGACAGCTCGGCATCGGTTTCAACACCATTGCGCTCGCGCAATTCCTCCAACACCTCTTCGAACTCTTCCCCGTCCATATCCATCACCACGGAGGCAAAGCTCTGGATGAAGCGGCGGTAGGAATCCCAGGCAAAGCGGGCATCGTTGCCCTGCCCCGCCATGGCTTCGACGTTCTGGCTGTTGAGGCCCAGATTGAGCACCGTGTCCATCATGCCGG
>JABSRX010000326.1 GCA_013214695.1 Rhizobiaceae bacterium | reverse complement strand
ATGACGGTTGCTCCGTCGGCGATCCAGTCACCGGTTACCATTTCGGCCCGACCAACGGCAGCGACGACGATGTCGGCGCCCCGGCACAGCGCCTCGATATCCTTGGTGCGGCTGTGGGCGATGGTGACGGTGCAGCTGTCTTTCAGCAACAGATTGGCCATCGGCTTGCCGACGATATTGGAACGTCCAATGACGACTGCATTTTTGCCGCTGAGAGTTTCGCCCTGTTTTTCGTAGTGATCGCGCAGCATCATCAAGCAACCAAGCGGCGTACAGGGCACCATGCTTTTTTGACCGGTGCCCAGCAGGCCGACATTGGATATATGAAAACCGTCCACATCCTTGTGCGGCGCAATGGCGTTGATCACCATGTCCTCATCAATGTGATCCGGCAGGGGCAACTGGCACAGAATGCCATGGACGTCCGGATCTTCATTGAGCTTTTCAATCAGACGCAGCAGATAGTCCTGCGAGATCGAGGCTTCGAGCTTGTGCTCGTAGGACTTCATGCCAACCTCGACCGTCTGCTTGCCCTTGTTGCGGACATAAACCTGACTTGCGGGATCTTCGCCAACCAGCACCACCGCCAGACCTGGCGTGATGTCATGCTCTTCCTTCAGGCGGGACACATGCTGGGCCACTTTTTCGCGGACCGATGCAGCAAATTCCTTACCATCGATGATCGTTGCACTCATGCTTCAGTTCCTCGCAAGACAATTTCTTACAAGTTGCTGTACATGGGGATCCAATCGAAGGAAATCCCCATTTGCGAACCCAGATCACAAATTCTCGACGCTTTGGCGAGGATTGGTGGCACCCGGGTGCCGAGGAGTTCAATTACCAGGCAAATAATCAAAGCTGGAATAGAAGGCTTGGCGCGCAGCACCGCTTGTGTCGAAGGCCACCATGGCCACAAATGCGCCCGTAAATGATGCGTGCTCACCGCGGCCGCCCTCATCAGAAATAACGGCAGCATCCAGGACGGGTCCGATTTCCTGCCAATCCGTTTCCTGGTCCAACCGATAGGAGAACTGCAGCTTTTCCCGATCGACATCCATTGCAAGATGGATCTTGCCACTGGCAGGCAATGCCACTTCCCCATCCAACGGAAATTCAAGACGGCCATCCGGCCAGTCTCCTGGACAGCTCAGTATCGTCAGCACTCGGCCTTTTTCCTCATGCCAGGTGATGCCCAGAAAATGAAATTTTGTGCGGTTGTAATAATGGGCCAGTCCTGCAGCCTGCTGGATCGTCTGCGGGTCAAGGTCGAGGCAGGTTTCGGCGCGGAATGACAGATGCTCCTGACGGCGCGCGACCAGCGCCTGTTCAAACCAGCTCCCCAAGGATTCACGCGCGTGCAGGATCAGACCGCTGTCCGTGCAGGTGAACAGGCGCTCGGGAAAAGGTGTGCGCAGCCACTGAAACTCTGCCGGCAAATCTGAGCCATCAAATTGACGTCGGATCGCCTGCCTGGGTTCGGTTTCTGCCTTGCCGTCCGGTGCCACGACCTCGACTTCGGGCACCAAGCCGCCGTTTTCCAGATAGAGCCAGCCATCGTCCTTCCAGACACACTTCTGCAAACCTGTTTCACGGCCCAGCGGCGAGCGACGGTCTGCAACATCCTCAGTCACTTCAAGTGGCCGGGAACACAGATGGGTATGATAGACCTGTCCATCGGGCGTTTCAACAATCTGACCATGCCCGGCGCGTTGCAGCACCGCTTCGGGATCATCTTTCGACGTAAGCAAAAACATATTGGGATGGAGTTCGTAGGGACCCTCAATCTGCTTTGACCGCAACATGGTCACCGTGTGCTGATAGCCGGTTCCCCCCTCTGCGACGGTCAAATAGTAGATGCCGTTGCGCTTGAAGATGTGCGGCGCCTCGATCAGACCATGGGGACTGCCTTTTGAAATATTGGTAATCTCGCCAACCAACTTCCCCGCCGCATGGTCAAACTCCTGCAACAGAATCCCAGCGAAGGCCGGGTGCTTGGGGTTGCCACCAACCGATTCAGAGCGGTGGTTCCAGAGCACATTGACGAACCATTTGCGCCCG
>JABSRX010000325.1 GCA_013214695.1 Rhizobiaceae bacterium | reverse complement strand
GCCCGTCCGAACCATCCTGCATTCGTCCTGAATCAAGGTTCAACAACTTTAAACTTGACTCCAATAGTATTGTTTTAAATGGTGGTGGCATTCTGGTTCTATTGGGAATAGAGGCGCACAAATGACCACAGCAAACCATTCAGAGTTTGTGCTCGAAATCAGAGATCTGTCGATTGCACTGCCAAAGGGATCGGATCGTCCTTATGCAGTTGAAGACTTCAACTTGAAGCTGAAACGAGGAGAGATCTTGTGCATCGTCGGTGAAAGCGGTTCCGGAAAATCCGTGATGACCAGCGCCATCATGAACTACGTTGCGCCACGGCTGACCGTTGAAAAAGGGGAGGTCATTTTTGATGGCGACGATGTTTTGCGGCTGCCTGCGAAAACTCTAAATGAAATTCGAGGTGCTCGGATCTCGATGATCTATCAAGAACCGATGGCGGCATTGAATCCGTCGATGCGGATCGGTACCCAAGTCGACGAAGTCTTCAAATTACATCGTCCCGAAATCGATCCTGCCGGTAGGAAGGCAGCGACCCTCGAGCTGTTTGAACAGATGAAACTGCCTTCACCCGAGCGCATCTACGCCAGCTATCCGCACCAGGTTTCAGGCGGCCAGAGCCAGCGTGTCGTCATTGCCATGGCGCTTGCTTGCAAGCCTGACATTCTGATTGCTGACGAACCAACAACCGCGCTGGACGTGACCACACAAAAGGAGATCCTGATGCTGATCAACGAGCTTAAGGATGTCTATGACAATGCGACGATATTTATCACGCACGATTTTGGTGTGGTTGCAGAAGTCGCCGACCGAGTTGCGGTCATGCGGTATGGCCGACTTGTTGAAGAAGGTGACAAGGAGAGCATTCTCATGCGCCCCCAGGAGGACTACACAAAACTCCTCGTTGACGCGATGCCGTTGTTGAAGACCCAAAGACAGCCTGACCTAAACCGTTCGGACGATCCAATTGTTGAGGCCAAAAATCTCCACAAATTTTATGGTTCGGGCACCAATCAACTGCACGCCCTCAATAATGCCAACTTTATCTTGCGACCGGGCGAGACCCTTGGCGTAGTAGGTGAGAGCGGATCCGGAAAGTCGACATTGGCAAAGGCGTTGATCCGACTCACGGAACCAAGTGAAGGCGCCATCGTGCTTTCGGGTCAGGACTTTTTGGCCCTGAACGGGACTGATCTAAGAGATGCGCGCCAACAGATTCAGATGATCTTTCAGGATCCATATGGCTCGCTTAACCCGAGCCAACGTGTTGGTGCCATCATATCAAGATGCATGGAGTTGCGCGGTGTTCCAAACTCGCAAGCTAAGGCAAAAACCCTTGAACTGTTGAGCCTGGTAGGTCTGGGGCCCGAAGCCTATAACCGCTCGCCACGTAACTTCTCTGGTGGTCAACGGCAACGTATAGGTATTGCCCGAGCTCTCGCCATGGAGCCCGATGTTGTAATCGCCGACGAGTCGGTATCTGCACTCGACCTGTCGGTTCAAAAACAGGTTCTTTGGTTGATGAATGACCTGCAGGAAAAGCTCGATATCGCGATCGTTTTCATCACCCACGACCTGCGCGTTGCGGCACAGATTTCTGACTACATCACGGTGATGGAAAA
This sequence comes from Rhizobiaceae bacterium, assembly GCA_013214695.1. Lineage (GTDB taxonomy): Bacteria > Pseudomonadota > Alphaproteobacteria > Rhizobiales > Rhizobiaceae > Pseudahrensia. Next base: position 446 of record JABSRX010000325.1, on the reverse strand, counting down.
GGGTGTTATGGTGGAGCTTGGAACTGCGGACGAGGTGTTCAACCGGCCCAAGCACGACTATACCAAGAAGCTTCTGGACGCTGCGCCGGGCCGGGGCTGGGAACCTCCCCGCCTCAGTCGCGAAGAAGCGGAACGCATTGCTGCAACATCATAAGGGAAGAGGATGATGAATCTTCAGGAGTTCCACGGTCACGTGTATTTCGATGAAGCAACCGTCCAGCAGGCGGTAAACCTTTGCGAAAAGGCCGAAGATCTTTTTGATATCAAGATGGGCCGCGTTCACGAAAAGCTGGTGGGACCTCATCCAATGTGGAGCTGTCAGCTGGCGTTTTCAGCCGATGTTTTTGGTCAGATCATGCCTTGGCTGGCCGTCAATCGGAACGGACTGATCATTTTCACCCACCCCGAAACGGGCGACGTCGTCAAGGACCACACCGAACACGCCA
>JABSRX010000324.1 GCA_013214695.1 Rhizobiaceae bacterium | reverse complement strand
CAGGTGAAATTGAAGTGTGCGGAGAGCACAACGGAAGTCTTGGCATGCTTCCTTTAATGCATTTTCTTTAATGCATTTTCCTATTTGGACGCGATACTGGAAACAGCAAATTTCACCAGCGATTGATGCGTACCTATAACGCACCTAACCCTCAATTCCGAACCTCCTCAAACTTCCATCAACCTACTAATTTATTGATTTAAATGGCGATCCCTGGAGGATTCGAACCTCCGACCTACTGCTTAGAAGGCAGTTGCTCTATCCAGCTGAGCTAAGGGACCGTCGATAAATGGTTGTCCGTTTTCTGTGGCTATTTCAAGCCCCTACCCTGTTGGCCCCACAAAAGTTGGACCCGCCGACTGACGTTTAGTGGGTCCAGGGGATCTTGCGGTCGAACTTGAAATTGTCCGCATAGGCCATCGGGCGGCGGCGCTGTTCTTTGGGCTCGATCACCCGATATTCAATACCATTGGCCTCGGCGTAACGCACCGCCTCTTCCTTGCTATCAAACTTCAGACGCACCTGCGCCTGCATGTCGGAAGACGACGTGTAGCCCATCAGCGGCTCAACTTTCTTGGGGGCTGCAGGTTCATGCTCAATGACCCAGTAAACGGTCTTGCCCTTGCCGGACTGCATGGCGGTTTTGGTGGGGCGGTAAATACGAGCGACCATGGGATCCTCCTGCTTGTCTGATGAATGGTCGGGGCAGCAACCCTCGAACAATCAGAATTTATTCAATGAAAACAGTTCAGCAAGTGTCCACGCAGGATCTTTTTCGGCCCTATATGAGTCAATAGGTTAGAGCAAAGGTGTCCCACGATTTTTGGAATCGCCGTACCGTTTCAAAAATCGAAGCCGTGTTAGCACCGTTCATAAGAAAATGCTATCGCGTGAGTGCCGGTTAAGTGGATTAATCCAGGTAGCTATCGATCGATCGTAGCCTGGCCTTGTGGAACCAAACCACCCACCAGAAGATCCCCGACAGGATGGAAGCCAGCAGCAATTCTTCGGGCTTTGTGTCGAAGTCTGACCAGTGGCGAACAATCGCCCCCACGACGCCCAACAGCAAAAGCAGTATGAGCAGGCGCGGAATTGCCCGTGACCATGACGTGAAAAGCGGGGTCATCAGGATCTTTTGCAAGATAATTGCCAAGGCCAATGCCAGTGCCATCATGAAAGCCAAATAAGCCAGGGTCATCATGGTTTCTTCTTCCCAATGTAGTCTGAGATTTTGAGCCGCGAGATTTGGAGGATGATCGATCGGGAAGCTATCCCGGTGAAGAACGCCACACCAAATCCAATCTGGGCTTTCTCGATCCCAAAATAGTGCATGAACAGCGGCACGCCGTAGACGGCAACAACCGCGCCAGTGAGGATAGTGACCACAACAGCAATGGGCTTGGTTGCCTCAGGCGAGTTCAGCAGGAGGATTGCCGCCCCCAATCCCCCAGAAAACGCCAACCAAAACACCAGGCTCAGGTCTTCAATAAACTTGTGCATGTAATTCCTTGTCGCAGGCTTGGGCTGCGCGGCTAAGTCTTCTTGTCGAAGTCCTGTTTCATTGTCTGCCAGGAGTTGCCGGCCCCGGCGATGCACGCTGTGCCCCTCGATGCGGTGATCAATGCCGTCCAACTTCCGTCCGAGCCGGTGTATATCTCCAGCACGGTCTTGCCCGTGGATGAGACGCCGATTGCAAAGGGTTGCTCCAGGTATTTGTCCTTGAGCATCTTCACCATTTTGGCCCGATCGCCACAAACCCTGACAGCCGCCGCAGCTTGCTGCATCGCAACTTGGGCCAGCAGCAGAAAGGCGCAGACAATTACAATCCAGATCACTGTTTTCATCGGATCATTTCCCCAATCTTGAGAGTAGTTTTTCCCCATACCGGGCGACGAAGAGCGAGCTGATAATCCAGCCCGACCATTCGTCCAGCGGCGATGGAAGTTTGGCGATCGTCCAGGCTTGTGGGAGGGCGCAGTTTTGGCAGAACAGGATCGAATAGAGGCAAACGGACGTGAACCAGAGACCGAGCGGCGCGATAAAGAACAGTGGAAACCACCACCCCCGGCCG
>JABSRX010000323.1 GCA_013214695.1 Rhizobiaceae bacterium | reverse complement strand
GGAACGATTCGAAAATTTCACCCGGATAAGCGGCAAATCTGGCCACGACTTCCATTCCCTCTTCCGTCAGCGACACATCGCCCTCCGCGATCTCAATCTCGATTAACATATTGTCAATCGGAGCGATTTCAAACAACCCGTCACCTGTCTGGACGGGCGCTGCCTCGACCCGCTCCAAATCACCTGACAATACCATGCCGTCGATAGGGGCGGTGATCTCCAGCTGCTCCTGTCTCTTTTTCATCAAAGCCTCCTGCTGACGAAATCCCTCAGCTTCGAGTGAAGCCATTCTCGCTTCTGCGATCTTGCCCTGGTCGAGAGCATTGTCCGCTTCTCTCTCCGCGCGAACCCGGTTGGCCATTAATTCTGCGAGTTGAAACCGAATCTCGCGCCCGTCGAGATCAGCCAGCAACTCCCCTTTCATAACAATATCCCCCGCTTCGACATGCGACTTGCGAAGCGTGGCGGCAAAAGGAGCCGCGACGATCCGTTGGGCGACAGGCTCCACCCTGCAATCCGCGGCGATACGTCGTTCAACCGGAAACAACGCACCTCCTGCGACCAGACCCAGACCCATCAAAATCGCGGTTTTTTGAGCATTCGTCGCGAGACGGCGCGTCCTCAGCCAAAATGCGCGAATCCCGGATGGTTTTGACTCCCGCAACCAGGATACCAACCCGGCAGCGAGTGGCGAAGAGGCACGAATGAATCGCTCTTTCTCTTCGAAGTGGGGATCCGATTGATCCCACCAACAGATCCAGCATCCGATACTTCGACCCTCAAGCTCAAGGGTGCGAGCGACCCATCCGGTAGCGCCGAACAGATTCGAAAGTGCCGCCAGAGGAGATGAATCTTCACCCGATCCCAACCCCGGGTTCTGGACTGACTCACCGGGAGTCATCCCAAAACCATCGGCAATTTCCTCCAGAGCAGTCGATACCTCAGTTCCCCGCTTCACCTCAACCCCACCCGAAGCCGACACTAAGCGCGGTCGCGATCGCTTGAAATCTAGGATAGCTACTCCGGCACACCCCACCACCGCCTCGAGGTGATCAACCATCTGCGAAACAGCTTGCTCGTAATCATCGGAGACCGAACAGACGCCGACCAACTCCTGAAAAGCGGCCACTCGCTGAAGAGCCTCGCCTTCCCGGCGTCTTTCCCCACTAATTGTCGCTTGCGTCAGCCACCACCCGTGACCTTGAATCACCGCAGCGATCTCATCCCCTTTGACCCGATTACCCCCTGGCACGGCACTGCAGAGGAGCTGAAATCGCCCCCCCGGCATAGCAAAAGGGACTGCAATAAGAAAAAAAGTTTTCCCGGATTCAGATACCCGACGCCACAGGGGGCTGCCACTCCTGACTGCCTTGGATCCAAGCACAGATGCCGGGCGGACAAGACTCTGAACCACCTCCGGATCTCCCTCTCGTCCAATCTCTTTCGAGATTTCTTCGTCGGCAGACTCAAACTCAAGCAGCCATGAAGCGGTGCCCCGAACAGCATGATTCAGCAAGGGAAGGATCGCGGCGGGATTCTCACCGTGAGAACCTCCCGCAGCACGGAACTGGGCTGGCGCCGGCAGAAATTCAAACGCCCCACTCTCCCGCCGGGGGAGGCCGCGTTCACTCTTGCTGCCGATAAACACCTTGGGCTCAGTCGAGGTATGCCCCTCCTCTGCGGACTGATCATGTGCTTGCGGAGGCTCCATAGCGCGTAGGCAGCCTAACGAAATCCCTCCGGCTCCGCAACTTCTCTCCAACACCAGCCCACAAAAAAAGCCGGCGGAGATCCGCCGGCTTTTCGAAACGTCTTATCCTGTGTTCCCCGCTCAATAGCGGTAGTGCTCAGGCTTGTAAGGACCATCCTGAGGCACGCCGATGTAGTCGGCCTGATCAGTGGTAAGCTCAGTAAGCTTGGCCCCGATCTTGTCGAGGTGAAGTCGAGCCACCTCTTCGTCGAGTTTCTTGGGTAGAACGTAAACGCCAACCGCGTAATTGTCTTTGTTCTTCCAGAGATCGATCTGAGCGAGCGTCTGGTTGGTGAAACTGTTAGACATTACAAAGCTGGGGTGACCA
>JABSRX010000322.1 GCA_013214695.1 Rhizobiaceae bacterium | reverse complement strand
GTCAGCGCCGTTGTTGAGGGTCGAATTCCAGGCCGAATACCGATCCATCGACACCAAGAAGCGCGCTGCCGCGAAGGGGTCAAAGCCGGATTCGCCCAGCGTTTTGATGCCGACAGCGTCGGCCTGCAATTCCTGGTTCTGCGAGAACGCCGCCAAGCGGCGTTCGGTCGATGCCTTGGCAACCTTGGCGACAACCGGATTGGTCACCACCTCATTGGTGACCCGGTCGGCGAGCGTCACCGCCTGAGCCTGCCGGTTTCTCAAAATGCCGTGGTTGGACGACACATGCGCCATTTCATGGGCCAGCACGGCCGCCACTTCCGACGCGTCATTGGCCAGGCTCAACAGGCCGCGGGTGACGTACAGATACCCGCCTGGCAGGGCGAAGGCGTTAACCGAGGCGGAATCCAGCACGGTGATTTCAAACACCCGGTCGGGATCGTTGGAATGGGTGATCAACCGGCCGACGATGACGGCGAGCATCTCATCCAATTTCTGGCTCTCAAATGCGCCACCATTGGCCGCCAGAACCTTGGGATGGCCCCGCGCGCCAATTTTCGATTGCGGATCTTTTGCCCGAAGCAGGTCGAGCGAAAGTCCAGTACGGGGCTTGTCGTCGGCAGATACTGACGCGGCAATGTCGTCAGCGCTGGACAGAATCTGGCACGACGACAGTGCGAAACAGGCCAGCACGGCGATCCATCTATTTGATGATTTTAATCTGAACATCATCAATCACTCGGATGAGTGGCCCTCTGTTATCTTCCAACACACCACGAACCTGCACCGTTCTCCCCGTCAGGCCGATCAAGCGACCGAGGTCGCCAGTGAATTTCCCTGCACCGCGCTTTGCAATGGAAACTGTGAAGTCATGCGCCCAGTTTTCGCCGAAATTAAGATAAAGCCGACTTTTTCGATCTCCCACGGACCGAACTCTACCGGTGACCATCGCGAACTGGCCCAACCTTTTGGCCAAGCCTTCGAGATCGGTCGCATCTATTTCAACACCCCTGGAGCGCCAATGACGCCCTCTTCTTGCGGTGTTTTTGCTTTCCGCGTCAAGCAGGGCCTTATGACAGGGCCCGCTTTGTGTCGTTGGCAGCGCCAGCGCCTCGCCCCTGGTCAACAATCCCCCTTGCAGCCACTGATCTTGGCGGAACACATGGGCGGGTTGGCGGCCATACCGGTCGACGGTCTGATCACCAAAATGCAGGATGAGCCAGTCGCCGGGCCGAAGGGCCTTGTTGTCGATCGCACCCCCGACTTCGCCAAGCACAATATCGGCTGGGACAAAGCGTTGATCAGCGTCTTGCAACAACAACGTGTCACCGCGCCCCTGGCCATCAAACAGACCCGACACGGAAAAGCCAAAGGCGCAGGGATGAGACATCTCATCCGCCAATGTGGGGGCAACAAGGGACGAAAACATAAAAATACAGCTCACCGCTGATCGCATGACCCGCTTATGCACCCGTCGGATGCTCGCTGAAAAGAACATATCATTGCAGGGTGGACGATCAGTCCACAGCCAAAGCGCGGTCAGTTGGTCTTCTTCATGTTCAACAGATTGCCGAGCAGAATCAGAAACGCTCCGGCTGCGGTCAGCAAATCAATGGCCTCCATATAGACCAGCCAGCCGACCAGCGCCGTCAGCGGCACCCGCAGGAAATCCATCGGCACCACGATCGTCGCATCGGCAAAGGTCATCGCCTGAGCCATACAATAGTGAGAGAATGTGCCGCAAATCGCCACCAGGATAATCCAGGGCCAAAGATCGCCCGGAATCGGCTGCCACACCAAATAGGCCGGAACGGCGCCGATGATCGCCTGGATGATCAGCATCCAGAAAATAATGCGCACCACGCTATCGGTTCGGGTCAATGCCTTAACGAGGATGACCGAAATCGAGAACCCAAAGGCGGAGAACAGAGCATAGAGCTGGCCGGGTTCAACGCTGTCCACCGCCGGGCGCACAATCATCACCACCCCGACCAGGCCCAGCACGATGGCGACAACCTTCCAGCGGTTGAGCTTTTCACCGATGAACAGCACCGCCAGAAGCGCCGTCCACAGGGGCATGGTGAA
>JABSRX010000321.1 GCA_013214695.1 Rhizobiaceae bacterium | reverse complement strand
CAAGTCCGGTCAGGACGAGCTTCGCAATCCAGCGCGATGCTGAGGCAAAAATGCTCCGGCAGAATGCTTCAATCAGAGCAAGACCGGCTCTAACTCACGCGGCTGACACAGAACTCGACGACCTCCAGAAGCGCATCTTTGTAGGAGCCTGCAGGCAGCGGTGCCAAGGCGTCGCGGGCCATCTCGCCATAGTGGCGGGCGCGCGCAACGGTGTCGGGAATGGCCCCATGTTTGGCCAGTAATTCCATGGCTTCGGCAAGCGCCTGCTCATCGGCGGAATCGCCTTCCATCGCCTTGCGCCAGAATTCCTGCTCTTCGGCATTGCCGCGGCGGTAGGCCAGCAGCACCGGAAGGGTGATCTTGCCCTCGTGGAAGTCATCGCCGACATTCTTGCCGAGGTCCGCCTTTGAACCACCATAGTCCAGCGCATCGTCGATCAACTGAAAGGCGAGGCCCAGGTTCATACCGTATGAACGGAAGGCATCGCGTACCGGCTTTTCAGATCCGGCCAGAATGGGGCCGACTTCGCAGGCGGCCGAGAACAGGGCGGCGGTCTTGCCGCGGATGACGGCCATGTAGTCGTCTTCGGTGGTTTCCATGCTCTGGGCAGCAGCCAATTGCATGACTTCACCTTCGGCAATCACCGTGGAGGCTGTCGATAGCACGTCCAGCGCGTCCATGGACCCGGCGTCGACCATCATGCGGAAAGCCTGTCCAAGCAGAAAGTCACCCACCAGGACGCTCGCCTGGTTGCCCCAAACGATGCGGGCCGACTGTTTGCCGCGTCGCATATCGCTTTCGTCAACCACGTCATCATGCAGCAGTGTCGCTGTGTGCATGAACTCGACACTGGCGGCCAGCGTGATGTGGTGCTCAAGGCCTTTCGTGCCGGTGGCGTCGTCGCCATAGCCGCACATGCGCGCGGCCGCGATCGTCAACATCGGGCGCAGGCGCTTGCCACCGGAATCGATCAGGTGCTGCGCCACTTCCGGGATCATCGTCACATCGGAGCCTGTTTTAGACAGGATCAATTGATTGACCAGGGCCATGTCAGCGCTGGTCAAATCAACCAGTGGTTTGACACTGGCCTTCGCTTCTTTTCCCCCATCGATCGGTACAACGACGCCCATTTTGGTTCCCAGGCTTGCAGTGAAATTTCAACTCCCGCATGTGATAGGGCTCTCTGCATCCCCGCACAAGTGTAACGGCGTCGCAGGGGCGGTTAGCACATGATTTTGTGACTGTTTTTGAAGAATCCGATGCCGAATTGGGCAGAGATGATCAAAGCCGTTCAACATTCTCGCCAAGCACTCTTGTCAGGACCGCCATTTCCGGGTGAATGTCGCGCTCATGGAAGAACTCTTGCGCACCAACAATCCGGTCACCGTCTCGTTTGCCGAAGCTTTGCTGACGGAAAAGGGCATCGTGCATTTTGTCGCTGATCTGCATATGAGCATTGTTGATGGCTCGCTGGGCATTCTGCCGCGACGCATCATGGTCGATGGCGAGCGGTTGCATCAGGCACGTCGCCTGATGCGTGATGCGGGACTGGGCGACGAATTGCCGGAAAAGCCCATTCGGCCAGTCGACTGAGGCTTATGAGTCCGGACGTAACCACCGACCATTTTCTCGATCACGCAATCGCGGTGCGCCAGTTTGCCAAGAGCGGCCACCGCGCGGGGCTGGACGCGATCATGCTGGCTGCGACCGCGCCAAAGAACCTGCAGGGCAGGGTGGCCGATCTGGGTGCCGGAGCCGGGGTGGTCGGCATGGCCGTTGCCCATCGCTGTCCCGAGGCGCAGGTGGACCTGTTTGAGGTCGATCCGCAATTGAGCGCGCTCAGCACTGAATCGCTGACCCTCGAACACAACAGTCACCTGACCAACCGCGTCTCTTGCCATGTGGGCGATGTGGGTGCTGCGGCCGATCTTCTGGCCGCTGCAGACCAAAAGCCGGGCAGTTACGATCTCGTTCTGGCCAATCCGCCGTATAACGATCAAACCCATCGTGCATCGCCCGACCCGCGTCGTTCATCGGCGCATATGGCGGCGCCAACGACACCGGAAACCTGGGTCAAGGCGGCGGC
>JABSRX010000320.1 GCA_013214695.1 Rhizobiaceae bacterium | reverse complement strand
TCAGCATGCGCCCACCGGTTCCTGAAACCATATTAGAGAAAACGCAAATCACTGGTACTGAAATTGGGGGCTAGACATTAGTTTGCCAGCGACGCAACATTGATGGCAGCGATATGCCTTGAGCTGCCGATTGTAGTTTCCGATGAATTTACACTTTGGGGCCAAGGCAGGCTTACCTTGAGGCATGGGCAACCGTCAGGTTTGGGCATCGAATTGATGGCAAAGAGAGCCATTTGCAAAACCGCCGCAACGCTCCGATTCAGAGCGTTGATCAACTGCACTTTTCGCTGAGCTATTTCAACTACGAACGGCTTCTCTCCACCTATCGGCATACAATACATAGCTTCTGTTGTTGTCAGGTAAGTGCTGCATGGGTTCCTTTAGCTTTGGGAAGGCATCCGGTGGCAAGGCCAGCATTGCGGCACCTTGACTAGTTCCGGTCGCGTTTTCGGCTGTGAGGATCGTGCAACTCGTTGCAGCCGAGAGCATTGCGACATATTCGGCATTGGAAGCAAAGGGCCCTTCGATGACTATTGGGCCTTTATGGCCGGTCAAAGTCAGGCACTCTGAAGTCATCATGGCCAGATAGAAGCTTAATGCCGCCGACCTTTTTGAAGAGCCCAGTTCTGGTTCTTGCCCAATCCAGCGATAGTGGCAACCCTGAAAGGGGCCACTTTCGCTGACGACTGCGGGCATCAAAAGTGGTCCATTTTCTGCAACAGCCGACGATGCCTCAGCGTTGCAGACAGCGCTCTGGCCATCCCGGATAATCTCGAACTCTCGACCGCCCATAAAGCGGGCCGAGGGAACCGACGCGCCTAAGGCGTTGACGTTGACGAGTGTGTCGCGAAGCGGATCCAACACGACTTGGGCACCTCCTACAGTCATGGCAATTACCCAGGTGCCCGTGGAAACGACAGAAAACGGAGGCGAACGCTGGATTACATGGGGCAAAAGTGAGGCATTGGAATCATGGATCCCACAGTGCACAGGCGTCCTTGGACTCAGACCAGTTTGGGCTGCGATCTCTGGTAGCAGAGTGCCAAGCACATCTGCAGACTTTCGCGCAGGGGCAATTTTGTCGGCGATGCCTAACCGTTCAACCAATGATGAAAACCGCGCCTCATGCGGGTTCCACAGGTCGGTATGGCAACCAAGTGAGGACACGTCGCACGCCAGAACCCCGGTCAGACGATAGGCCCAATATTGCGGATAAGTGACGAAGGAAGTCGTACGTTTCTGTAACCCTTCATCCTGCAAAAACTGCCAGTGTATCTGCGCACCCAGGTTCAGACCCATGGGCAGTCTTGGTGAACCCGTTTCCTCAAACCCGGGACGGATAGTGTCATAGATCTCGGACACGGCGTCAGGTCCTGCATATTCGTAGTCGAGTATTGGAGCAGCGAGACCTCCATCGGCAGCAATTAAAGCCCCGCAGGCCCCGTGCGTGGTGACCGAAATTGCATCGATTCCGTACTGGCCGTTGAATTGCTTCAACGCCTCCAGCAGAAATTCCCAAATGGTTTCGACATCGAAGTGTGGATAGGGCGGATCTTTCAGAACGATGTTTGGCTGTGTGACAACAGCAATCTCGGACAGATCCGAGCAGTCGACAAGCGCAAGTTTGGCATTGGTCTTGCCGATATCGATGACGGCAACTTTGGTCGCGCTCATGGCATGTGAAAGACGGGCGTCAGCGGCACCGCCACAGGCTCGTTGTCAGGCCTGGTTTCCATAATGTCGGCCATGTGGGCCCACCAGCGCTGCATGATGTCGTGAGCTGGCAATGCATCCATGTCGTGATCTTTCGTCCGCCAAAGCACGCCAAAAAGCGTGTTGGTCTCCTCATCCAGGTGAATCGAATAGTCCGACACGCCCGCGTCTTGGAGCAAGGTAACGAGTTCAGGCCAGATCTCATCGTGGCGTTTCTTGTATTCTTCCTTGCAACCAGGGTTCAGGTGCATCTTGAAGGCATACTTTTCCATTCATGTCCTCCACATCGACCAAAGCCGTGGCAGCGCTATAACCGATATTAAAAGCGCACCGATGACAATCGACATCACGATACCGGGCACGTTCAAAAGGCCCAGCCCG
>JABSRX010000319.1 GCA_013214695.1 Rhizobiaceae bacterium | reverse complement strand
GGGCAACCAGGGCCTGCTGCTCTACGGCATTGCCCGGTCCAAGCGCCCCGCGGATGAAAAGCACCCGTTTGGCTACGCCTCCGAAATCTACTTCTGGGCGTTTATCGTTGCGATTTTGATCTTTTCCATCGGCGCCGGCATTTCGGTTTATCACGGTGTCGAGAAAGTACTTCATCCGCATCCGGTACAGGACCCGATGATCAACTACATCATCCTGATCCTGGCGATGATCTTCGAAGGTTTCGCCTGGTGGATTGCCTGGCGGGAATTCAGTTCGACCCAGGGCAAGAAAGGCCTGTTTCAAGCGGTGCAGGAGTCAAAGGATCCAACGATCTTCACGGTGCTGTTTGAAGATACGGCGGCCATGCTGGGCCTGATTGTAGCCCTGATCGGCATCTGGGTTTCCGTCACCTACGACATGCCAATCCTGGACGGTGTCGCGTCCATCATCATCGGTATCATTCTGGCCGGTACAGCACTGGTTTTGGCGCTGGAAACCAAGGGCCTGCTGATTGGCGAGGCCGCTGCGCCGGAGATTGTCGATGAAATCCGAGCGCTTGTCGGCCAACAGCCAGCCATCGTGGCGCTCAATGAAATCCGCACCCTGCACCGGGGCCCCAATGATGTGCTTCTGGCCCTCAGTGTCGATTACAACGACGAAATCCCGGCCGGCATGGTCGAGCAGACCAACACCAGCTTGGAACTTGCCATCAAGGGACGGTTTCCGGTGGTGAAGCGGTTGTTCATCGAGGTGCAGAGCGCCCAGCATCATGCGGAAGAAGTCGAACGGGCCGCCGAGCTGCGCAAAAAGGAAGCTGAAGAATAAGCCTAGACCGCTTGCGGATGGCCCGGCGCAAACTGCACCAGGTCCCACAGATTGCCGTAAAGGTCTTCAAAGACAGCAACAGTGCCATAGTCCATGGTTTTCGGCTCTCGCACAAAGTTGATGTCTTGTGCACACATTGAGGCGTAATCGCGCTGAAAGTCATCGGTTGCCAGGAACAGAAAGACACGACCGCCGGCCTGATTGCCGATAAAGGCTTTCTGCTCAGGTTTTGAAGCGTGCGCCAGCAACAGGCTGGTGCCAGTCGATCCAGGCGGGCGCACAACAACCCAGCGCTTATCCTGCTCAGGCTGATAGGTGTCTTCCAGAAGGTCGAAATTCAGCTTGTTGCAGTAAAAGTCGATCGCCGCGTTGTAGTCTTCAACCACCAGGCTGATATGGGCGAGGTTCTGTTTCAAGCTCCAGCCTCGCCGCCCTCGCCGCCCCGCGCAGCGTCCATTCCCATCTGCCAGAAATCGGATTCAAGTCGCGTCGCCGCCCCGAACAACCGCTTCAATTGCGGGTAGCGGGCTTCGGTCATCATCACGCTGGCGAGTTCGTCGAGATTGGCAATGGTCGCCTGAACCAGTTCCTGATAGCCATCGGAAGCATATTCGTTGATCCACTCGGCATAGGGATTGTCGTCTGTCGCATCGCCGGCCAGCCGGGCGCCGATCTCACCATAGCCAATCATGCAGGGTGCCAGTGCCACGTACAGGTCAAGCAGATCGCCGGCATTGCCGGCCTCCAGCACAAAGCGCGTATAGGCGATGGTCTGGGTTTTCTCCGGCACCTGCTCGAGATCGACTTCTGCCAGCCCCCAGCGCTCGCACATACGCACATGGAGATCCATCTCCACATCCATGATGGCTTTCAGCCCTTCCAATCCGTTGCGCATTTCGCTCAACGAGCGGCTTTTGTAGATGCTCAACGCATAGGCGCGGGAAAACTGGATGAGGAACAGATAGTCCTGCACCAGATAATCCTGGAACGCCGCCATGGGCAGATCGCCACGCCGCATGCCTTCAACAAACGCATGATGGCTATAGTCCTGCCAATCGCTGGCGCAATCCGCCTTCAGACGCTCAAATAAGGAAGCCATCTATATAATCCCGGCGCTGTGTTGAGCCCGGCTCAACGCCGGGAAAACGGGGGGTACCTCTAGATCAAGCCTAGAACGGAATCTCGTCGTCCATATCGCCGCCGCCGCCGCCCTGGCCGCTGCCGGGGAAGCCTCCGCCGCCACCCTGACCACCAAAGCTGCCGCCGCCGCCG
>JABSRX010000318.1 GCA_013214695.1 Rhizobiaceae bacterium | reverse complement strand
TTTCCGGCCTGGAAATGCTGGTCACCAACAAGCTCAGTTGGAACCAGCACAACCGTCTCCCGTCTTCGACGTGTTGGTGGCAAGGCATGGACGGCAGCAAAGTGCTGTTGCATCTGCTGACCACGCCGCGGGATGTGCAACATCTGCCGTTTCCAACAAACTACAAGTCGGACCTGACAGCCCGGGAAGTGCGCGGCACGATCACCAATGCATCGCAACCGGCCATGGACAATCTGCCGATCTGTTTCGGCTATGGCGATGGGGGCGGGGGCCCCACTGAAGAGTTGATCGCCCGCGCCAAGGCCTATGAGTCCATTCCGGCCATGCCAAAGGTGCGCATGGGCCGCGCCGCAGACTTCTTGGCGAAGGTGAAGTCTGTGTCTGCCGGTCTCCCGTCTTGGCAAGATGAACTCTATATGGAAGGCCATCGGGGCGTGCTGACCAGTCAGGGGTGGATCAAACGGGCCAACCGCCGCGCCGAAGCCGCCTTGCATCGCGCCGAGTTGCTGGCGGTGATGGGGGGCGAAACCCAGCAGTCGGAAGAGGTGAATGACGCCTGGAAACTGCTCTGCCTGAACCAATTTCACGACACGCTGAGCGGCACGGCGATAGGCAAGGTCTTTGCGGAAGCGCGGCTGGATTATCAGCGTATTGATGAAATCTGTGCTGCCAGCGAAGCGGCGCAACTGAACAGGTTGAGCGGGCCGCTCGGCGTTCTCAATCCAAGCCCGCTGTCCCGTCACAGTCTGGGCTTGGTGGCGGATCCGGTTTCGGATGTGACGTCTCAGCAAGTGGCGGACGGATATCTTGTCGATCTGCCACCCTTGGTCGGATATGGCACAGCCACACTCGGTCCAACCAAATCCGAAACGCCTCCGCTTACTGTCGAAGAAAAAGACGGGAGCATTCTAATTGAAAACGCCTTCTTGCGGTGCGAGCTGGGGGCAGATGGCACGGTCCATGCCGCCTATTGCAAATCCAGCAGGCGGGATTTGTTGGCAGCAGGGGAACGGGGCAACCAGTTGTGGGCCTTTGAGGACCGGCCGATCAGTTGGGACGCCTGGGACATTGATCCGTTTTTTGAAGACCGCGGCGAGGAGATTGTGGATGTCACATCAATGCGCGTGGTTGAAAGCGGTCCGCTGCGTGTCGCCGTTCGTGTCGAGCGGACCTATCGACAAAGTCGGATTGTGCAATTTATCCGTCTGACGGATCGATCAGCGCGGCTGGAATTCGCAACGCAGATTGACTGGCATCAGCAACATACGCTCTTGAAGGCAGCCTTTCCCTTGGGCGTGGTGGCCAAGAACGCCACCTATCAAATTCAATGGGGGCACATCGAACGCTCAACCGGTCGCGACACACGACGCGACGCCAGCCGTTTTGAGGTCTGTGGGCACAAATGGGCGGCTCTGCATGATGGCAGCTTTGGTGTCGGCCTGATCAACGATGGAAAATATGGTCACGACACCCATGGTTCGACCATGCGGTTGACGCTGATCAAGTCATCGACAATGCCCGACCCGCAGGCAGATCAGGGCCATCATGCCTTCACATATGCTCTGATGCCCGAAGGAAAAGCGGGCTTTGAGACCATCCGCGCCGAAGCGGAGGCACTGAACCATCCCCTGCTGATCGCGCCCGGTCTCGGTGCTTTGCCGGGGCTCGTACATTGCGACGCCTCCAATGTGATCATCGAAACGGTCAAGCCATCGGAGGAGGGGCGCGGCTATGTGCTTCGCCTGTATGAAGCTGAAGGCCGTCCAACCAATGCAAATTTGAACTTTGCCACGCCGCCTGTCTCTGTTCTGGAGACCGATCTTCTGGAACAGACAACAGCGTCCATCGCCGTGCAAGCCGGACAGGTTGAACTGGATTTTGCACCGTTCCAGATCCGCACGTTGCTGGTTGAACGGGCAGATTGATCCAATCAGGACAGGGTCGGCTCTAGAACCGGGCGCTGACGTTGAAGTTCAGTCGGACGTCGCCGCTTTGGGTGGTGACACCATCCTCCAGCGCCCAACCGAGACTGGTGTTGAAGGAAATATGGTCATCAATCACCGCGTTGAAGCCAACACCCAGGCTGGAGAAGGTGGAGCTTGTATTGGACACGATGTCCTCGACATGTCCAACATCGAAGAACGCAAACA